>NZ_SIJC01000001.1:318720-637440 GCF_010078385.1 Chengkuizengella sediminis
TGATCACTCCAAAACCAGCTTCAGATGAATCTATTCATGCTGTACATCAAACCGAGTTTATTCAAGCAGTGAAGGGATTAAGCTCCCCTTCCCCATCAAAAAATGCATTGTCTCAGGCTGAAAAGTTTGGACTTGATAAAGGTGATACACCTCATTTTGTAAACATGCATGAAATTACATCTATCGTGGCTGGAGGCTCAATAGAAGCAAGTAAACAAGTCATGTCAGGACAATATTCACACGCTCTTCATTTAGGAGGAGGATTGCATCACGCCATGCCAGATCGATCAGCTGGTTTTTGTGTATACAACGATGCCGCAATTGCCATTCAATACATCCGTAAAAATTATGGTGCAAAGGTATTGTTTGTAGATACAGATGTGCATCATGGAGATGGGGTGCAATGGTCTTTTTATGCGGATCCAGAGGTTTTTACTTTCTCAATACATGAAACAGGCAAATACTTGTTTCCAGGTACAGGGTATGTAACCGAACGAGGCGAAGATAGCGGTTTTGGATATAATTTAAACCTTCCTATGCAACCGTATACAGAGGACGAATCGTGGCTAAAATGTTTCAGTGAAACATTGGAAAGAATTGTGAGGAGCTTCAAACCAGATGTCATTGTCAGCTTGCATGGCTGTGATGCACACGTATATGATCCTCTTTCACACATACATTGCAGCATGAATATTTATCTCAAAATGCCCCAAATTATTCATAACATATCTCATGAATACTGCAATGGAAAATGGATCGCACTCGGTGGCGGAGGATACGATATTTATCGTGTTGTACCAAGGGCATGGAGTTTGCTGTGGATGGTGATGACAGATCATCCATTAATCCATTCTCTTATAGAAAAACCATACCTTACTCTGCCTGAAGATTGGATTCAGCAGTGGCAAAAAGAAAGTCCAAAAATACTTACAAATACTTGGTTAGATAAAAGAGACGAATGGGATCCAATGCCTAGACGTGCGGAAATTACAAAACAGAATGAAAAAACAAAAGAAATGGCATTAACATATTGTTGAAGAAGAAATCCCGATATGATACAAAGAACGGGATTTCTTAGTCATTACAAATTAGTTATATTTTTAAATTTCAATTTTTTCAAATAAAGTTGTGTTAATAAATACGAGATAAATAAAAATAATCCGTTAACGATGCCAATGGATATAAAAATCCCATACAACCCCAAATCATATTGATAAACCAGTACATAAGCCAATGGAACAGTCAGAAGTATGACAATGACAAAGTTTAATAAAGCCCCTAACAAAGGTTTACCTGTTGACTGGAAAATAGATATGGAAATAAGTGATACCATTGCGCCAAGAAAAGTTAAAGAAAGCATTCTAACTTGGGTTACACTGTTATCTACCACTTCTGGTACAGATGAAAACAAAGAAAATAAAGGATAAGCGACTAAGTTATATATCAGTGCCAATAACAAGCAACAGATCAGACCTAAACCCACATTTGTTTTATAAATTTGTTTAACCCTTTCTAAATTACCTCTACCAAAGTTCTGTCCAGCTAAAGTAATCGTAGAGGTAGCAAAAGCAAAGCCAGCCATTCTAAAAATCTCATCGCTCCTTCCTACTAATGACCAAGAATTCATTGCACTCTCACTAATCGAACTTACAATATAATTCAAGAATACTAAACCTACACCCGAAGTTACCGTCACTAATAAAACTGGTATAGCAATCTTAAGGATCTCACCAATAACTTTCCTGTCAACATGAACTATCCCCCATTTCACTTTTATGTTTGACTTCTTTTTAAATATGGACATAACATATAAACAGCTAACCATGATTGAGATTGTTGTGGCTAGGGAAGCTCCTGCAAGCCCCATATCAAAACCAAATATAAGAATCGGATCCAAAATAATATTCAATAGTGTTGAAATAAGCATTGAGAAGGCAACATATTTAGCTAATCCTTCTCCTTGTAAAATTCCAGATAATACTTGTGTCACTAGTATAAAACCTAAACCAGGTAACAGGAAGTATAAGTAGGTAAGTCCATAATCCATTGCTTCAATACTTAATTCGGTACCAGCTAATTTTTGAACAATGTTATCACTAAACAAATATCCAAACAAAATGGTCAACAAGGAAATCAATAAGCCCAACATCAATCCAGAATCTGCAGTTTTATCAAGTAACTTATTGTTTTTCTCACCAATCCCCCTAGCAACCAATGCACTTATTCCAATAAAAAGGCCACTGGATATAGCCATAATAAAAACAAAAATAGGGAAAATCAGTCCCAAACCACTTATTAAAGCAGTTGAATGTTTATCAATTGCTGAAACGAATAATGTATCTACAATATTGTAAGCAAGCGTCAAAACATTTGCGATTAATATAGGAATCGCTAGTTTTAAACTTATGGGGACAATCGGTCCTTCTAATATACTTTTGGTTAATTTATCATCATCCTTTTCATTTTTTTGTTCTTTCATTTCTTTTTCTAAAATTGATTCTTGTCCTGTGCTCATTTTTTTCACCTCCTTTCACGTTCAAGGATATTCATTTATTCTGGTATGTTATTTTCTCGATTTTTTCGTGTTATACCCCTTATCTCCATATGGCTGTAATTCACTTAGCCATTTTTCCTCAAGTTTTTTCAAAACATCCCATTTATCTAAATGTTCATCCTCTTTATGTTCTAAGAGCTCTAATACTTCAAAAGAAAACGCATCTTTCCCATACTTTTTGTAATCACTTTGCAATTTTTTAATAGGGTAACTACCCATATCCAGTTGAAATTGTTTCCCGTTCATAGATTTCAAGTTCATACTGCTACCAATAAAAACCTTTTGATTTTGATTATTTTTAATCTGATACACACCCGCTTCCATTTTTGTATCCATATAGGTTTGTACCGCTTCTTTTCTATTCAACATCTCTTCTCCCTCCTTCAACCAATACTCACTACCATCTGATTTTCTGTCTAAAAAGCCATACTCAATTAAATACCTTCTTAAAATCACATAGTCATCATACACTGTAGCCAAAATTTGATTCAGTTCCTTCTCAGTGTAGATTCGTTTACTTTCAATTTTTTTAGTGATTTCTCTCAGAACAACCAACTTATGTTTTTGCTTCATTGAAAATGTTTTTAAGGGACCATCAGTACCTTCAGGAAAGAACTTTTTTAAGATATCTGCACTTTCTTTTTCAGTAACAACATAACGATCATCCACCATAGTTGCTGTTTGATGAGGGATAACAAAATTAGTTGCTTTTTTGTCATTTTCTTTTAAAAGCTCCATCATCACTAAAAAACTTTTAGACTGACGTTCCTTCTCTTTTAAAGCAAAACGATGGTTTCTAATCGTAGAAGCGCTTCCTATTCCAGTTTCCTTCTGAACTTCTTTATCATTTTTCCCCTCATAAAAGAGTCGGAGCAACGTGTTTTGGTGATCCGTTAGACCCGTAATTTTTTTATCCATGGCAATAAGATAATCAAATACCGATTGATGAACTCGATTTATATGAATTCGTATATACTTGCTAGCCTCATACAAAATACCATCGTTAGGATAAATAATCCCCTTCTCCACTTTTTCACCACAAAGCAAACATGTATAATATTCCTCTTCTTCTTTAAATCCACATTTCATTTCTTCAAGTGACGCATTCCAAAATAAGTCTGAGTTTTTCATTTTATAAACACCTTTCACCTTTATCTATAAATAAATAGATTTTAATTATTTTTGTTTGTTTATTTATAAACATTATATTTATTTGTCTATAAAAAGTCAACTTCATTTCAAATTGTCTACCTAAAACAAAAAATCCATTACATCCAAATGGATATAACGGGAGGAGTAAAACGATTCAAAAAAAATCCCTTCTCATTAGACACATAAGAGGGACCGTAAATGGGTTGCTATTTCATTAATTTTTACCTAAACATTCCCCACAACTTTATCATATGAAATGTATTGTTTGGATCAATTTTTTGATCAATTACAAATTTAATGATTTTATTGCTTATTACTGTGTCAACTTTGATGCCTAAAATTTTGGACGCTTTTTGTAAAAGAGCTTTCACTTTTGTACGACTTTGCAGATCTTTTTTTGTAACACCCTCTAATGCCTTTTTTACTCGTTCTAAGTATACATCGTTTTGCAATTTTTTCTTCACACGCTCCACCAGTGCTTTGGGTATTCCATATTCTTGATAGCCCATTAATCACACCTCCATAATGCAATGTTTATGATGAAGATGTTAAATATGTACCTATAAATGAAAAGAAAAATCAAAAACTTTACAACAAATTACAAGTAAGGAAAATCCAGATTTATTTAACTCATTTTTTAATACATTTGTGGTGTGCTCATACAAATCATGATTGTTCTTGGCATAATATTACATTCTCCTAATATAACTAATTACTATAAAGACAGGCTATAAAGGAGCGTAAAAAGATGTCCTTACTTTTAATTAAACATATTGTTCTTGGGTTATCCATCGCAGCACCCATTGGGCCGATTAATATTGAAATTCTTAGAAGAGGATTATCTCAAGGATTCTGGCCGTCTCTCTTTGTAGGCGCAGGCGGAATGACTGCTGATTGTATCTTAATGTTCCTCATGTACCAGGGATTTGCACAACTGTTAACCTTAGAGGGGATTCAGCTTACTTTCATTATTTTCGGTGCGGCGGTGTTGATGCATACAGGTTTACAAAGTTTAAGAAAGCAAAAAGAATCAACAATGGTTAATGAATGGACCCACTCTAACCATACTGGATTGATGGATTCATTTTTAACAGGAGCGTTTATCGCTGCTTTTAACCCCCTAAATGTTCTTTTTTGGCTAGGTATATATGGATCAGTGTTAAGTGAAACCTTTAACGACGACAACAAAATCAAAGCATTCTTTATCAGCAGTGCTGTTTTTATAGGGATAGGGTTGTGGAACTTAAACTTAGCTCTCACCGTTCACTTTGGGAGAAAATCACTTAAACCAAGCACACTTAAATGGATCTCTTTTGTTGCAAGTCTTATCATACTAGGATTTGGCCTTCATTTAAGTTACCAAGCCATTATAAGAATGCTGGATATGATGTAACAATGTTAGCAACAAGTACTCAACCTTCGTATTTATTTAGTTAGATTACATATTCGTTCATAATGTATCTACAGAAGTCATATATTCTTTTAATTATAATACGCTGCTAATTCAGCCAACAAAAAGGAGGGATCGTTATTCATAATCAAACAAAAAGAAGTAATCTACTGTTAGAGAAATACCAGTATACAAGAAACTTATCACTACAAATTGTTGAACCCTTAGAAACTGAGGATTTTGGTATACAGGGCATGGTAGATGTAAGTCCTCCCAAATGGCATTTAGCCCATACAACCTGGTTTTTTGAAGACTTTATTTTAATGGATTATACACCTAGGTATTACTATTACTTAGAAGATGCAAGGAAGTTGTTTAATTCCTACTATGAAACATTAAGTAAACCGTTTCCAAGATCAAAAAGGGGTCTTATTTCTCGCCCAACAGTAAGAGAAGTACTAGAATACCGGCGTGCAGTTGATGAAGAAATCATTGGACTTTTAAATCAAAGTGATGAGTTAGATGAAAAGTTTTATTCCTTAATTCTATTAGGCATTCACCATGAACAGCAACATCAAGAACTTTTAATTACTGATCTTAAATATAATTTTTCAATTAACCCATTAAAGCCTGCCTATAAAGAAGATATTGATAATCCATCGGAATATACGTCAGTCCTACCCCTAAAATGGGACTATTTTGAGGGAGGAGCTACAACAATTGGAACCAATAATCAAGATTTTTCATTCGATAATGAACAACCTGCTCACAAACACTATCTATATCCTTTTTCAATCGCCAACAGACCCGTAACAAATGGTGAATATCTTGAATTTATCGAAGATAACGGTTATGAGACAGCCGTAAACTGGCTTTCTGATGGCTGGGAAACTGTTACAAAACAAAAGTGGAAAGCACCACTATATTGGGAATACATAAACGGAACTTGGTTTCAATTTACACTCTCTGGATTAAAACCCATAGAAAAAAAACAACCTGTTACACATATTAGCTTTTATGAAGCGGATGCTTATGCAAGATGGACCGGTAATCGCCTTCCTACCGAACAAGAATGGGAACTTGCATTTCGAAATGCACCAGTTGAAGGAAAGTTTCTAGAAAACCTTCTTTTTAATGAAAGTTACGAATCAGACAAAACCATTTTTGGTACAGTTTGGGAATGGACATCCAGCCCTTATACTCCTTATCCACAAAGCGCAAGACCAGAAGGGGCATTAGGAGAATACAATGCGAAATTCATGAGCAACCAAATGGTTTTACGTGGTGGGTCCATTGCTACTCCTTGCAATCATATTCGAGCAACTTATCGCAACTTCTTCCACCCAGATAAAAGATGGCAGTTTAGTGGCATTCGTTTAGCTAAGGAGGAACGATAATATGATGCAACCAAACCATATGATCCTTGATTTGAATCCTCCTATCTCCTCTTTAAAAGAAGAAGTCTTAAAGGGATTAAGACAAGACCAAAAACAGTTACATCCCAAATGGTTTTACGATGAAAGAGGCAGCAAACTTTTTAATCAGATCACCACCTTACCCGAATATTATTTAACCCGTGCAGAAAAAGAGATCTTGACCACATTTCATTCTGATATTTGTGCTCTGATTGGTCATAACTCTCCACTATTTGAGTTAGGATGCGGCAGTGAAGAAAAAATACAACTAATTTTAGAATCTTTGCAAAGAGGAAATCGATATGTCCCCATTGATATTTCTCAAGAAGCTTTGAATAATACCGTTGAAAAATTACTCGATACCTTTCCTTTATTGGATGTAAAAGCAATTCGTGCCGACTATACACAAGCCTTATCGTTTCTATGTCAGAGTTCAAAAGAACAAAAAGTTATTTTATTTCTTGGATCAACGATTGGAAACTTAGAAGAAAATGACAGGGAGAAGTTTTTGTGCCAATTAGCCAAAAATATAAACCACCATGATGGTTTACTTATTGGCATTGATTTAAAAAAATCACCCCTTTTATTAGAAGCAGCTTATAACGATTCACAAGGCATTACCGCTGAGTTTAACAAAAATTTGTTACACCGAATGAACAGAGAACTTCATGCAAATTTTCAAGTGGAACAATTCACACATCATGCTTTTTTCAACAATGATAAAAATAGAATCGAAATGCACCTTATCAGCAAAACGAATCAAGAAGTGAAGATTGGGGATGAAACTTTTTCTTTCCTTTCCGAAGAAACGATTCATACAGAGAATTCTTATAAGTTCGACCTCAAAGAATTCGAACAAGCATTAGTCAAAGTAGGACTTTGCTTGCGTAATTTCTGGACCGATAAACAAAATTACTTTGCCGTAACGTATATTGAACCCATCCCAAAATGATTATAGCGACTACGTTTCTTTCCATTCAAACTGTAAAGAATAACGAGTCGCTCACTTTTCTTTGATTGTATTTCAAACAACCGCTCTACTTGAATATTTAGTCTAATTCCTTCTCTAATAACTGATCCTTTTCCAAAAGTTCACGAAGTGGTAAATATTTAGCAGCAGTCCAAAACTCCTCTGATTTCACTAACTCTGCTGCATCCTCTCGTGCCATCTCTAACACCTCAAAATCATGAGCTAGATCTGCAACTCGAAACTCAGGCATTCCACTTTGTTTTGTACCAAAAAAGTCACCAGGTCCCCTTAATTCTAAATCCATACGTGCGATTTCAAAACCATCATTCGTTTTCGTCATAGAGCGCATTCTCTCTTGACCCATCTCTGATTTGGGGTCGGCAATAAGTATACAATATGATTGGGCTTGTCCTCTTCCAACTCTCCCTCGTAACTGGTGTAGCTGTGATAAACCAAAACGATCTGCATCATAAATGACCATGACAGTAGCATTAGGCACATTGACTCCAACTTCTACTACCGTTGTAGATACGAGTACATGCACTTCATTTTCACTGAACTGTGACATGATCTGCTCTTTTTCGTCCGCAACTTGCCTTCCGTGTAATAATCCTACTTTGTAACCCGTTAAAACCTCTTGTATTTCTGCATGTAAATCTATTGCATTCTGTACATCAATCTTATCTGATTCTTCAATCAATGGACAAATAACATAAGCTTGACGATGAACTTGCAGTTCCTTTTGAATGAAAGCAAGCACTCTTTTCATCAAATTATGTTTAACCCAATATGTTTTAATTTCCTTTCGACCTTTTGGCAACTCTTTTAATGTAGATACATCCATATCCCCAAAAGCAGTAATAGCTAACGTTCTAGGAATCGGTGTAGCTGTCATTGTAAGAACATCAGGGTTCAACCCCTTATGCCTAAATACACTTCGTTGATTGACACCAAAACGATGCTGCTCATCTGTTACAACGAACCCCAAGTTTCTAAAATGGACATTTTCCTGTATTAAAGCATGAGTACCGATCACGATATCAATGAGACCTGATTGTAATGATGCAAGAACGTCTTTTCGTTGTTTATTCGTTAAACTACCGACTAACAATCCTATTTCAAGCCCATAGGGTGCAAATAACTCTTGTAACGATTGAAAATGCTGTTCAGCTAGTATTTCGGTAGGTACCATCATCGCACCCTGAAAACCAGATTTGAAATTTGCATACAAAGCTGATGCTGCTACAACCGTTTTACCTGAACCCACATCTCCCTGTAACAGACGGTTCATACTATAAGGCTGACGTAAATCAGAGAGAAGTTCAGCGATCACATTTTTTTGTGAATCTGTCAACTGAAACGGGAGCGAACGCACAAACTTACGTATGTCCTCAGATTCAAAACCGTGCTGAATACCATCCGCTTTTGATCGTGATGTTGAGCGAAAGATCATCAGTTTCAGCTGAAATAAAAAAAGCTCCTCATAAACTAAACGTCGCCTTGCTTCTGTTCCATCTAAAACATTTTGAGGATGGTGGATGGACATGATGGCTTGTTTACGAGGAATCAAATTATGCTTTTCATTGTAAAATGCTGGTATAGGATCTTTAATGAGTCCGCTATATTGTTGAAGTGCTTGATGGATGACTTTCCGAATCCACTTTTGAGTGATAGACCCTCCTACAGAATAAACAGGCTGTAATGCACCAGCTTGAGGGGAATTAGCACCAGGAAATTCAGATTCTGAAACAGTCAAAACCTGCCTTCTTCTGTCCCATTTCCCAGATACTATAATTTCTTTACCGATAATAAGACGATCTTTAAGAAAGTGCCGGTTAAACCATACGGTTGTAATCATAGATTGATCATCCACCATCATTTTACACGTCATTCTTGATTTATTTCGCCCATATCGTTGAACTTGCGGCAAACTATAAATCTTTGCTTGTAATGTAATTCTCTCTCCATCCTCTACTTCTGAGAGGTCTCGCAAACGATAATCTTCATAACGAAAAGGAAAATACTCAATTAAATCTGAAACAGAATGAATACCTAGTGCATTTAAATCTTTACTTCTCGTCGCACCTAATCCATGAACATCTTGGAGCGGGATTTGATGTAAATTATTCATTAGAACGAGGTCGCATTATAACAGCAAGCGTCCCAGGACCAACATGGGTGCCTACAACTGGACTTAAAGATGTAAACTTTACGTTATGTACTTGAAATTGCTCTTTTAAAAGTTGTGAAAAATCTTCTGCACTAGAAACATCATTAGAATGTATCATAATCATGTCAACATCTTCTGTATTTGAAAAGTCTTCTCTTAAAAGATCAACAATTCGATTAATGGCTTTCTTTTTGCCTCTAACTTTATCAATTGAAGTGATTTCTCCTTCATCATCAATGGAAAGAATCGGTTTAATATTTAATAATGAGCCTACTACGGAGGCAGCTTTACCTATTCTACCGCCTTTTTGCAAATATTCTAATGTATCCACTAAAAAGTAAACTCTCATATCCTGTCGCAGTTTTGCAACTACCTCCAAGATTTCCTTTGCATTTTTCCCATTTTCATAAGCCTTAACTGCTTCAATCATCAATACTCCAATTCCATAAGAAGCTGATCTCGCATCCACAATACGAAGATCTGACTCTTCATCAAGTAGAGATTTTGCTAATACAGCAGATTGATATGTGCCGCTCATAGCTGAAGACAAATGAATGGAAATAATTGTACAGTTTGGATCTTCTTCATAGATTTTTTTATATACCTTTAAAAAATCTACAGGTGACGGTTGAGACGTTGTAGGCAACACTTCACTTCCAGCCAATTTTTCATAAAACTCGTTAGATTGAATTGTAATGGCATCCAAAAAAACTTCCTGACCGAAATGAACTTTTAACGGTACCATCTCAATGTTGTATTTTTCCCTAATTTCTAATGGGATATCCGATGTACTATCTGTAACAAATCGAATTTTAGACACACAATCACCTCATTTTATTATTATTCAACAGAAAATATATAATCGTATATTGGTTGTCCACCTTCAATGACTTCAATTTCAATATCAGGGTAAAATTCCTCAACAAATTGTATTAATAAATCAGTATGTTGTACAATCACACTTTCACCTGTAAACACCGTTAACATTTCATTATCTGGGGTGATCATTTGTTTAAGCAATTCCTTAGATGTATCTACAATTTCATTGGAAGCAGTTACAATCTGATTTTCTTGTATTCCTAGATAATCCCCTTCATTGATGGAGATTCCATTCATTTGCGAATCTCGTATAGCAATCGTCACACAACCAGAATGAACGTCCTGAATCGCTTGATTCATTATTTTTTCATTCTCGTCAGAATCATTCATATCTTGCAATGCTAACGCTGCTGACAATCCTTGTGGTATTGTTTTTGATGGAATAACGATGACTTCTTTATCCTCAATTAGATCTTTCGCTTGCTGAGCAGCTAAAATGATATTTGAATTATTAGGTAAAATAAATACATATTTTGCATGAATACTTTCTACAGCCTTCACAAGATCTTCAGTACTAGGATTCATCGTTTGACCACCAAAAAGAACATAGTCAACTCCAATACTTCTAAACACATCCGAAATTCCCTCGCCTGATGAAACAGTAACCATTCCGAAGGTCTTAGGTTCCAAATTCGGTTCAACGGATGTTTCATCGATTTCATTGAAAGTCTCGTTTTCTTGAATACTACCCGCTTCTTCCACAATTTCACGATGTTGGTCACGCATATTTTGAATGTGAAGACGAGTTAACTCCCCATAACGAATCGTTAAATTTAATACATCACCAGGAGAATTGGAATGAACGTGAACTTTTACAAAATCATCATCAGGAATTAAAACGATGGAATCACCAATTTCAGCTAGTTTTTTTCTTAATACAGACTCATCAAAAATAACTTCCTTAGATAAATGAATAAAAAATTCCATATCATAAAAATGAGTTATATCTTCCGTAGCTATACTTGATTGAGCTGGTTTCGGCTTGTTAGTTGTAATTTGCTGAGAATCGGTATGATTTATCTCATTATCCACATGAAAATTTCCTTTTAGAGCCTCAATAAACCCTTGATAAATAAATACCAATCCTTGCCCACCAGAATCTACTACTCCAGCTTGTTTTAATACAGGAAGTAAATCAGGCGTTCTAGCTAACGATTGCTTGGCTTCACTGATCACTTCCTCTAATAATTCAATAACTTGATCCGTTTGGTGAGATATAAACAGAGCGTGTTTTGCAGATTCTTTTGCAACAGTTAGGATCGTGCCTTCAATCGGCTTCACAACAGCTTGATATGCAGTATCCACACCTTGTTGTAATGCTGCTGCAAATTGTACTACATTGATCTCATTTCGTTCTTGAACTGCTTTTGTAAATCCACGAAATAACTGCGATAGGATGACGCCAGAATTACCACGTGCCCCCATTAATAAACCTTTAGAAAAAGCCTCTGCCATCTCCCCAATGTGGTCCGAAGATTTTGACTGAATATACTCAATACCTGATGTTAAAGTCATATTCATGTTCGTACCTGTATCACCGTCTGGAACTGGGAACACATTCAAACTATTGATTTTTTCTACATTTGAATGAAGGACGTTCGCCCCAGACAAAACCATATTCATAAAATCTGTACCATTAATGAAAACTTTACTCAATGTTACTCTCCCTTTCTATTGGGATACTCTAACCCCTTGCACATGTATATTTACAGTATGAACTTCAAGCCCTATGAGATCATTTAAAACATATTTCACTTTATTTTGTATGTTATGTGCAACTTCTGAGATTTTAGTACCATAACTTACGATGATGTACAGGTCAATATGGATATCATTTTGTTCACCCTCTTGCCTAATCAATACACCACGAGATAAATTCTCTCTGCCTAAGAGCTCTGCAATCCCATCCTTAAGCTGACTACGAGAAGCCATGCCTACTAATCCATAACAATCTAATGCAGCCGATCCGGCTAAGGTTGCTATGACCTCACTTGTCATTATAATCTTTCCATACTCATTAACAAGTTGAATTGTCATCTTCAATCCACTCCTTTTTCTACAGAAATATGGACTTTATCATTGTACTATACTCGTGAATATAAATAAATCCATTTTTCTATAAAGTTCATTGACTATCTCAATTTTTTTGTGATATCATAGTAAAAGTGTTTATGAATACGTATATGCTTCAGGATTTTTTTAAGGGGGTGTAGGAATGTCACGCAAATGTTATGTTACTGGTAAAAAAAGAGGCGTGGGAAACAACAGGTCTCACGCTAACAATAAAACGAAACGTACTTGGGGAGTTAATGTTCAAAAGGTGCGAATCCTTGTAGATGGTAAGCCAAAGCGCGTTTATGTTAGTACTAGAGCATTAAAATCTGGATTAGTTGAACGTGCATAAAAAATGACATTGACAAAAAGCACCTCTGCAGGGTGCTTTTTTCAGTTCTTGAAGAACATAGTGATCATTTTTTATTAAACGTATTTAAAACAATCCTCACAAACCCGCCTAAAAATTTTGGTAGTTTAAAGGTATAAAATCTCATCCCTACCCCTCCCAGGATACATAATGAACTGACCATAAGTACATGGACTTTAAATATAGTATATTCATAACAAACAAAAAATTGACTATGGTTTTAAAAAAATAAAACAAATCCAAATACTTAGCGCTATTCATTATATATGTAAGATAAGCCTCCAACATACCTATAGAAAATAATTGAAATTATTTTCCACCTCTGAGTTGTTCAATTGCCTCTTGTTTATTGTCATGATTAAATATCGCGCTTCCTGAAACAAGCACGTTAGCACCTGCCTCTATGACTAAAGGAGCTGTATCCATATTGATTCCACCATCGACCTCAATATCCAGCTTTAATCCATTTTTAAGACTCATCTCTCTAAGCTGTTTAATCTTGGGGAGTATAGATTCAATAAATTTCTGTCCTCCAAATCCAGGATTAACTGTCATTAATAATACCAAATCCAGTTCATGAACTACATGCTCAATAACAGTCAAAGGAGTAGCTGGGTTTAAAACTACGCCAGCCTTTACACCAAGATCTTTTATATGATGAATCGTACGATGTAAATGAGGACACACCTCAGCATGTACAGTAATGAGATCTGCGCCTGCCTTCACGAAATCAGGAATATAAACATCCGGGTTTTGAATCATTAAATGTACGTCAAGAGGAAGTGAAGTATGTGGACGAATACTTTCAACAACTAAAGGTCCCATTGTAATATTAGGAACAAAATGCCCATCCATCACATCCACATGAATCCAATCTGCACCGGAGGATTCTAACTCTTGAACCTCTTGTCCTAACTTTGAAAAATCTGCTGATAATATTGATGGTGCGATACGTAACATGTTAATACCTCCGTTTCATCTGGCTAATCTCATCTAAAAATCCTAGATAATGTCCATAACGATCAGATGAAATTTCCCCTTCATTTTTAGCTTCAATAACCTTACATTTAGGTTCATGCTGGTGCAAGCACCCTCTGAATTTACAGTTTGGAATATATTTTCTAAACTCTTTAAAATAAAAACCCAGATCCTCCTGTTCAATATTCGTAAAATCTAATGAACTAAAACCAGGAGTATCAGCTACGGTACCTCCGTTACTCAATTCAAGTAATTCAACATGGCGAGTCGTATGTTTACCTCTTCCAAGTTTTGAGCTTATTTGTTTCGTTTCTAATTCCAACCCGGGGATAATGGCATTTAAAAGAGAGGATTTACCTACACCTGATTGCCCTGAAAATACACTGGTTTTGTTCGCCATATGCCCTAAAAGTTCTTCATGACCTTCACTTGTTTTCTTACTTGTTAACAAAACCGGATAACCAATTTTTTCATAATATTGAATCAACTCATCTAATATTTTAGGCTCATCTGAAGCATATAAGTCATATTTAGAAAAACAAATTATCGCTTCGAGACCCACTTTTTCAATATGAATTAAAAATTTATCTAATAACTGTAAATTTAGTTTAGGTTCTACTAATGAAAAAACAAGTACTGCCAAATTCACATTGGCTATAGGGGGACGGATTAATTCACTAATTCTTGGAAGAATTTCATGAACTGTGCCCTCACCGTTTTCTGATAATTCAACCATAACAAAATCTCCAACTAAAGGAGGGGTTTCTCTTTTTCTGAAAATCCCTCTTGCTCTACATTGGACCAATGGTTCTCCGTTCTGATGAGGTTTCACATAATAAAATCCACTTAATGCCTTTACAATTCTTCCTTCTAGCATAAATTAATCAGAACCCTCCTTTTTTTATTTATAATCATCATATTTCACTTCATATGTTCCTAAATGTTTTGCATCACGATAAACACTAATATAAGCTTTACCATCAGGTAAATCAGAAGTTAATACAATTGGTACAAAAAAAGTCTCTTCCTCTTTTATCGTTTTTGTATTGCCAATGCGATCCGTACCTAGGGCATCAGTTATTTTAAACTCAATGACTGAATCTTCACCTTGAACCTCAGGTTCAACGAAAACACGATAATTTGTTCTCCTCACATCTTCAGGTTCACCTTTACTAACAAATATAGTAATTTCTTCACCTTTTTTGAGGGTATCTTCTGGTTCATAAGGATGCTGCTTAAATACATAACCCTCATTTACATTTAAATCAAAATCTTTTTCAATTATCACTTTAAGTCCTTTTTGTTCAAGAGTATTAACTGCCGCTTCTTCGCTATATTTAATTAAATTAGGCATAGTAACGCTACCTAACCCTTCACTTACTATGAAGGAGACAACAACATCATTTGGATTGAATTTTATATTTGCTTCAGGAGATTGGCTGATTACCTCACCATCAGGTACATCGCTTAATTCCGTTTCCATCTTAATATCTTCATCAGAAAATCCAATTTTTCTTAAAGCATTTTCAACATCCACCCACTGCATTCCTTTATAATCCTGCATGATTTTTGTTTCTTGTCCTTGGCTAACAGTGAGAGTGATAGGGAAGTTCACCTTTACCGTCTTATTTTTATCCGATTGATCAATCACGATTCCTTCTTTTACTTGATCATCATACTCATATTGAACTGGATCAAGCACTCTTAATTGAACGTTTTCTAACTCCTTCGTTGCCTCTTCTAAAGTTTTACCAACAACATTAGGTACTTCTACGTCAGATACATCAAGCATACCCAACACTGCTTTTACACCAAACCAAGCTGAGAATAAAATGATAATTGTAGTAAAAGTCCAAATAACTGGTTTTATCCAACCAAGACGATTTCTTTTTTTTCGACCTTCTCTATGTTCAGGGGTTATGGTTTCATCGTGATCCATCTCCTGAACTTTCCGATTTAAACCGATGACAGGCATGATTTTTGTATGTTCTTCATCATCTAAATCATCATTAAACTGTACCTTATTTTCATTCATTTTCTCAGGTAATAAACATGATTCTAAATCATGAAACATTTGACTAGCAGATTGATAACGCTGCTCAGGATTTTTTTGCATTGATTTTAGTACAATATTTTCCACACTCTGTGGGATCAACGGATTCACTTTTCGAGGTTCTTCTACGTCCTCTTGTAGATGTTTTAAAGCAATACTAATTGGGCTTTCCCCTGAAAAAGGAAGTTTGTTCGTTAACATTTGGTACAATACAATGCCAAGTGAATATAAATCAGATTTGGCACCTTGTGTAACCCCTTTTGCATGTTCAGGTGAGAAGTAATGAACAGATCCTAGAACAGAGCCAGTCTGTGTAATTTCAGACGAAGAAGCCGCACGTGCAATCCCAAAGTCCGTCACTTTAACACGCCCATTTTTACCAATTAAAATATTATGAGGTTTAATATCACGATGAATAATTTGATTTTGATGAGCATGATCTAACGCATCACAAATTTGACAAGTAATATGTATGGCTTCATCTACTTGAAAAGGAGCCCTATTTTTAATTTCTTCATTTAAATTGCTACCTTCTATGTATTCCATTACAATGTAATGAATATCATCTTCCTGTCCTACATCATAAATACTTACAACATTCGGATGAGAAAGTGATGCAGCAGATTGAGCTTCTCGACGAAAACGACGAATAAAATCTTCATCATAAACAAATTGTTGACGAAGTACTTTGATGGCAACCATACGGTTCAATAGTTTATCATGTGCCTTAAATACAAGCGCCATTCCGCCGCCACCAACGCGATTTAATATTTCGTATCGACCGCTTAATTGCTGTCCAATCATTTTTTCACCTCTTTACTTGTGTATAATAATTTCAGCATTTTCAATTTATTCATTTACTAATAAAACAACAGTAATGTTGTCATCTCCACCTGCATCAAGCGCATGCTGAATTAATTCATTAGCCTTATGTTCAATATTTTGTTCTTTGCTTAAAATATGAACCATGTCCTGTTGACTTACTAAGCTGCTTAAACCGTCACTACATAACATTAATAAATCATGCTGAAGCCACTCATGACGATGAATTTCGATGGTAACATATTCTTCAGTTCCTAAAGCACGAGTTAATAAGTTACGTCTCGGATGTTGCTCTGCTTCTTCAAGAGAAATTTGTCCACTTTTTACTAATTCGTTTACTAAAGAGTGATCCTCTGTTAGTTGTATCATAGATTCATCAGTATACTTATAAGCTCGGCTATCCCCGATATGTGCAATTAAAATCAATTCAACTGTTGCAAGTGCAACCACAACAGTGGTTCCCATACCCTTATATTTTTCATTTTCTGAAGCAAGTTGATATATTTTTGCATTTGCTAGATAAATGGCTTCTCGGATGGACATCTCACACTCTTCAACAGACATGTTAACCTCTAAAGATTGCAAACTTTCTTGAATCGTTTCAATCGTAATTTGACTTGCTGTATCCCCAGCCTGATGTCCTCCCATTCCGTCTGCCACAATTGCAAGAGTAAACCCATTTAACTCGGTTTGTACTGCAGCCCGATCTTCATTGACTGCTCTAGTACGTCCAACATCCGTTTTATTGGTTGATTTCATAATTATATCACCTCGTACTTGACTCCATATGTTTAGCACGTAATTGACCACAAGCCGCCTCTATATCATGACCCTGCTCTCTACGAATGGTCACATTCACTTTTTTACGTTCTAAAATTTTTTTAAACTCAAATATATCTTTTTTAGGTGTCCTAATATAATCCCGCTCTGGTACATGATTCACAGGAATCAAGTTCACATGACATAACATCCCTTGCAATACATCAGCTAATTCTTCTGCATGCTCTGGTCGGTCATTTTTACCTCCAATTAAAGCATACTCGAAGGTAATTCTTCTACCTGTTGTTTGAATATAATATTTACAAGCTTTCAACAAGTCACGAAGCGGAAAACGTCGATTTACAGGCATTAAACTTGAACGAAGTGCATCATTTGGAGCATGGATTGAGATCGCTAAATTAATTTGTGTTTTTTCATCTGCAAACTTATAAACGTTTGGAACAATCCCACTCGTTGAAACAGTAATATGTCGCTGCCCGATGTTTAGGCCTTTTTCATGTATCATCGTATTTAAAAATTTCATCATATGATCATAGTTTTCAAAAGGTTCTCCAATACCCATAATCACGATGCTGCTAATACGTTCATTTGTATTATCTAATCTTTGCTGAGCCTGTACCACTTGTGCAATAATCTCTCCAGCTGTTAAATCTCTTTTTAATCCTCCTAAAGTAGATGCACAGAAAGTACAACCTACTCGACAACCAACTTGTGTTGTAACACAAATGCTATTGCCGTAATCGTGTTTCATAATAACGGTTTCTATCGCATTTTTATCTTGCAACTCAAATAAAAATTTGATTGTACCATCTTTCGATTCGAACCTTGTTATCTCATTTAAAGTTACAAAGTTGAAATCCGCTTCTAGTTTTTCGCGAAGTTGTTTAGGTATGTTAGACATCTCCTCAAAACTGTTTACGCGTTTAACATATAACCAATCGTAAATTTGTTCTGCCCGAAATGTCGGTTGTTTATTTTCTTTTACCCATGATTGTAATTCCTCTAGGGTGTAATCATAAATAAAGGGTTTCATTTTCACACAACCTTGTTTATAAAGTGATAATTTCTTTGTCTCTTTTTTTGGGTAAGTTTCAGTCTATTTTATCATATATTCTCATTTTTATGTAAACGGGCAATAAAAAAACCGTCCGAATGATAATAATTCGGCAGCACCTGAAGCATTCCCTCTTCTAACTTGATTTGATGATATATCTCCTGTGGTAAAAGTTTCTCAATAGAGGGATCTATGGAAAATTGTGGGTTTTGTGCTAAAAATGCTTTAACAATATGTTCATTTTCCGACGATTCCATCGTACAAGTACTATATACTAGTACGCCTCCAGGTTTTACTAAGTCAGCTATGTTACTCAGTATATCTAATTGTATTTGTGTTATTTCCTGAACATCTGATTCACTTTTTACCCACTTCAAATCTGGCTTTCTACGGATCACACCTAATCCAGAACAGGGTGCATCCAACAATATACGATCAAAAGAATGTTTCTCAAACTTTTGCTTTAATAGGGCTGCATCTTGGACCGATGTTTTGATATTTTTTAAATGCAATCTTTCTACTTGTTCATCAATCAATTTTTCCTTATGTGGATGGATGTCATTTGCCCAAATGACTCCTGTGTTTTTCATCTTTTCTGCCATATGTGTCGTTTTTCCACCTGGAGCAGCACAACAGTCAAGAATGGTTTCATTCGGCCTAGGATCGATCACTGCTGCAACAAGCATCGAACTTTCGTCTTGTATAGAAATTTTACCTTCCTTAAACCAGGAGCTATGAGCCATGTTCCCTCCACTTTCAACAACAATGCCGTCTGTCGAAATAGTCGAAGGAGATATTTGTATTTCTTCTTGTTGCATCTCATTTATTAGAAAATCTCTATCCTGTTTAAGGGTATTTACTCTTACACTCACATGAGGAGTTCCATTATTCGCTTCGCATATTTGTTCAGTCAACTCTTCACCAAACTGATGAATCCAACGTCTAACCATCCACTCAGGATGTGAGTGTTTTAAGGATATGTGTTGCACAATATTTGAAGTGCTAGGCAATTCTAATTGTTCTTTTTTCCGAATGATGTTTCTTAAAACTGCATTGACCATTCCTGAAATCCCACGATGTCCTTTACGTTTAGAGATGTTCACAGCTTCATTTACAACAGCATGATCAGGAATTCGATCTAAGTAATACAACTGATAAAAACTTAAACGTAATAAATTCCGCACCCATGGTTGCAGTTTCTTTACCTTTTTCGTTACGAATTGGTTTAAAAAATAATCAATTGTATTCATTCTCTGAATCGTGCCATATACGATTTCAGTTGTTAAAGCAGCCTCTTGCCGTTCTAAGTTAAATTTGTTTAATGATTCGTTTAATAAAATATTACTATATGCCTTTTTCTCATCAACCTTTGTAAGAATGTTCATGGCTAGCTCACGAGCTGTAGGCTTTTTCTTTTTTGATGTCGTTGTATTTGATGAAGTCATATAAATCAGCTCCCAAGTAGTGTGCCTTCTGGAATCATACTTCCTTTGCTAAATTGCCCCACATCCATTCTTTTTTTACCAGCGGGTTGAATTTGTGTTAACCAGATCGTTCCGTCTCCAGTTATCACCTCTATACCATTAGAAGTCATCTGAACTACTGTTCCTGGTAATGTTTCCTTATCATAATCAGACTTTGAACTGTTATCAGAAGGATTTAAACTTTCCCATACCTTTAGCACTTTTCCATCCCATAAAGTATAAGAGCCTGGCCAAGGATTTAAAGCTCGAATATGATTAAATATTTCTTTAGAAGATTTTCCCCAATCGATGAGTTCATCCTCTCTTTTAATATTTGAAGCAAAAGTAGCTTCTTCATGATTTTGAACTTCGGGTTGAATATTACCCTCTACAAGTTTAGGCAAAGTTGTTTTTAGCAGTTCCGCTCCAGCAATACTTAGTTTTTCAAACATCGTTCCTGTATTATCCTGATCAAGAATAGGCACTTCTACTCGACTAATCATGTCCCCTGTATCTAAGCCTTCGGCCATATACATAATGGTAACTCCTGTTTTTGCTTCTCCACTTTTTATTGCATGATGAATTGGAGCACCTCCTCTATACTTTGGAAGAAGAGAGGCATGAACATTAATGCATCCTAAACGAGGGACTTCTAGTACCGCTTTTGGTAAAATTTGTCCAAAAGCCGCAGTGATAATTAAATCAGGCTGCAATTGTTTCAATTGTTTTATTGCGTCTGGATTTTTCATTTTTTCAGGTTGAAACACAGGAATATTGTGATTTAACGCCTCTACCTTCACAGGAGTAGGTGTTAGAATCCTCTTCCTCCCCTTAGGTCTATCTGGTTGCGTTACTACTCCGACTACATTTAATTGTTCTTCAAGTAAAAGTTGAAGAGAGGGAACAGCAAAATCTGGTGTTCCCATAAAAACGATACGTATTTGTTTAATCAATGACATTGTTTGGTTGTTCCCTTTCATAAATGGTTTCTGCTATATCTGTAAATAAAACACCGTTTAAGTGATCAATTTCATGTTGGAATATTCGGGCTAGAAAATCCTCTGCTTCATAAACAACTTCATTACCATTTCGATCAAAGCCTTTTACAGTAATGGATTTAAAACGATTTACATCCCCATTGATAGACGGAATACTTAAACAACCTTCAGGTCCTACTTCTTTTTCTGTTGAAGTTTTAACGATTTCTGGATTAACCAACTCAATTAACCCCGGTCCCTCTTCTTCACCTGAATCAAGTACAATTACACGTTTCAATATTCCTATCTGAGGAGCTGCAAGTCCTACCCCAGGTGCATCATACATCGTTTCAGCCATATCATCTAATAATTTATGAAGATTTTTATTAAATTTTGTAACTTCTTTACACTTTTCCCTTAAAATCGGATCAGGATTTTTAACAATGACTCTAATTGCCATGTCAATCACCTACCTTTTATAAATTCATAATTACATTAACATTTGTGGGTCTACGTCTATACTTATCTGCAGTTTAGTTTGTTTTATAGTTTCTTCTAATGAAACAACCGCTTTGTGAACCAAGTTTATCGTTTCCCACCCTCCTTGATATTTTATCAAACATTGGAAACGATATCTATCCTTCTTCCTTGGAATGGGCGAAGCTACAGGACCAAGAACTTCTATAACGGATGAAAGATGCTGTCTTTTAATATATTCTGAAAATGTCTCACCTGTACGTACTAAAAGGTTGATATTTTCATGTGAAAAAGTAATTAATATTAATTTGCAATAAGGTGGATAAATACCTCTTTTTCTCGTTTGAAGTTCTGTTCTCATAAAAGATGAATAATCATGTTGACTCGCACTAATCACACTATAATGATCAGGGTTATATGTTTGTATTACGACCTCACCAGGTAGCTCATGCCTTCCCGCTCGCCCAGAAACTTGTGTAAGTAATTGAAATGTTTTTTCAGAGGCTCTGAAATCTGGTAGGTTTAGCACTGTATCTGCCGCAATCACACCAACTAAGGTCACTTTTGGAAAATCCAAACCTTTGGCAACCATTTGTGTACCTAATAAAACGTCTGCTTTATGATCTCGGAATTGATTTAACCATTTTTCATGAGAACCTTTTTCTGTCGTAGTATCAACGTCCATCCGTATAACTCTTATACCAGGGAAAAAACTAGTGAGACTTTCTTCCACTTTTTGAGTGCCTGTTCCAAAATATCGAATGTGCTGACTTGAGCATGAAGGACAAGTTTGATTTTCTCTTTCAGCATGACCGCAATAGTGACAACGCATATGATGAGTATTCATGTGATAAGTTAAAGAAATATCACAATGGGGACAACTTACAACATGACCGCAAGAACGACACATCACAAAAGTGGAATATCCCCTGCGATTTAAGAGCAAAACCATCTGTTCATTTTTCTTTAATCGATCTTCAATCGCCGTATGTAAAACTCGGCTGAACATGCTTCGATTACCTTCCTTTAACTCTTCTCGCATGTCAACGATATGAACTGGCGGCATAGCACGTCCCGCTACTCTTGTAGGCATCGATAAATAGTTCATCGATGATTGATGACCCTCATAATAAGTTTCTAAAGAAGGAGTCGCTGAACCTAATATGACCGCAGCCTGGTGAGCCTCACTTCTCATTTTTGCAATTTCAATCGCATGATATTTTGGATTATCTTGTTGTTTATATGAAGCTTCATGCTCTTCATCAATAATAATTAATCCAATATTTGTGAATGGAGCAAATATCGCAGACCTTGCCCCGATGACGACCTTCACTTTTTTTTGTTGAATTTTACGCCACTCATCATAACGTTCACCTTGAGACAATCTGCTATGGAGTACCGCCACTAAGTTCCCAAAACGACTTTTAAACCGTTCAACCATTTGTGGTGTTAATGATATTTCAGGAACAAGTACAATCGCCTCTCGATTCTGATTTAAACACTGTTGAATCGTTTGTAAATAAACTTCCGTTTTACCGCTCCCTGTGACTCCGTGTAATAAAAAAAGCTGCTGCTTTTGTTCTTGAATGATATGACGAATGGATTGATAAACCTTCTCCTGCTCTTCAGTAAGTTTCAATGGATAGCTTTGGATAAAATCATGTTTTTGAAAAGGATCTCGAAAGATTTCAGTTGTTTCTAATTGCAGCCATTTTTTGTTCACTAAAGCTTTGATACTCGAGGGACTAGTATTCAATCTTTTGGTTAATTCAGCTAGCTGTATTGAATTAGGATGTTCTATAAAAAACTGTAAAATTTCCAATTGTTTATGTGCCTGTTTAGATAACTCTTTTTTGTACTTTTCTAACAATGTTATATTTTGTGGAGGATTTACCATTAAAACTTTTTTAGCAGAGACACGATTTTTGATGTTTTGAGTTTCGGTTAATACCTCGCCTAAAATCATTTCTTTAATAGTTAAACTTGCATTTGGGAAATGGTCAAGTAATTCATTCATTTCAACAGATTGTTTACTTTTTATAAAATGTATAATTTCATTTTCTATCTCACTTTTTGCAATAAATTCTTTTTTCTCTGTTGAATCAGATAATGTAATATATTTTTCGTATTTAGCTTTCAATGCGCCTGGTAGCATCACCTGAAGCGCTGTAATTTCATTGCATAAATATTTACGACTTATCCATTTAGCTAACTTTACAAGCTCCTGTGTTAAGGGAGGCTGAAGATCTAAAACATTTTCAATGCTTTTCATCTTACGATCATCAACTTCGCTTTCTTCTAATAACCCAATAACAAAACCTTGAATCATTCTCGGACCAAACCGTACAGCAACCCTACTCCCAATTTCTACCCAATCGGTTAAAGATGGCGGGACCTTATAATCAAATGGACGATTGGTTTGTTTTGAAGGAACATCAACGATGACACGAGCATACATGGTTTAAAATCACCACCTTACGACATTTTTGAAGCAGCAATTTTAAGAATTTGTTCTGAAACTTGCTCTTTGGATAAGAGTGGCATTTCTTCGATTAATCCCATTTTATCATATAGATTCACCTTATTTGTATCTGTACCAAAACCAGCACCAAGAGCTGTCACATCATTTGCAACAAGCATATCACAATTTTTATTTTTCAATTTTTCAAGTGCATATTTTTCTAGATCATTTGTTTCTGCAGCAAAACCAATTAAAAACTGGTTTGTTTTTAATTCACCTAATTTTTTTAATATATCTGGATTTTTTTGAAGTCTTATTGTTAAAGTATCATCTGATTTCTTTATTTTTTTTTCATATTGTTCTATGGGACGATAATCAGCGACTGCAGCGGCTTTAATCACGATATCCATCTCATCATATCGGCTTAATACAGCTTGATACATGTCTTCTGTTGTTTTAACACATACATTCTCCACTCCATCTAACACTTTTAAATGAGTGTTTGCTGAGACTAACACGACTTCTGCCCCCATTTTATAAGCCGCTTCTGCTAACGAAAACCCCATTTTACCAGAAGAATCATTTGTAATATATCGAACTGGATCTATGCGCTCTAAAGTCCCCCCGGCAGTAACTAAAACACGTTTTCCTTTCAGCAATTGAGAAGACTCAAAAGTCAGAAAATGCTGCTGTACAGCCTCATATATGGTTTCTGGCTCAGCTAATCTGCCTTCACCAACATACCCGCAGGCTAATTGACCCGTACCAGGACTCACAAATTGAATACCGCGTTGCTCCAGTATTTGCATATTTTTTTGTACGGCAGGATGTGCATACATATGTACATTCATAGCAGGTGCTATCATGATAGGAGCCATCGTAGCTAATAATGTAGTGCTGAGCATATCATCCGCTAAACCATGTGCTATTTTGGCAATAATATTTGCAGTAGCTGGGGCAACTAATACCAAATCTGCACGATCAGCTAAATCGATATGAGAAACGACAGCCGCATCTTTTTCATCGAATATATCTACGATTACAGGATTTCGAGATAACGTTTGTAATGTTAATGGTTGGATAAATTGTGTTGCAGATTCAGTCATAATAACATGAACATTCGCTCCACCTTGAACTAACTTACTACATAAAGAAGCTGCCTTATATGCTGCAATACCTCCGCTAATCCCAAGTACGATTGTTTTACTTTTCAACATATAAATCTCCCTACTTTCCTAAAGATCAAAAGCTCTTATCGGAACATCCCGAAGAGATCGTCGCGAGTAATCAAAAAAATAACAACCCTCAGGTTGTTTAAAAAATGAAGTATTTTTAATTGTTTTCTATGATTAGAATGTGATCATTATAAATCTCTTCTAATGCCTTACCAACATATTTATGTGATTTTACTTTTTCTAATTTTACATGCTTGCCATCTCGAAGTAATCTCGCTTCTTTAGAAACGGCTACAACAAGTGAATATTTGCTATCAATTCTATCAACAATTTCATCAATGGATGGATATAACATCATTACACCTCTTCTTTTGTTTTGTTCTCAATAAATCGAAATCTTTTACAATGTTCTGCTACAATAATAGATTCTACCTTTGCACATGCATTTTTTATCTTATCATTGACCACAGCATAATCATAATGTTTCAATAATTCAATTTCCTCTTGAGCCATAGTTAATCGATGTTTTATGATATCTGCTGACTCAGTTCCTCTTCCTTCAATACGATTTTTCAACTCATCAATCGAAGGAGGAACTAGAAATATATAGACAGCTTCAGGAAATTTCTCCTTTACTTTCAAAGCACCTTGCACATCTATTTCTAATATAATGTCTTCACCAGAATCAATCGTTTTTTTCACAAAATCAATGGGAGTTCCGTAATAATTATCAACGTACTCTGCCCATTCTAAAAGCTCATTATTTTGTATCATCTTTTGAAATTCTTCTTTTGATTTGAAGAAATAGTTCACACCATCAACTTCGCCTTTACGAGGCTGTCTAGTAGTAGCTGATATTGAATAAATAAGTTCAGGTTTTTGTCTTCGCAGTGCTGCACATACTGTCCCTTTTCCTACACCAGAAGGACCGGACAATACAATTAATAATCCTTTATCCATAACACTCTCCATAATTATTCGTCTTCATCTTCTTTATTACTTGTAAGTCTTTGGGCTACTGTTTCAGGTTGCACAGCAGATAATATCACATGATCACTATCTGTTAATATCACAGCACGTGTTCGACGTCCATATGTAGCATCAATCAGCATATGGCGGTCACGTGCTTCTTGAATAATTCTTTTAATGGGTGCCGACTCTGGACTGACTATAGAAATAATACGATTTGCAGAAACAATATTACCAAAACCAATATTAATAAGTTTTATACCCATTTCAGTTCCTCCCTATTACCTATTCACAGATTACCTCTTTGATATACATATGAAGATCATGGCTTTCATTGAATATTTTGAACTTGTTCTCTAATTTTCTCTAGTTCTGCTTTCAAATCAACGACTTTGTTTGTGATTTCGGTAAAATTAGACTTTGATCCGATCGTATTAACTTCTCTGTTCATTTCTTGGATCAAAAAGTCAAGCTTGCGCCCAACAGGCTCATCTTGATTAAACAATGTATTAAATTGCTCAAAATGACTTAACAAACGGGTTAACTCTTCATCTATATTAGCACGTTCTGCAATTAAGGCAACCTCCATAGTAAAACGAGATTCATCTAATTGTTTGTCATAAACTTCTTGAATTCTCTGTAATAATCTTTCACGCATTTGTTCAACTGCTGATAGTGCCATAGACTGAATTTGTGTATGGAGTTCCTCCATCACTTGTACTCGTTTCATTAAATCTTTGCGTAAATGACTTCCTTCTTTCGATCTCATTTCTAATAATTGATGCAAAGCTTCCTCTAAACAATCCGAAATGATTTGATTCATCAATTCATCTTGATCAGGTAGATTTTTACGCAATGAAACTAGATCAGGAATAAGCATAAGATCTTTTAGCGATAATGAATCTTGTAGTTTATAACGAGTTTTAAGCTGATCAGCAGCTTGAAAATAATGATCTGCTAGTTGCCAGTTTATCTCCACTTGTTGCTCAGTGTGGGAATCCTGCTGTTCTATTGTCATAAATACTTCTACACGACCACGCTGAATCCTTTTTTGAATGATTGTTTTTAACTTTTCTTCAAGTGCCAACCATTCACGAGGCATTTTTATTTTAATTTCACGATAACGGTGGTTGACTGTTTTTATATCAATTTGAATTTGATAACCTTTCATCAACCGGATGGCTTGACCAAAACCAGTCATACTTTGTAACATTTAGACACATCCAATATTTTATTTTAATTCATTTTGAGATTGGGTACAAGTAATGATCGTAACGATTTGTTTTTACCCATACATATTGCGTTAAATCAGCAGTCATTTTGTAAGACATAAAAGGTGTGATCAAATAAATACCTTTGAAATAATTTACAGCCACATCTAATAATTCCTTTGCTATTTCTACACCTTCTCTTCTACCCTCTTCGCCTGATAAACCTGCCATTCTTTTTCTTACTTCATCTGACAATTGTATTCCAGGCACTTCATTGTGAAGATATTCTGCATTTCGCTCACTTGCAAGTGGCATAATCCCTATGAAAATAGGAGTATTTAAATGTTTGGTAACTTCATATACATCTTCGATTAAATTGGGGTCATAAACAGGCTGGGTCATAATATAATCAGCTCCAGCGTCAATTTTTCTTTCAAGTCGTTTTACCGCTTTATCCAAATGTTTTACATTTGGATTAAAGGCAGCTCCTACTACAAAATTTGCTTTTTGCTTTAGTGGTCTTCCTGAAAAAGAAATGCCTTCATTAAGCTGTTTAATCATTCTAATCATTTCAAAGGAAGTAGTATCATACACAGAACTAGAACCTGGTAAATCACCAAATCTAGCCGGATCACCTGTTACCGCTAAAACATGATCAATACCTAGAGCATGCAGCCCCATCATATGAGTCTGAGAACCTATCAAATTACGGTCACGACAAGCAATATGCACTAATGGACGGACATCATGTTTTTCCTTAATTAACTGTCCTAAAGCTAAATTACTCATTCTTGTCACTGCTAATGAATTATCTGCCATAGTCACGGCATCTGCACCCACTTGTTTTAAAGCTTCTGCCCCTGACATGAACTTGCTTATATCCAAATCTCTCGGTGGATCCAACTCAACGATAACTGTATGTCTTTGTTTAACAATTTCAACAATGGAAGGTTCTTTTTCTTCTATTATATTGTTAAAAACGCTAGTTTTATGATGAACTATTGAATCTTTAGTAGGTCTGGTAGGTAGTGGAATGTGGTCTTGTGGATCAAAACCTTTAAGTGCATCAGTAATTGCACTAACATGCTCAGGTGTAGTTCCACAGCAGCCACCGATAATTTTAGCTCCTAACTTGGCAAAACGCAATGCACTTTGAGCAAAGTATTCTGGTGAAGCCATGTAAGTATATTCCCCATCCACATAATCCGGAATTCCTGCATTTGGAAAAACAGATAACGGCACTTCTTCTTGAGGAGAAACATTCTCCAATGTTCTTAACATCAAATTAGGACCACTTCGACAGTTTAATCCCACAATATCAGCGCCTTGTTCTCTAACTTGACGAAATGCTTCTGATATAAAAAACCCATCAGATGTACGTCCTGCATCCTCAATAGCAAATTGACAAATGATTGGAAGATCACTCTTTGAACGAATGATTTGTATAGGTATAATTGCCTCTTCTAAATCAAAAAAAGTTTCTAGAATAAATCCATCTACTATTCCATTTAATAAAGCATCAACTTGTTCTTCAAAATCTTTTCTTAATTGTTCTGTTGTGATGTTATTTCGACGACCAGCTCGAATGGAGCCAATAGCCCCGACAACATATGCATCCTCACCAACAGCACTTCGAGCAATTTCTACCCCAGCACGGTTAATGGCTTTCACTTCATTTTCTAAACCATATTTAGATAACTTTTCTCTAGTTGCAGTAAATGTATTAGTTTCAATCAAACGAGCTCCTGCTTCATAATATTTACGATGCACGTCCGCTATGACATCAGGTCTAATCATATTAAACTCTTCATACGAAATACCTACTGGAAATCCAAGGTTATATAAATAGGTTCCCATTGCGCCATCACCGGTAATAATATTGTTTTTAAGTAGTTCGCGCAAATCTGGTTTCATTTCCATCCCCCACATTTAAAATATTATACTTAAATGTATCATAAAACGGGTAGAAAGATAAGTAATTAAGCAAATCTTCTTATTAAAAACCCAGTATAAGTAATTGTTTAAAAATTTATGTTATAGCAAAAAAAGGACTGCTTTAAGTCGTTGATAAAATCTTAATAGACTTCCGACAATCCTTTTTTATCAGCTTATTGACACTAAATTTATTAAAACACTTATCTGTGATTTATCGATCATCTAAACTTTATTAACCATAACTTGAGCATTCCTAACTCGACTTGTTTTTTGCATAACTACTAATATAACAATTGCAACTAAAATAGTCCCAGATACCCACCAGAAGCCATAGGTGTATGTTCCAGTAAGTTCTTTGAAAGTACCTAATATATTGGGAAGGAAAAATCCTCCTAATCCACCAGCAGCCCCAACAAAGCCAGTTAAAAGTCCGACCTCTTTAGGAAATTGGACAGGGATAACTTGAAAGAGTGCTCCATTGGCTGCACCTAAAAATAGTAATGTTAAAAACAACATAGCTAATGCTACATAAACTGAAGGAAGCATACCTACTATCAATAATGTAATCATCGCACCACTAAATAAAAAAACTAATAAACGTAATCCTCCATATCTATCTGCGAAGTACCCTCCAATCGGACGTATAAAGCTACCTGCAAAAACACATAATGTAACAAAATCTCCAGCAGTAACCTTACTTACACCATACTGATCATAAAAGAATAAAGTTAAATAACCTGTTAAACCAACAAAACCACCAAAAGACAAACTATAAAAAAAGCTATACAACCATGTATGTTTATGTTTGATCACCTGCATGTATTCTGAAACTTTCATAGGTTTTACAGCTTTAGGATTATCTTTAGCTAATATAGTAAATACCACAAACGCAATGAGTAATGGTAAAAGTGCTATTCCAAAAACAGCCTGCCAACTGTACATTTCAGCTAACCGTGGTCCAAACAACGTTGCTATGACCGTACCACTATTACCCGCTCCTGCAATCCCCATGGCTAAACCTTGATGTTTTTTAGGATACCAACGACTTGCCAATGGTAACGCAACGGCAAAACTTGCTCCAGCGACACCAAGTAAAAATCCTAACATGTAAATTTGAGGAAGATTGTTTGCGAATAACCATCCCCATGTTAATGGGATCATCGTTAAAATCATACCGATTTGACCAATACGTTTTCCACCGAATCGATCTGCCATTAATCCCATAGGAATGCGTAATAAAGCTCCACCCAATACTGGAATCCCAACCATCATACCCTTTTCAAAATCGGAAAGTCCTAAATCCTCAACGATAAACGTACCTGTAGGACCAAGTAGAACCCATATCATAAAACTAATATCAAAATATAAAAATGAGGCAAATAATGTTGGGTTATGTCCACTTCTTAAAAATTCTTTTAATCTCATCCCACCCACACTCCTTAAATTAATGGTATTTCTTTTTAAATTGTAAGCGCGCCCAAGGAGTAAGGATGTGATATTTATCACAAATGATCATAAGTTCATAAAAAATTCATTTTATATACATGTTTAAATGTAGAAATCTGAAATAAAACCTCCCCACCACATTCTAGTGATTTGAAGGTTTCTTTGGTTATTTTAAAGAAGTTTTCCTCGGTACACTTCCTCAGCTGGACCCGTCATATATACATGATTATCTTCTTCATTCCATTCAATGAATAAATCCCCACCTTTTAAGGACACCGTTGCATTACGATCAGATTTTTCGTTTAAAACAGAAGCAACTACAGTTGCGCATGCTCCAGTTCCACAAGCTAATGTAGGACCAGCTCCTCTTTCCCATACACGCATATCCATGAAAGAAGTATCTCTTATCGAGACAAACTCCACATTAATTTTATTAGGAAATAGTGGGTGTTTTTCTAGTTTTGGACCCCATGTTGCTAAATCAAAATTCACTGCATCATCTACATAAATCACACAATGAGGATTTCCCATCGATACCGCTGTAAAATGAAATTGTCTACCTTCAACCTCTATAGGATAGTTCACTACAACATCTTGATCTATTGTAGTTGGTACTTGTTTCCCTTGTAATATTGGTTCTCCCATATCCACTTTTACGGTGTTCACTTTTCCTTGGTTTACGTTCAACCATACTTTTTGTGCACCCGCACCAATGGTTTCAATTGAAATTTCTGTTTTATTTGTTAATCCTTGATCGTATACATACTTTGCCACACAACGAATTGCATTTCCACACTGCTCAGCTTCTGAACCGTCCGAATTAATAATCCGCATCATAAAATCTGCCTTTTGTGATGGGAGAATATATACTAAACCATCTGCACCTATTCCAAAATATCTATTACAAACTTTAATCGCTAAATCTGAAGCTTTTTCTGGTAATTGTTTTTCCCCCGAAACAATAATGAAGTCGTTGCCTAAACCATTCATTTTTGTAAATTCCATTAAAATCACTCCTTCAATCTAATCTACAATAATTTAACATGATTGTTCAAGTAATAAAATAGATTTTAATACATTAATTTTGTATTCAGAAACGAAATCACTTTAAATAATACATTTTACATACCCATGCTTGTGAATCCAATCTCATTAAAAAGAACCTCCTAACCACTTACTAAGTGATTTTGAAAGTTCTTTAGATAATTAACCTTCATAGCTTTGCTTCACTTTTTGGATGTTTATATTCTGGGCCCCGCAAAAGTAATAGGATTAATCTTCCAGACTTATCCTCACTTTTGTGGGTATTGTTTTTCTGGGGTAAGTGTTACCTTGCCATCGGTTTGGAGCTAAATTTGATTCTTTTCTTTTTTCTAAACATTGTTTTAATTACACTTCCAGCCCCAAAGAAGAAACTCGGAATTCCTGCAAATACTAATACTAATGACCATTCATTTAAGCCCAAACCTACTGTTTTAAAAATAGGTTGAAGAGCGTCAATATATAATACACCTAATAACAACAATACAGAGGATAACACCGCTATAACTAAATACATATTTTGAAATATGTTTCGATGAAAAATTGACTGTGAGCTTCGACAATCAAAAACATGTATGAGTTGAGCCATCACAAGAGTTGAAAATGCAACCGTTTGTGCTCTAACTAACGTATCTGGATCTCCAGGGTTTTCTCTTAAGATAATCCAAAACGCAGCAAGTGTACATATCCCAATGACAATCCCACGACTAATAATTTTCCAACCTAACCTTCTGCCAAATATATTTTCCTTTGCTGGGCGGGGTTTTTGTTTCATCAAATCATCCTCAGCTTGATCTACCCCTAGTGCCATAGCAGGTAATCCATCGGTAACCAAGTTCACCCATAAAATTTGTATAGGAACTAGAGGAAGCGGCATTCCCATCATCATAGCAATAAACATTGTTAAAATTTCCCCTACATTCGAAGCAAGCAAGTAACGAATAAATTTACGAATATTTTCATAAATGCCTCTACCTTCCTCAATTGCTGACACAATAGTAGTAAAATTATCATCACTTAACACTAATGCAGATGCCTCTTTAGAAACATCCGTTCCCGTTATTCCCATCGAAATCCCAATATCAGCAGCCTTGATAGCAGGCGCATCATTTACACCATCACCTGTCATTGCTACAACATGACCTTTTCTCTGGAGAGATTTAACAATTCTTAGTTTATGCTCAGGTGAAACACGGGCAAATACATTCACATCATCTATCATTTGATCTAACTCATCATCTGACATTTTAGCGAGTTGTTTTCCATTGATTGTACGACCACCATCTTTATAAACAATTCCTAATTGTCTGGCAATCGCTTCCGCTGTTGTTTGATGATCTCCTGTGATCATCACTGTTTTAATCCCTGCTTTTTTACATTTAAATATAGCCTCATGAACTTCTTTTCGAGGAGGATCTATCATACCTGTTAATCCAACAAATATTAAATTATTTTCTAAAGCCTCATCATCATCTTGTGATTCTGACTTTCTTATATCTCGATAAGCTAAACCTAAAACTCTTAAAGCAGATCTGGCCATTGCTTCGTTAGCAGATAAAATTTTCTTTCTTAATGTTTCGTTCAAAGGGGTTACTTTCCCTTCCCATAGAACATAAGAACAACGATCTAACAATAAATCAGGTGCCCCTTTTGTACATATTAACTTTCCACCTTGATGTTTTACTAGGACAGACATTCTTTTTCTTTCTGAATCGAAAGGGAGCTCCTTTTCTCTTTGATATAAGTTTTGTAAGGAAGAATATGTCATACCTGCTTTAGCACCCAATACAAGTAAAGCCCCCTCAGTAGGATCTCCATCAATGCTCCAGTCTGATTGTTGCTTTTGGTTTCTTTTTTTGTTTTGTTTATCTGATGTTTTTTGCAAAGTAGCATTATTACAAAGGACAGATATTTGCATTAAACGCCGAATAGATGAATCTTTTTGTACATCCATCGTTTTTCCTTTATGTTTTAGCTCTCCCGCAGGTCTATAACCGTCCCCTGATACTTCTAAAATTTTATCTTCCATCCATAAATGAGTCACTGTCATTTTGTTCTGTGTTAACGTTCCTGTTTTGTCAGAGCAAATAACAGAAGCACACCCTAATGTTTCAACAGAAGGCAGTTTTCTCACTATGGCTTTCCGTTTTATCATTCGTTGAACACCAAGTGCAAGCGCGATAGTTACAATTGCTGGTAGACCTTCTGGTATAGCTGCAACAGCTAAACTTACACCCGCCAAAAACATACCGTACGTTGGTTGTCCATGTAATATTCCTGCAACAACAACCATAATCGTTAACCCAATAGATAATGCTATTAATATTTTACCTAACTGCTCTAAGCGATGTTGAAGTGGAGTCTCTGCTGATTCTGTATTTTGAATCAAATCTGCAATTTTACCCATTTCTGTATCCATTCCAGTTTTAACAACGATGCCTTTTGCAGTTCCTTTCGTAATCATAGTTCCCATAAAACCTAAATTTCGTTGATCACCCAAAGGAACTTCATCTTCTTCAATCGTTTCATGGTGTTTTGTCACAGATACAGATTCACCTGTTAATGCCGATTCCTCTACTTGTAATCCATTTGTATTAATAAACCTTATATCTGCAGGGATACGATCACCACCAGTCACTAAAATCAAGTCACCGGGTACAAGCTCACTCGCTTTAATACTCATCTCTACTCCATTTCTGATAACTCTAGCTGTGGGTGCAGACATTTCCTTTAAAGCACGTAAGGACCGTTCCGCTCTAAATTCCTGAACAAAACCTAATATACCATTCATAACAATGATAGCAATGATCGTTATAGCATCCAAATATTCACCCAGCAACCCTGATATCAATACCGCACCAACCAATACTAGTACCATAAAATCTTTAAATTGATTTAAAAATAATATAATAGGTGAAATCTTTTGTTTTTCGATGATCACATTTTCCCCAAACTCTTCTAGGTTCCTAGTTACTTCCTTTCCAGAAAGCCCCTCTTTGGCATTCACTCTGTATGTTTCTAACGTTTCATCTGTGCTTAGTTGGTACCATTTCCTTTGACTCATCACTTGTCCCCCTCCCTAAAACCTTGTCTAGGGTAAATGTATTCAGACAAGCCACAAATTATCACTTTTATAACGAACTTTTTAATCTTGCAAATATAGTATAAAATAAGGAGATACTTGCAAAAAAACTTTACTAAGTATTGATTTAGAAACAAGAAATGGAGCGTACAAAATATGGCTATAGACGGACTCGTTATTCACGCACTTATACACGAACTTCAAAATTGTGTAGGTGGAAGAATTAATAAAATATATCAACCCAACGAACATGACATACGTTTACATATAAGAGCCCAAGGGAAAAATCAAAAGTTAATCCTTTCAGCAAACCCCACTTATCCTAGGGCACATTTAACAGAAGGATCTTCTCGTAATCCAATGGAAGCTCCAATGTTTTGTATGTTATTAAGAAAACATTGTGAAAATGGCATTATTGAGTCCATTCACCAGATTGAACTCGAACGAATATTTCATATTAAAGTTAGACAAAGAGATGAATTAGGTGATTTTAATCGCAAAGTCATTGTAGTAGAAATTATGGGACGTCATAGTAATATTATCTTGTTAGATTTAGAAAAAAATATAATTTTTGATAGCATCCACCATATTAATGCCTTGATTAATAGACATAGAGTTGTTTTACCTGGCGCAGAATATATCACTCCTCCTGATCAAGGAAAAATAAATCCGCTAAATTGTTCAGAGGATCAAATGAATGAGTTATTTAGAAATACAGAGTTTGGAGAGGAAGAAAAATCTTGGCAGTTTATCCTAAATAACTTTAGCGGGATCAGTCCTATTACTGCAAAGGAAATCGTCAGTCGGTGTGAAATTTCATTAAATTGTTTAGTAAACGAACTTCTAAAGAATGAACAACAAAAGCAAAAATTAATAAAAACATTTATAAGACTTATGCAGCAATTAAAAAATAATCAATATCAGCCCACTATCTTAGAAACCTCCAATAAAATCTTATTTAATATTTTAGAGCTTACACATGTTCAAGGGAAGATGACATCCTTCAACTCCATTCATCAATGTTTGGATGAGTATTTTGGAAGCAAAGTTGAAAGAGATATTATGCGACAAAAGGTAGGGGATCTTCTAAAATTAATTCAAAATGAAAAAAATAAAAATATAAAGAAACTTAAAAAACTAAACAGAACAATAGAGCAAGCTGAGGAAGCAGATATGTACCGTATTTATGGTGAACTTCTTACCGCATCTCTACATGAAATCAATCGTGGAGATAAAGAAATAGAAGTGATCAATTATTATGATGAAGATCAGAGCAAAATTAAAATCCCATTAAATCAAAAGTTATCACCTTCAGAAAATGCTCAATCTTATTTTAAAAAATATACAAAAAGCAAAAATAGTGTATCAGTAGTTAAAGAGCAAATTGAAGTAACCCAAAAAGAAGTAGAATATTTAGACACCATTCTTCAACAAATGAGTTCAGCTTCTCTTGGAGATATAGATGAAATAAAAGAGGAATTGATCGAACAAGGTTACATTCGAAAACGTAACACTGGGAAAAAGAAAAAGAAAAAAAATGACAAACCTTCTTTAACTTGTTATACCTCAAGTGAGGGAATACAAATTTATGTTGGAAAAAACAATCTCCAAAACGAGTATTTAACCAATCGTTTTGCAAGTTACAAAGATACATGGTTACATACTAAAGATATACCCGGTTCACATGTTGTTATAAAAAGTACCGAGTTTGGAGAAAAAACATTAGAAGAAGCCGCCATGATTGCAGCTTATTTCAGCAAAGCAAAGGAGTCAAGTCAAGTCCCCGTTGATTACACACTTATTCGTCATGTGCGTAAACCAAATGGCTCAAAACCTGGGTATGTGATATACGACAATCAGAAAACGGTCTTTATCACACCTGAAGAAGAAGTGATTAAAAAGATGGAGCAGTGTATGAAATAGTTGAGAGTGTTTTTGAAAGTCAATAAATAGTATGCCAAACTAATGTGGCATACTATTTTTGTACATTAAGAATTTTCTTTCATATTGTTTACTATTGCATAGTCAATCAAATCGTGCATTTTCTCAATTGCTTCATCACTAAGTAAGTATTGATCTCCATCATCTAATAAAATGACATATTCATCCACAAACTTGAGATGATATAAATGTAATCCATCAAATTTAATAGTTACTTTAGAAGAATTAGGGTCAGTTATATTGGTATCATTAAAACCTTTATCATTAACAAAAAGTTGTACCCTAAAATTGTACCCTGAAGGTTCATTCTCATAATCATTTGATATTTTTTTGGCACCTTTCATAGCTTGTACAAAATCATAGATATCATCATTTGAATCCATTTTTTTAGACCAGACGACATTAAAAACGTCATGTGTTGCAGTAGGTCTAGATCTATATACTTCAATAGAAATAACATCAGCAGCATCTAGTTTATGATAATTACCCCATACTTCATCAGATACTTTCATATCACTACAACTAACAATTATTATGATGAAGCATAATACAACCAAGACTCCTATATTGGTTCTAATCAAACTACTTACCCCTGTTCTTTACAAATGATATTTTAATTTCTTTTATTTTTCAGCATTGATAACACTTTTATATTTATTTTTCTACCACCAATTGGAGCATGAAACACTTCACCATTTCGTTCACCGTGAAAATCAGAACCTGCTGTTACGACCAATTGATATTTATTAGCTAACCTAAGATACTTCTCCTCTTCCTCAGAGCTGTGATCCGAATGGTATACTTCTAATCCATCTACCCCATGTTGAATTAACTCTTCGACCAATTCATCATTTTCATATAATCCAGGATGTGCGATCACGGCAACACCACCTGCTTGTCTTATCCAATCCACAGCTTCAGAGGGATGAATACGTGGAGGGTTTACAAACGCTTTTCCATCTTTGCCGAGATATAATTCAAATGCTTCCTTAATCGTTTTAACAATTCCTTTATGAACTAGTACTTCAGCAATATGCGGTCTTCCTACTGTTTGTCTTGTTTTTTTCTTTGGGGCCAGCTCTAAAACATCATCCATCGTAATTTCTATACCTAGATCTTGCAGTTTTTTAATCATCATGTCATTACGAATAGATCTAACATCGCGAAGTTGATCTAACCGCTCTAAAAAAATGGTATCTTCATAATTTATATAATAACCAAGTATATGAATATCCAATTTATTAGCAACAGTACTAATTTCAATACCTGGAACAACGTCAATTCCAATTTTTTCACCTTCAGCTATTGCTTGCTTTAATCCTGAAACAGTATCATGATCCGTAATTGCCACACCAGCTAAACCCTTTTCTTTTGCCATTTTTACATTTTCGCTTGGAAGATGAAGTCCATCAGACGCTAATGTATGTGTATGAAGATCTACGTATTGATTGCTATTACTCATGTTAAGTCCAACTTTCATTTAGAATATTTCGATTGTTATTTTATTTTCTTCATTCGGATTATTCTTCAGAGCTTCCCTTCACTTTTTGGGGTTGCTTATAGCCATTTACCTAAATCACGTTCTCTAAGAAATTTCAAAAAGGTGATGGCTGAAATCGGTAAAATAGCAGTGTTTATATGTACCGAATAAAAATCTCTTTTAAAAGAAATACCATGGATAGTTTTAGTATGTAACAAACCTAAGGTTTTTTCATGTTTAACAGATGAATGTGAAAGTATGGATATACCAGAACCTGATTCCACAGCTGATTTAACTGCACCTGTACTTCCTAATTCCATCACGATATTCATAGCGTTTACTTCAACCCCATGTTTAGATAATTCTTTTTCCATTACCTGTCTAGTTCCAGAACCCTGTTCCCTTAAAATAAAAGGATACTTTATTACATCTTCTAGCATTATAATATCTAATTCCAAAAGAGGATGATTTGAAGGTAAAATTAATGTAAGTTCGTCACTTAAAACAGATTCCGTTTGCAAATCTGGATGATGAATCTCCGCTTCTATTAATCCAAACGTTAATTTATGTTTTAATATTTCATCTAATATTTGAGTTGTATTATTCACTTTTAAACTGACTGAAATATCTGGATATTCAGATGAGAAGGGTCCTAAAATTCTTGGTAAAATGTATTCACCTATAGTAAGACTGGCACCCAACTGTAATCTAGCTTTTAAAGAGTGTGTAAATTTAGACATTGCCTCATCTGTTTCTTTAATTAAATGAAAGCTTTGTTTCGCATACGGCAATAAAGCCTTCCCTGCTTCAGAACAAACTACTTTTTTTGTTGTACGATGAAACAATTTAGTACCAAAGTGTTCTTCAAGCGCTTGTATTTGCATCGTTACAGCAGGTTGAGTCATATGTAAAAATTGTGCAGCCGCTGAAAAACTACCTTTTTCAGCAACCGTAAAAAAAATATGAAGTTGATGAAAATTCATGGGAATCATCCTCTCCATTTCAATCGCAACTTTTAATTAGATGCATGTATACACTATTATATATAAAGTATCCCATAAAAGTGAAGAAAAATAAAAAGTAGAGAAGAGGAATCCCCGATTGCGGATGTTACTTTCCTGCAATCGGGGATTCTTTTTAGAGATTTGTCATACTTCAGTATAATGACATGCAGCCCAATGACCCGGTTTAATCTCTTGGAATTCTGGTTTAATTTCCTCACATTTATCAGAAGCAATCGGACAACGTGTACGAAAAGCACACCCACTTGGTGGATTAATCGGGCTAGGTAAATCACCTGTTAATACAGTCCCTTCACGTTGTTCCTCAACATCTGGATCAGGTATCGGAATGGCAGACATCAGAGCTTTTGTATACGGATGTAAAGGGTCTTTGTATAGTGTGTGACTATCCGCTAGTTCCACAATATTTCCTAAGTACATGACAATGACTCTATCACTGATATGTTTCACCATAGATAAATCATGTGCAATAAATAAATATGTTAATCCAAGTTTATTTTGTAAATCCTTTAAGAGGTTTACTACTTGTGCTTGTATTGAAACGTCTAAAGCAGAGATTGGTTCATCACAAATTATAAATTTAGGATTCACTGCTAAAGCTCTTGCTATTCCAATTCTCTGCCTTTGTCCGCCTGAAAATTCGTGAGGATAACGATTTGCATGGTCAGGGTTTAAACCGACCAAATCTAATAATTCTTCAACTCTTTTTACACGATCCTGCTTACTTGAACTTAATTTATGTATATCTAACGGCTCAGCTATAATATCGCGCACCGTCATTCTGGGGTTTAAGGAAGCGTAGGGATCTTGAAAAATCATTTGCATGTCACGACGTTTTTGTTTTAATTCTTTTGAAGATAATGAGAACATATTTTCCCCATTTACTAACATTTCTCCACAAGTAGGTTCATACAAACGAAGCATCGTTCTTCCAACTGTAGATTTACCACATCCAGATTCTCCAACCATTCCTAAAGTTTCTCCATTTTGAATAGTGAAATTGACACCATCTACTGCTTTTAATACTTTACCTCTTCCAACTTGAAAGTGTTTTTTTAAATTCTTCACTTCAATTAATGGTTGATTCATAATTTCACCCCTTGTGCCATCGGATGCATTAACCAACATCTAGAATGCTGACTTTCAGAGATTTTATAGAGATCAGGATCCTCTTGTTTACAAATATTCATCGCATCGTCACAACGATCGCAAAAACCACATCCCTTTGGAGGACTAATTAAATCTGGTGGAGTGCCAAATATCGGAACTAAGGAAGTTGCTTTTTCTTGATCTAATCTTGGAATTGATCTAAGCAATCCTCTAGTATACGGATGCTGAGGACTTTTAAAAATCTCACGTTTTGTGCCTTGCTCCACTACTTTTCCTGCATACATCACAACAATACGGTCACAAAGGTCAGCTACAACCCCAAGATCATGGGTAATGAGTATTATCGACGTATTCATCTGTTTCTGGAGGTTTTTCATTAGCTTCAAAATTTGTGCTTGGATGGTCACATCCAAAGCCGTTGTTGGTTCATCCGCAATTAATAATTTCGGGTTGGATGCTAATGCGATTGCGATCATTGCCCTCTGTCTCATACCTCCGCTAAATTCATGTGGGTACTGATTGATCCGTTTCTCAGGCTGAGGGATTTCAACTAGCTTTAATAGTTCTATCGCTCTTTCAGTTGCAGCTTTTGGACTCAATCCTTGATGTTTAATAAGTCCCTCTCGAATTTGTTTCCCAACTTTCATAGTAGGATTTAATGAAGTCATTGGGTCCTGAAATATCATCCCAATTTCTTTTCCACGAATCTCAAACATATCTTTTTTGGATTTCGTAACAATTTCCTCGCCATTAAACAATATAGAACCTTGTTTGATTTCCCCTGGCGGCATCGGAATTAATTTCATTATCGTTTGAGCTGTTACACTTTTTCCACAACCTGACTCTCCAACAATCGCAACAGTCTCTCCTTTAAGCACATCGAAACTTACTCCACGAACAGCTTGTACTTCTCCAGAATAAGTCTGAAAGGATACGTGTAAATCCTTTACTTCTAACAACTTTTCCAAATGAACCACCTCCCTTATTTGCGTAATCGTGGATCAAGTGCATCACGTAATCCATCACCTAAAATATTAAATGCCAATATCGTTACACTGATAAAAAATGCTGGGAAAAATATTCTCCAAGGAAAATAACGTAATGCCTGTATCCCATCACTTGCCATCGTTCCCCAACTAGCGATCGGCGCCTGAACACCCAGCCCTAAAAAGCTTAAAAAAGCTTCTGTAAATATAGCTAATGGAATCGTTAGTGTCATCGTAACAATAATGGGTCCCATGGCATTAGGTATTAAATGTCTAAATAACAAACGTTTTGTATTTGCACCTAATGAACGTGCAGATAATACAAATTCTTGCTCCTTTAATTGAAGGATTTGCCCACGTACAATTCTTGCCATGGTGATCCAGCCTGTCACCGTCAATGCTAGGATCATAGTGCCTAATCCTTGTGGTAATACAACCATTAACATTATCACAACTAACAAATAAGGAATCCCGTACAAAATATCACAAATACGCATCATTACTTCATCTACTCGTCTACCAAAGTACCCAGCAATACTTCCATATATGATACCAATGGTCAAATCTATTAATGCTGCAACAACCCCAATAAATAGTGAAATTCTAGCACCGTACCAGGTACGAACAAACATATCTCTTCCTAAATCATCCGTTCCAAACCAATGCTCAGCCGAAGGAGCTATGTTTTTGTCTTCAAGTACTTGTCCTTGATACTCATAGGAGCTTAAAATGGGTGCAAATATAGCCACGAATACTAATATAATCAATGTAAATAAAGCAATTATAGCTAATTTATTGCTTTTTAGTCTAATCCAAACATCTTGCCAATAATTTAAACTTTCCCTGGAAATTTTCTCAGCTTGTCTTACGTCTTTTATATAAGGTTTAAAATGTTCTGGAGTTAAGGTTGTTTTATTAATATTCATTAACATCCCCTCCTTTAACTTCTCCTCCTGTAATATTAATCCTTGGATCAATAATTCCATACAACATATCCACTACAAATACCATTAACACAAGAATAATACTGTAAAAAACGGTTGTACCCATAATAACTGTATAATCTCGATTTGTTATGCTCTGGACAAACTGAGTACCTAATCCAGGGATGCCATAAATATTTTCCACTACAAAACTACCTGTTAGTATACCAGCAGTTAAAGGACCTAAATAAGTAACTACTGGGAGAATAGCATTGCGAATCGCATGTTTAATTAAAACCATACTCTCTTTTAACCCCTTGGCTCTCGCTGTTTTAATATAATCCTGCTGTAAAACCTCCAACATGTTAGAACGTGTTAAACGAGCAATAAAAGCGATTGGAAGTGCGGATAATGATAATGCGGGGAGTACATGGTGTAAAGGGGTTTCAAATCTTCCTGCTGGAAAAATATCCAGCTGTATGGCAAAAACATATTGTAAAAATACCGCCAGAATAAAGCTAGGAACAGACATACCAATCACAGCGATTACCATTGCTGAATAATCCTGAAATTTATTATGATATAATGCCGCTAATACGCCAAAAAACAATCCTAAAGCGATGGATAAAAATAATGCCTCTAACCCTAAAACTAACGAAATTTTAAATGTTCTGTTAATGATATCATTCACTGTTTCCGCTTTATATCTAAAAGAAGGACCTAGATCCCAGGTTACTACTGATTTAACATAATCAAAATATTGTATAACTAGAGGTTTATCTAAGCCATAATGCGCTTCTAAAGTTTTTAGAATTTCTACTGGAACTTTTTTTTCAGCTGAAAAGGGTCCACCAGGAACAGCTCTCATTAAGAAAAAGGTTGCTGATATAATAATCCAAAGCGAGATCAAAACAAAAATCAAGCGACGTAAAAGAAACCTAGTCAAACCGTGCCACCTCCATTTTTACAAATAATGTATCTAAATAGTCTTTAAGGTATATGGAGTTTCTCCATATACCTTAAAGTCATAAAGTCTGTTTTATTTAAATGATATTATTATTCAAAATGTGCCCATTTTAAATCCGTATTTCCTAAACTATCAAGGAAGATATCTTTTATTTCAAGATTAGAAACATAGTTATAAGTATAATAATACACTGGAGCTATTGGCATTTCGTCCATGAAGATCGCTTCTGCATCTTTTAAAAGTTGAGTTCTAGTTGTTACATCCCCCTCAGAATAGGTTAGATCTAACAAACTAGTGTACTCATCATTGTGCCAACGAGTGTTGTTGTTTCCGCCTAATTCCTTAAATATTTCAAGAAAGTTGATCGGATCGTTGAAATCACCAATCCAACCATAACGAGCGATTTGGTAATCCCCTTCATCAATTTGATCTAGGTAAACTCCCCATTCCGCATTTTCTAGTGTTAGTTCAATTCCAAAAACCTGTCTCCATTGCTCTTGAACCGCTTGAGCAATTTTTTGATGTCCTTCACTAGTATTGTGGCTAAGCACTAATGGAGGCAAATCAGCTGCGCTGGCATATCCTAACTCTTCAAGAGCATCATCAAATAACTGCTTTGCCATTTCTATATTATTATCTTGAAAATAAGGTTCTTTAACTAACTCCATATTTGGAGGAACAAGCCCCATTGCAGGGATTTGCTCACCTTGCGCTACGTGGTCAATAATAGATTGACGATCAATTGCGTATGCAAACGCCTGACGCATTTTTTTATTATTGAAAGGTTCTTTTTCTACATTAAATTTATACATATAAGTTCCAGTTCGAATTTGAGTAGTTAATAATCCTTGATCTTTTAAAATTGGTAATGAGTCTGTAGGTAAAGAAGAAAACGGAGATCCTGCCCAATCTAATTCCCCATCTTCATATAAAGCTAAAACGGTGCCCTCATCTTCAACTACAGCATATATGATTCGATCTAACTGTACTGTATCTGCGTCCCAATAATCATCATTTTTAACTAGCTGAACTTCATTACCATGCTCCCAAATATCCAATTTGAAAGGACCATTGCTAACATATAAATCACCAGCATCATTAGCCCATGTTTCATTAGCTTCTACAATTTTTTTATTTACTGGTTTATACGTTGTAAATGCTAAGAGCTCCATGATATAAGGAGTTGGGTTTTCAAGTGTAACTTCTAGCGTTTTATCATCTATCGCTTTTACCCCAACATCATCCATGCTTCCTTCTCCTGTATTGGCTGCTTCCGCATTTTTAATGTAATAAAGCTGATATGCATAATCTGCTGCAAATGCTGGTTCCAATACACGTTTCCAAGCATATTCATAATCATGAGCTGTTACTGGATCACCATTTGTCCAACTGTGATCTCTTAAAGTAAACGTATAGGTTAAATAATCATCTGAGATTTCTAAGTTTTCAGCTCCTGCTAAAGCAGGACCATCAGGAGTAACACGGGTTAAACCTTCAAAAACTCCACGAAGAACAGTAGATGAAGTTGTATCAGTTGCTTGACCTGGATCTAAAGTGGGTGGTTCACTTGGAAAACTTGCACGAAATACTTTTTCTGTCATTTCTTCACCAGGTGTATTTGCTTCATCATTATCATCTTTTTGATCATTAGTATCATCTGTCTTCTCAACCTCTTCTGGTTCTGTCGTCGTATCTTCAGAACATCCGACTAAAGCTAACCCCATTACAAATATTAAAGCTAAAACTGTCAGGAAACTTATTTTGAACCCCTTTTTCATCATTTATTTCCCCCTTATTTTTTTTGCCATCATCTATCGAATTTATGATAGTTTTAAGGAAAAATGATCCACTTGAATAAAAGCACTCAACCAAATGAAGCAAAACTCTCTTTCTACATTACAATTTAACAAGCGGATCTGCTTTTGTATTTTAAAAAACTTTATCCGGGGAGATTTAGTATTCATAAAATAAGCACTATTTTTTCCTAAACTTTCTAAATACGAAAAATGTGACCGTGTTCATAACTATTTATATTAAATTAATACATTTATATAACTAAAAATTAGGACAAATTATTATATTATTAATCATTCCTAAAAAAAAAGCTCTCCATTTGGAGAGCTTTAAAAGAAATCACCCATGAATGACTTTATTGTTGTCATTGATGGGTGATATTTATATTAATTATATTCTGCTTTATAACGTTTATATTCAGTTTCAGAACAATATACAAAATGTCCAGGTTTAATCTCTTTCAAAGAGGCTTCACCATTATTGTATTGATGTTGAGTAGGATCGTAAATGATACGTTTCCTAGATCTCTCATGTTCAGGATCAGGTAATGGAATCGCTGACAAAAGTGATTTTGTATATGGGTGAATCGGGTTTTCATAAAGCTCATCGCTTTCAGCAAGTTCCACAATTTTCCCTTGATACATTACCCCAATTCGATCACTGATATATTTAACCATCGATAAATCATGAGCTATAAATAAATAAGTTAATTTTTTTTCCTTCTGCAGCTTTTTCAAAAGATTGATGACCTGTGCTTGTATAGAAACGTCTAAGGCAGAAATAGGTTCATCTGCTATGATAAATTCAGGATCAACAGCGAGTGCTCTAGCAATACCTATCCGTTGACGCTGCCCTCCACTAAACTCATGAGGATATCTATTTGCATGTTCTTCATTTAATCCAACCGTTTTAAGCAAATCGTATACTCGATTCATTCTATCCTCTTTAGAAGAGGCTAACCCATGTACATCTATACCTTCAGCAATAATGTCAGAAACCTTCATACGTGGATTCAGTGATGCATATGGATCTTGGAAAATCATTTGCATCTTTCGATTAAAAGCTTTTAAATCACTTTTTGATTTTTTTCCATGCACATCAATACCATCATATATAATATGACCATCTGTAGCATTGTATAAACGAATGATCGTACGTCCTGTAGTAGACTTTCCACAGCCAGATTCTCCAACTAGTCCAAAAGTTTCACCTTTATATACATCAAATGAAATACCATCAACAGCTTTTATTACATTATGTTTAGATATTTCAAAGTGCTGTTTCATGTTCTTTATTTCTAACAGCTTTTGTTTACTCATTTGTGATCACTCGCTTTCGAACCTGACTTAGACAGTTGTTTCTTCTCTTTCAATCGCTGAATAAATGCAGGTGGCTCAACCTCAGGAGCATTTTCATGCAACAACCACGTTGCAGCAAAATGAGTATTTGAAACTTTAAACATTGGTGGTTCCTTCTCTAAATCAATCTTTAATGCATATTCGTTTCTCACTGCAAATGCATCTCCTGTTGGCGGTTTAATTAAATTTGGAGGTGATCCAGGAATTGCGTAGAGTTCATCATCACTTGTTTCCAAGCTAGGCATAGAACTAAGCAGACCCCACGTATATGGGTGCTGTGGGTTATAAAAAATTTCATCCACAGTACCGATTTCCACAACTTTTCCACCATACATAACTGCAACACGATCAGCTACATTGGCAACAACACCTAAGTCATGTGTAATAAATATAATAGATGTATCCATTTTCTTTTGGAGATCTTTCATTAACTCTAAAATTTGTGCTTGTATGGTTACATCAAGCGCAGTAGTGGGTTCATCAGCTAATAATACTTTAGGATTACAAGCAAGAGCGATCGCAATCACAACACGCTGACGCATGCCACCTGAAAATTGATGAGGAAATTCATTTATACGAACCTCTGGCTGCGGGATACCAACTAAACCTAACAATTCTATCGCTCGTTCTTTAGCAGCACTTGAGCTTAGATTTTGATGTTTAATTAAACCTTCCATAATTTGTTTCCCAACTTTCATCGTTGGGTTTAAAGATGTCATCGGGTCTTGAAATATCATTGAGATTTCTTTACCACGAACTTTCTGCATCTCTTTTTCAGAAAGTTTGGCTAAATCTTTCCCTTCAAAAAGGATCTCTCCTTCTTTAATTCTCCCTGGTGGAGTAGGAATAAGACGCATTATTGTCTTTGACGTAACTGATTTACCAGAACCTGATTCACCTACGATTGCTAAAGTCTCCCCTTTATGAAGATCAAAGTTAACACCTCGAACAGCTTGGACTTCACCAGCAAACGTATCAAATGAAACATGCATATTTTTCACTTCAAGTATCTTTTCCATATTTACCACCTACCTTTATTAGTCACGCATTTTTGGATCAAGCGCATCACGCAGCCCATCCGCAACAAGATTGAATGCAATCATGATCAAACTGATAACTATTGATGGAAATAGCAATATATGAGGATATATTTGTAATGATCTAAATCCATCTTCAATTAACGTACCTAATGACGCTATCGGAGCAGGCAAACCTAAACCGATAAAACTTAAAAACGCTTCAGTAAAAATCGCGCTTGGAATCGTAAACATCGTATTGATGATAATTACGCCTGTAATATTAGGTATTAAATGTTGCATGATAATCTTAGAATCTTTAGACCCTAACGTTTTTGACGCTAATACAAACTCTTGATTTTTCAATTTTAAAATTTGCCCACGTACAACACGAGACATCCCGAGCCAACCTGTTATGGTCATGGCTACTGTAATAGTTAATATGCCTGGTTCTAGTATAAGGATTATTAATATAACTACGATTAAAAATGGAATTCCGATCAATACTTCAACGATACGTTGCATAATAAGATCTACTCTGCCACCGTAATATGCGGATATCCCTCCGTAGGCAACACCGATAACCATATCAATAGATGCAGCTAAAAGTGCAATGTATAAAGAAATTCGTGTTCCTTCCCACGTTCTTGTCCACAAATCACGTCCTAAACCATCTGTTCCAAACCAAAAGTACTCTTCTACTTCTTTTTGCTCATACATATCAATACGTGGCTGGTCTTCATTCAATTGAATGGTTCCATCTAAATGAAGCCAACTAATGTTTTCAAGAACAGGGATTTTTGGAGGTAACTTTGCTCTTGATAAATCCTGTTCATACGAATCGTAAGGTGTCATCATAGGTCCAAAGATAGCCATCACAGCTAATACTAATAACAAAATAATACCTACGATAGCCCCCACATTTTTTCTTATTCTTAACCATGCATCTTTCCAATAGGAAAGAGTCGGACTCGTAATTTCTTCACCTTTGTTAGGGTCAATTTGTGCAGGTACAAATAATTCTTTCGATAACTCTTCAGATTTCATTATTTATTACCTCCTGCAAGTCGAATACGAGGGTCAACGATTCCGTATAAAATATCAACAATTAATATAGCTAAAATGATTAGAGCTGAAAAGAACATCGTTAATCCCATAATCATAGGATAATCATTTACATAAATGGAGCGCACAAACTGTTCTCCAAGACCAGGAATAGCAAAAATCTTTTCAATTACAAGTGAACCTGTTAACAGACCTGCAGTTAATGGTCCTAATACAGTTATTAGTGGTATCAAACTGTTGCGAAGCGCATGTTTTACTGTTACTGCAAAACTATTTAACCCTTTTGCTTTAGCAGTAGTTATATAATCTGATGACAGTACATCAATCATTTCCGTCCTCATAAATCTTGCAGCAACTGCAAGTGTAAACATAGAATTTGCAATGGTTGGCATAATAGTATAACTAAAACCGTCCCAAAAAGCAACAGGAAACCAACCTAACTTGACACCTATAAAATACTGCATAATACCAGCAAAAACGAAACTTGGAACTGATTTCCCTAGTACTGCCAGAAATGTTGAACCATAATCCCACATTGTATTTTGCTTCAATGCTGCTATTACACCAAAGAATATCCCGACTATTGCTCCAAAGATTAACGTTTGAATTCCTAAATGAGCCGATGGTCCAATGCGATCCAAAATTAAATCTGTCACATTTCTATTACCAAATTGGAAGGATACACCAAGATCACCTTTAAGCATATTCCCAATATAATTTGCATATTGAACAGGCACTGGATCATTAAGATTATATTTATCTTTTAAGATCTCAAGTTGTTCTTCAGTTAATTTCTCTTGAGCAGTAAACGGTGTTCCTGGCAGTAGTTTCATTAAGAAAAACGTTGCGGATGCTATAATAAATAATGTTATAAGTGTAAAAAACAAACGTTTAACAATGTATTTTGCCATGTTTGCACCTCCTAATCGATTTTGTGAATGGGCATACTGTCCACATTTCACTAGCAAGGAAAAAGAGAGTATGGGCTAGAGCACACATACTCTCTTTCCTAATTTCATTATAATTTACACATGTTTATTATTTTTCAATATATGCCCATTTGTAACTGTAATCTGGACCAAATGGTTGAATTAACATGCCTTTAACATAAGGTTGAATTAATGTAGCACGTGCACGTTGGTATAATGGAGAAATTGCAGCATCTTCCATTGCGATACGAGCAGCATCTTGCATTGCTTCAAAACGTTCTACGCCAGTTAATGATGTTTTAGCGTCTGAAACTAATTGATCAAATTCAGTGTTGGAATATTCCATTTTATTGTGTCCTCCACCTGTTAACCAAAGATCAACAAATGTCATAGCATCAAGATAATCTGGTCCCCAACCTGCAAATTGTAGATCATAATCCTGATTATCATCTAAATCAAGACGAACGTTAAATGGAACTTCTTTTAAATCGATAGTTAATCCAGGTAAATGTTTCTCTAATTGATCCTTAAGATATGCATTTAAATTTTTAGATGTCTCAGTATCTCCACCTAAGATTTCAAGAGAAAGTTCAGTTATTCCAAGTTCCCCTAAACCTGTATTCCAATGTTCTAATGCTTTATCAGCATCATATACATAGAAATCTCCGTATTTATCATTAAAATCTTCACCAGTTTCTGGATGAGTTACAAAACCTTTTGGAACTGTTGTATATGCTGGGATTGAACCGTTGTTTAAGATTACATCTGTTAAACTAACTCTATCGACACCATATGCAATTGCTTTACGAATGTTTTCGTTTGCTAAAGCTTCAGTTCTAGTTTGGTTCATTTTCAACCAGAAAACAACTGTTTCTTCGATTGTAGTAAATGCAGGGTCATTTCTATATTTATCAACGAATTCAGAAGTTAAACCTACGCGATCAATATCCCCTGTATCATATAAGTTAACAGCGGTTGCATTATCTTTAACAACTTTAACGTTAATTTGTTCTAATCTAACTGTATCTGCATCCCAATAATCAGGGTTTTTCTTGTATACCCAACCTTCTTCATGTTTCCACTCTGATAAAGTGAATGGTCCATTAAAGATTAAGTTTTCAACTTCTAAAGCATAATTTTCACCTTGTGATTCAACAAACTCTTGTTTTTGAGGATAATAAACAGGGAATGCTGTTAAAGAAATGAAATAATCTACAGGTTGCTCTAATGTTACTTCTAAAGTTTTTTCGTCAATTACTTTAACTCCTAACTCTTCAGGAGCCATTTCTCCAGCCATAATTTTGTTAGCGTTAAGGATATCACCCATAATGAAGTTATATTGAGAACCAGTATCTGGGTTTACAACTTTCTGCCATGTATATAGGAAGTCATCTGCTACAACTTCAGATCCATCAGACCATTTTGCATCACGTAAATGGAAAGTATACACTAAACCATCTTCGCTTAAATCATGGCTTTCAGCAATACCTGGAACAGGTTGAGCATTTTCTCCTAATCTGTATAGACCTTCAAATACTGCGTCAGCCACTTCAAAAGCTACCGCATCTGTACCCATTACAGTATCCATTGTTGGAATTTCTGCAGTATCAATAATGTTTAAAATTTGTGCAACTTCCTCAGTAACTTCTCCTGGAGTTTCTTCTTTACCTTCGTCACCAGGTTCTGGAGTTGTTTCTCCTCCGCCACCAGTACATGCCGCTGCGAATACGCTTAACACTAACATAAGTGTTAATAGAAAGGACCACTTTGTCTTTCTCATGAATAAAATCTCCCCTTTTTATCATCATTTTTTTCCAGTGGGGACTAGCCCACTATATTTTATTATACAGGTTTTCTACAAATTGTACATATTTTTTTTGGTAAGTCTAAAGTCATGTTGCACAGCCTTTAGAATCAAAAATAATGAGTATATTGATCCACATATTTATTACTATATACCTATAAATTCTAATCTATTTTATTGATTTAAAACGTTATATTGCTATTATGGTAAAGCGTCGTTTTGACAAAATACTTTCTTTTTTTCTGATGCACGAATATAATATTATTAGGAGGTCGTCATGTTTTTATTCAAAAAAAATGTAATTTTATTCAATATAATTAGCTTTTTATCGCCCTTTTTGCTGTCCTTGGTTTATTATAATAAGGTTACCTTCGTCTCATATATCAATTCTTTATTTGTTGTTTCGATCGCATATATATTACTGACATTGTTACTTATTGTAGTAAAAGGTGGGTTTTTCGACTTTTTTTATTCTAGTTTTCGAAAGGTGTTTAAAAGAACAACCCGACAAGGTGAAATGCTTGGTGATGATATTGACACTATGTTACTCCCTTCTGAAATGTCTAAATTTAGAATTATAAAACCCCTTTTCACAACAGGAATGACCTTGTTTTGTATCATGTTGCTCTGCTTATTATTTTATTATTTATAAGTTTTTATGTAATATGCTTTAATAAAATCCCTTGCGAAAAGTGTTTGTTTTTGTAAAATTAAATAGTTTCCTTGCCCCCAATAATGATATAATTAGCACAATTGTATTCTTGAAGGGGGCTTTTGCGTGGAAAAAATCAAAAAAAATAGTGGGACTCAACTAGAATCAAAATACATAAATAAAAAGTTCAACTTTTTTGGAATTGGTACGAAAATAAATTTGTTGTTTCTAATATGTATGATCATTACTGGAATTCTACTCAGTTTGATCATTACACCTTATGTGACCAAAAAGATGGAGGCTAATATTCAAAGTCAGTCTTTAATGGTTGCTCAAACACAATTGAAGTCATTGCAAAATTATATTCTTACAGTAGCAGAAGAATTAAATCTCATGTCGGAAGTTCTAAAGAACAAATCAAATGATGAGATCAACAGTGGATTTTCACAAATGCAAGGTTCAAACTCAAAATTCATCGATATTTTTCAAATTGATAAAAATGGACAAGAAATATTGAGACAAGGCTATTCTTCTCTCCTAGAAGATCGGTCCGAAGATCCTTCGTATATCGAAGTATATAATTCAGGTAGCTACCTAGGTAATATTCAAGAAAGTAATTATACAATGGGACCTAGGTTTATTATAGAAGTGTCAAAAACAGTTACAGATCTAGTAAATGAACCCATAGGTACAATCGGTACATATATAGGAATGCAATCTGCCTGGGAGGATCTTAGAGGAAATACAGATGAGGAGTCACATAATCAAATGTTCTTAGTTTCTAACAAAGGACTTTTAGTGGCCACAGACGATGAAGAACAGATGAATAATTTAATGAATGATGACGGTTCGATTGATAATTTATTACGTCACGAAGGCGTTTCTGATTTGGTATCAAATTTAGAAACCACTTCATTTTCTGAGGAAAATCATATTTTAAATGGTTATGGTATTTTTAAAGATGAAAAAGGTGTAGAACAAGTTACATCTTATGTTTATGACCATCAGATTGGTGGAGCTGTTTTTATCCAAACGCCAGTAAGTGTTGCTTTTGGAGCTGTCACTGAAATCAGAAATGTTATTTTTGCTGTCATCAGTATCTCCTTAGTAGCCATTACAATTATTGCATTTTTGTTTTCAATTAGGTTAGTGAAACCGCTTAAAAAGTTGATTTCAATTTCAAAAAGAATTTCCAGTGGAGACTTAACTCAAACTACGAATATCGTTCGAAAAGATGAAATTGGTTTACTTGCAAACTCATTCGATGAAATGGTTGTTAACTTAAATCAAATCGTTACCAAAACAAAACAAGCATCAAAACTGACACTTCATACTTCAGAACAATTGCGTTCATCTGTTAATGAAGTTGCAGTTGCTTCTAATCAGATCACCGCGGCTATTGATGAAATTGCTAAAGGATCAGAAAACCAAGCAACAATTAGTCAAGAGACAGATGATAAAATTCATCAGTTTATGGAACTTGCTACTGAGTTGGAAGAACAAAAAAATGAAGTCATTGAAAAAGCATTGCAAACACAAGAGACAATTAGTGACAATCAATCTGTCTTAGAAGAAGTAATAAGTGGTGTGCAATCTTTAGCAGAATCTACAGATCATTCTTCCCAGGAAGTCAGTGCATTAGAGGAACGTACACTTCAAATCAAATCAATTCTTGAAACATCAAAAAATATAGCTAAGCAAACAAATATGTTAGCTTTAAATGCTGGGATAGAAGCTGCAAGAGCAGGAAATCACGGAAAAGGTTTTGCAGTTGTAGCTGGTGAGATTAGGGAATTAGCAGAGCAAAGCAAAAAAGCATCGGATCACGTTGAAGATATCATTAGTAGTGTAGATGAATCAATCTCTTCAGTTAATACAACTATGACACAAAATATAGAACAAGCTAAAAACGAACGAATTTCTGCAGAAAAAGCAAAAGCAGCCTTGTTAGAAATTGTAGCATCCATGGATAAAGTTTTGTTAACGGTCAATTTAATGAATAAATTATTGCAAGAACAAAAAACGAACGTGACTGTTATCCAGAGCAATTCAAAGGACTCTTCTGCATATGCGATGGAGACTACATCAAGTACTGAAGAAGTCGCCGCATCTGCAACTGAAACTACAGCAAATATGAATATAGTTCTCAAAAGCATTGAGGAATTGTTATCTATGTCCACCGAATTAAATAAATCTGTTGAGCGTTTCAAAGTTAACCAGGATGAACAGAAATAACATTATTTAATTTGCACATTAAAAATGCGCCTTCTTAAATTGAAATGAATTTGCTTTCATTCATCTTTTTAAGAAATGGCGCTTTTTATATGTACATTTATAAGTTATTTATAATACTATCAACTGCATTTGACTTCTATTATTCATTAGGTGATAATCATATGTGATTTCATCTAAATGGAGTAAAATCTGGTCTTATCAGGAACATTAGTATCATATTCCGTTTTAATTTCTCTACGATATGATCTTTCAACATTTGTAACAAAATTAAGCTTATTTAATTGCACAATAACTTGCTCTACCTTATCTTCATTTACATACAATACTACATACTTTAATTTTTTTGAAACATAATGGATATTACCATATCTTTCAACTAACCTTAATGCTTTAATATGTTTAACCCATATGATGAGTCCAGTTCTTCCAGTAAACATTTTAACACCTCAAATTCAAAATATCGTAAAACTGAAGGAGTGACATTCTTGTCTATTATCATACACGTAAAAAGAGGATCAATGATCGAGAGTCAACATAACGGTTACATTGTAGTTACGGATTCAAATGGTCTAATAAAATACCATTTAGGTGATCCTGAATATAAAACTTTTGCCAGGTCTAGCGCTAAAATATTGCAAGCGATTCCAATCATTGAAGGAATGATTGTGAATAACTTAGATTTAAGCGATGAAGAGATTGCAATTATTTGTTCCTCTCATAATGGAGAGGCAGACCATGTGAAACAGGTTCAGTCAATATTAGCAAAAATCAATTTAGACCCTTCACACCTATTATGTGGAGAACAACAACCTTTACATAAAGAAACCAGAGAAAAGTTATTACGCAAAAACTTCAAGTTTTCAACATTACATAATACTTGTTCCGGAAAACATGCAGGTATGCTTATTTTAGCAAAATTATTGAATAGTCATGTTGATAACTACTTATCAATAGATCATCCAGTTCAACAAGTCATGTTTAACACCATCGTTGAAATGTCAGGTGCAAAAATGAATGAAGTTGATATAGCTAAGGATGGTTGTGGTGTTCCAGTTTTTGGACTAACAGTACATCAGCTCGCCACAGCATTTGCAAGAATTGGTTCTTCTCAGTCACTTTCTGCAAATAGAACACAAGCTTGTAAAAAAATCTTGCAAGCTATCTCGTTACACCCTTTTTACATAGCAGGGACAGATCGATTTGATACACACCTCATTCATGTAACTCAAGGTCGAATCATCGGTAAGATGGGTAACGAAGGAGTCTTTGCTTTAACCATCCCTTCAGAAGATTTGGGAATAGCAATTAAGGTTAGAGATGGTGCCGAGAGAGCATCTTATCCTACAGTTGTGGAAACACTGTCACAGCTTAATCTTATTTCTACTCTTGAAAAAAAAGAATTAGAAAGATTTCATTATCCAATCATTAAAAATCGTAGAAATGAAACTGTCGGTCGCTTAGAACCTGCATTTAATCTTTTACGTGTATAATTTATATTTTATTTAAGATCCATTCATTTAGAAGGGATGTATAAGGTGACTATTTGATCTTTTACATCCCCTATTGTTTTAGCTACACTTTCCACTACATCCACCAGATCCGCAGCCAGCAACAGTCGGTAATGGATGATTACTCGGTACTTTAATTTCTTCTGATATTTCATGAGCGATTAATTTGGAAACTGAGTAAAGTAAATCATCTATTTTCTCCTCTGCTTCCTTAAACTTTTTCACTCGCTCCAATTCATTCAGTTTTTCTTCCACTTTTTGTACTTCTTCCAATGCAGAGTGATAATCAGGATGAAATTGTCCAAATCTTTGACAATCCTCATAAATTTCCTTCTTTTTTAAAAATTGATTTACTAGTAATTGAACCTGTTGATCTCTCTCTATTTCTTTTTTCCAGTATAAATAATTGTGAAGCTCTTCAGAAGCATTTATCATATCACCAAGATCATATGCTTCCATTAACACCGTGGACATATCTAACTCAGTGATTACACTCATTAATATCATTCCTATCTAATCTATTTGTATTAGAACTTAATTACTATTTATCATTAATCCCGGGGAAAATCAACCTCATTTCCTCCCAATCATGGGAAAATAAGGTGATTTCAGCATTTTTTTCAACGGCGTGCATTGAAATTAAACCTTCTTTTTCTTCTAATTTTTGAGGTAATATTGTTCTTTCCACATTGTTTTTTCTTAATTTTAAATACACATGACTTTCAATTGCTTTCTGAATGATTTCTTTTTCTGTAGATGGATGGTAAGATCTATATTGCTTTAACCAAATAGTCGGAATTTCTTCTAAGGTAGGATAAACGTCTTTTACACTAGGAAATTTTTGTTCCATTTCATAATATAACATGGTTTTGTTTGAGTCCACCAATCCATATGTTCCCTTTGAATTTTCTAATATGAACGAAGCATTAGATGTTTTATTGAAACATGGGAATTGTACATTTTCCTCCTCATTTCCTTGTTGTACTGATGAAAATAGTGGGGAATATCCACTGCCCTCTAATTTCTTTATCAATTCTTTTACCAGATTCTTTTGTATAATAAAATCTTTATCTCCTAGTTTTTCCATTATATAAGATTGAAATAACGGATTGTCACCAATATGTTTTGCTGTGTTTTCATCCGAGCAACGTAAAAGAAGAACTTCTTGAAAAACAGTTTTCCCAACTTGCTCAGACCAATCTTCAACAGATTTTTTCACATTATCAGGTAACCCATATTTTGAATGTGTATTTAGAAATTGAATAATATCTGTTGTAGTTCTTCCATTTTGCACTGCAGTCTTTATCGTTTCTTTAGTCATTGTATAACGCATGATAACATCTGAATAAGTCATTTCTGACATACTTTCTAATTCCCATCGAATTTGGAATGGGATATCAGGGGGAACGATAACCTCAAAATCAGCCTGAATATAAAATTGCTTTTCATCTAGTTTTAATAGCTCATCTGTGGAATTCAAATTTATTTTCCATTTAAAAACCATTTCATTTTTATTGGTTTTTCCTACCTGAATCCACCCAAAACCTACGAATACCTTCATCCAGTTTAAAAGTTGATTGAAACATTGCATATTTTCTATATCATGACACGACATTAATTTAGTATGTTCTATCCAATTTACTAGCTCTTGTATAGGATACCACATATCATAAGAAATGGTCTCGATTTTTGCCCATATTAATTGAAGCCAAACATGATCTGGCATACATATTTGATGCCAAACTTCATATAAGGTTCTATTCATTTGCTGACTATTCTGAAGTAACCACCCATGAACTTTATCCCTATTTATTTCAACATGTTTTGATTTTTGCTCCACTAGCTGTAATCTTAACAACAGGTCATAAACAAGTACAAATGCTTTTGGATAAAGGTCTTGTCCCATATATTTTAAATCAATATATTTTAAATCATCTTCGTTGATATCAATTAAATTGCACATCTTCTGAAGCTGTCTCTTTTTAATCATTCGATTTTGTGTTAATGAAACCTCATTTTTTCCTATGTAAATGATCATTTGAAATAGATCAAAAATTAAACCCCTACCTAATCTATCCAAGGGTTCAACTTCTTCATCATTGATGCAGCTTACATTATTAATTTCAGGTAGCAATACTTTTACCCATGAGTGAAAAGCATCTTTTGGAATCACATAGATATGTTCTCCCCACGTTTTACGAAATGTAAAAACAATTCCTTTTTGTCTTAAAAGCGTTAGCCCCACTTTTAATTCAGCTTTTGAGAGCTGACCCTCTACCAATGATATTACATGTTTCCATTCAAAAGGCTCATATCCTACATTTTTAATTAACCAAGATAAAGTATCCTTTTCTATGTTATTTAATTTCTCATAACACTTTTCTAGTAATAGTGGGGAGGTTAAACACTCCTTAAGTTCATACCCATGTTTAATTAATTTTTCATAAGTGGATTGTGTTTGAATTTCTCTTAAATAGGAAGGGGGTAATTGCGAAAGGTACTTTTCACAGTTCATGAAGTTAACAACTCCTTGTTAGTTATGTGTCTCGCATCAAGGATATGATATTGATAACCTTGTTCAACCAAAAACAGCTGTCGTTTCAGTGAAAATTCTTGCTCTTTCGAGTCTCTAGTCACAAGCGTATAAAAATGAGCTTGATTTTTTGATTTTTTTGGCCTTAAAACTCTTCCCAATCTCTGTGCCTCTTCTTGCCTTGATCCAAAACTCCCAGAAACTTGAATTGCCACTGCTGCATCTGGTAAATCAATAGCAAAATTAGCTACTTTCGATACAACAAGTAATTTGATCTCCCCCTCTTTAAATTCATTATATAATCGATCTCTCTCAGTATGAGATAATTCCCCTGTAATCAAAGGGGCTTGAAAATGATTTGAGATTTCTTTTAGCTGATTTATATATTGTCCGATGATAAGTGTAGGTATTTCAGCATGCAGTTTAAGCAACTGTTTAATCACGTTTATCTTCATGGGATTTTCACTCGCCAACCTAAACTTATTTTTTTGGTTTTCCATTTGATGATACTGATCTATAACATCAGATGATAAATCTACTCTAATCTCATAACATTCCACTTTAGATATCCATCCATGTTGCTCCAATTGCTTCCAAGGAAAATAAAACCGTTTAGGTCCAACTAATGAGAATACATCTTCTTCTCTCCCATCCTCTCTGATTAAAGTTGCCGTTAATCCCAATCTTCTAGTTGCTTGAATAGTGGCTGTTTCTCTAAAAACAGGAGCAGGAAGCAAATGTACTTCATCGTAAATAATCAATCCCCAATCTCTTTTTTTAAATAATTCCATATGAATAAAATCTGCATTTTTGTTTTTTCGATGTGTTAAGATTTGATAGGTAGCGATTGTGATTGGTTTCACTTGTTTTATATCCCCAGTATATTCGCCGATTAATTCTTCAGGAACATCCGTTTTAGTTAATATCTCCCTCTTCCATTGCTTCACAGAGGTTACATTCGTAGTTAGAATTAAAGTCTCACAATTCACTTTGGACATCACACCTATGCCTACAATGGTTTTACCAGAACCACAAGGAAGAACAATAAGACCGCTCCCCCCAGTTTTTTTTCCTCCTTGGTAAAAAGCCTCGATAGCGTCCGTTTGATAATCTCTTAAATTCACATTACTCAACTGTATTTGTAATCTTTCACCCGATAAATACCCTGCAATATCTTCAACTGGAAATCCTAATTGAATCAGTTCTTGTTTGATTAAACCTCTATGTACCAAGTTAATTTTAGATGAAAAGTTATCAATTTGATCTTGCAAATAAGGTTGAAGAGCTTTAGATTTTCTGATTTGCTTCATGATTTCTGAGTCTCTAGATATTAATGTTAATTGATCATTATTTTTTTCCAATCTTAATATTCCATATCGATTCATGTACATTTGAATTTCTTTACAAATTTTTAATGGAATCTCAAATTTACTATGCTTTTTCAAAAAATCAATAATGTCTTGAGATTTCATGCCAGACGCGGATGCATTCCACATGGATAATGGGGTTATTTTATAGGTATGAACATGTTCAGGTGTTTTCATTAGATCTGAAAAAAGAGATAAATACGCGCTGATCTCCACGTATTGAGGTGAATTGGTTTCAAAAAGTATGGTGGAATCAGCTTGTACAATTAAACATGACACGAGATATCCCTCCTTATTTGAAAAGGGAGCCTCTAATTAGACCCCCTTCTCTATAAACCAACATATAAAACCTTGCACTATGAAAGATTACTTTTTAATGTGCAAAATTTTGTGACTCCTGAGTCGGTTCAGATATTTTACTTAACGCATCACTAGCTTCATTTTCAAAAATATCACGTACAGCTAAATCTCCTATCGCAACAATACCAACTAGATCACCATTTTCAACGACAGGTAATCTTCGAATTTGCTGTTCAGCCATTAAATTTGCTGCATCATTAATATTTGTATCTGGTGAAGCTGTGGTTATGTTTTTGCTTATCACTTCTTCCACAGCCGTTGATCCTGATTTCTTCTCCGCATAACCTCTAATCACTAAATCTCGGTCAGTTGCCACACCGATTAATTTTTTATTGTCCACAACAGGGATAATTCCAATATTATGTTCTTTCATTTTCACTGCTACTTCATAAATATTATCTTGCATGGTTACTGTTACACAATCAGTAGTCATGATTTCTTTTAATGTTGACAAGGGTAACCCTCCTTAATTTTTTCACAAATTCGGATTCAAATTTAGAGTTACCCATTCCTCTAATTTACATACATATAATCTAACGTCATTCCTAAAAGCAATTGCACAGCATTCCTCATTGCGCTTTCATCAAAGTCAAATTTTGGGTGATGATGAGGATAGGTCATCCCTGTATCTTCATTTCCTGCACCTACAAACATAAAACATCCTGGTACTTTTTTTAAGTAATATGAAAAGTCTTCCCCCGCCATTATGAGTGGAGATGATATAATTTTTAAATTCATAAGATCTTTTTTTCCCACATTAAAAAAACGATTCGTTTCTTCTTCATGATTTACAACAGTTGGGTATCCATTAAAATAATTTAATTTTATTTTAGCACCGTACATTATTCCAACTTGTTCACAAATATGAGTAAACCGTTTTTGAATATGGGCTCTTATTTCATCACTAAACGTTCGCACAGTACCATTAATGGTACAAAGGGAGGATATGACGTTAAAACTATTTCCTGAATGAAAGGATCCAACAGAGACTACAGCAGGGTCTAGCGGATTAACCATTCGACTTACAATGGACTGTAACTGGACAACTAATTGTGCTCCAATGTATGTACTATCCACAGTTTCATGTGGTAATCCTGCATGTCCCCCTTCCCCTTCAATATGAATCTCAAACTCATCTACCGATGCCATAAAAGGTCCAGCAATAGAAGAAACAATCCCTGTTTGCAATGGTGTCCATAAATGAACTCCATAAATAACATCTACATTATCTAATGCACCGTTTTCTATCATGTTTAATGCTCCACCAGGATGTCGTTCCTCAGCAGGCTGAAATATGAGTCTAATATTCCCATTCAACTCGGATCTATTTTCTTGTAATATTTTTGCTATAGCAAGTAAACTTGATGTATGACCATCATGACCGCAAGCATGCATAATATTATGTTTTTGTGAAGCATAATTCACGTTTTTTTGATCCTGAATAGGTAATGCATCAATATCTGCTCTTAATGCAACGGTAGGTCCAGGTTTACTACCTTCAATGGTGCCAATCACTCCATGATCATTTTTTGATTTTTTCGATTTTATTCCCCAATTCAAGAGTTTATCGTATATAAATTGAGTCGTTTTAAATTCCTGAAAAGATAACTCAGGATTCATATGCAAATGCCTTCTCCATTCCACCATTTCAGGAAAAAGTTCTTCAATCTTTTGAATATATTTATTCAAACTCATCACCTTCTAATAAATTCATTATCTTTTCATATTATATCATCTTCTTCTTCATACGTTCGTCACGAAATTTCGGAAAGGTAAAACTTGCACAACTGAATGAAACATAATATCATGGATAAAGAATAAATAGGACTTGGAGGTCAACTTATGATATTAGAAAAAACAAAATTACAAGGGTTACAAAGTGAATTAAAATATATGGATGAAATCACAAGTGGACTTGGATTTGTCAGAGGGCAGTGGGAATACTTCCGTGCTACATATGATTTTAGAATTCAAGATCAAAAAAATGATGTGTATTTTTTAAGAGTAAATTGCAGAGTTATTGACGGGAAAATGGAATCTCCATATGCAGTTCTAACACCAGAAGATATATACATAGGTATAGAGTCGTTCCCACACGGACTAGATTATAGTGTTGAAATCCCTAAATCTGTTTTAAAAATTGCAAATGATAAAATGTCTGAATTAGAAAAGCTATTGAGCTAGGAGAAAAATAATGGATACTGGCCGAAGAGGTACACCAGATTTTATTCTACTTTTTTTAACTTTTTTACTAGTAGGGTTTGGGATCGTAATGGTTTTCAGTTCCAGTTCTCCGATTGCTTCTTTTTACTTACAAGATGCTTTATATTACACCAAAAAGCAAGTTATATTTGCAATCGTAGGTTTAATTGCTATGTTTTTTGTTATGAATATGCGTATCGAAAAACTAAAAAAATGGATTGTACCTGTTAATTTTATCATCATCGTCATGCTGTTCATGGTATTATTTACAGACCCAATAAATGGTGCGAAAAGTTGGATACCTTTGGGATCTTTTGGTACTTTACAACCGTCTGAATTTGCAAAAATCGGGATTATTTTATATATTGCTGCTCTCATCTGTAAAAAAGGAGATCAGTTTAGAGATTTTAAAACAGGATTGCTGCCTGTGTTAACCATTATCGCATTTATATCTTTATTGATTTTGCTCCAACCCGATATAGGAACAGCTGCAATCCTTATCTTTGGTACAATGTTAGTTGTTTTTGTAGGTGGCTCGAATCTTAAACATCTATTTGGTATATTTGCAATTTTCTCTGGTCTGATGACTTTATTTTTGCTAATCTTAACCAAAATTGAGATAACGAGTGGACCTATCAATGAAAGGTTAAGCCGATTTACTTCTTACCAAGATCCATGGGCAGATCCATTAGACGGAGGATATCATATTATCCAATCACTGTATGCGTTTGGACATGGAGGTATGACAGGTGCTGGATTTGGACAAAGTATTCAAAAGCTATTTTATCTACCTTTTGCATATAATGATTTTATTTTTTCAATTATTGGTGAGGAATTAGGGTTTATTGGAAGTTCTCTTTTTCTAATCACATACTTACTATTGTTGTGGAGAGGATTAGTCATTTCTATTAAGTCCCCTGACATGTTTGGAACATTAGTAGGGACTGGAATTGTAGGAATATTGGCTATCCAGGCACTCATCAATATCGGTGGGGTAACCAATGCGATTCCAATAACTGGAGTCCCCCTTCCTTTCATAAGTCAAGGAGGCTCATCGATGATTACCTCACTGATCAGTGTAGGTATTCTACTCAGTATCTCACGTGAAAACAATCGCTTAGATAAAATAGAAAAAAAATAACCCCGTATCGGGGTTGTTTTTTTTAATTAGTGGTTTTAGTAGGGTCGGCAATGCTGTTCAATTTTTAGTGTTAAGTTACTTTACTCTTTGAAGCGCTTCAGCAACTTCCTCTTGAAAAACCACACCTTCAACTTTTACATTTACCTCTACAACAGATAGACCTGTCATACTCATTACGGATTCCTTTACATTTGTTTGCAAGTTTTTACAAACTTCATGAATTTTTGAACCATAGTTCACAATCACTCTTAAATCAATGGCTGTTTCTAATTGACCAACTTCAACTGAGACACCTTTTTGAACATTTTTACCACTTAATCTTTTAGCAAGTCCTTCGGAAATACCACCAGACATACCAGCAATCCCAGGTGTCTCTACTGCAGCCAAGCCAGCAATTGTGGCTACTACATCATTTGAGATACGAACATCACCAAAATCAGACATAAGCTCACCCCTTCTTATTTTCAATATATGAAATAAAAAGCTCATTATAGAGCTAAATTTTGAAATAGTAGAGGTTCCCCTAATAATACAAAGAACTTAAAGACACTCATCTTTACTTTGATTTAGCGCTTCATACAATTTAGCTAAATTTCTTTCAAGCTCACTTAAAATTTCCTTACCCGTTGTATTCGTCATTAAACCTGCTCTTACGGCAAAATCAATTTCTCTTGATAATCCGTACATTTGAGTGTCCAAAACTTCCTCATACAAAGGACATCTACGGTTGGCGAGTGTTTCCATTTGCACTTCGATCAATTTTAATATTTTATCTGCATCTTCTTTAAGAAGATTATAGGCTTTTTGAACTAAATCGTTTGATATTTCAGATGTAGACACCCAACTTCCCCCTTGTAATATGTTCACTTCCCTTTAAAAAATAGTTTAGACGAAAACGCAAAAATACACAAGAGATGATCCATAATTCATGAAGAGGAAGCAAGGAAATCAAAGATTAAATCTATTAAAATTAATCTTTTTTTACTTCAATTGTTAAATTATGTTTAGCAAATACTTCCTGCATACTAGCAATGGCTTCTTCTTGGTCAGGACCATGCACGTGTAATTCATAACTATTTGAATCCACTAAGGTGGTAAACAAACCTAAAATACTCTTCACATCAATATATTTATTTTCAAACTGCAATACGATCGAAGAGGTAAATTTATTAGCGGTTTGAGAAATTTCCATAATAGCTTCATTTTTTGACATATGCTTCCCTCCATTTTTAAATGCCATATATTTCATTAAATATATGATACCTCGTGTTGATGAATTCACGCAAGTTATTTTCTTGAAAAATATGCCTGCAGCTCTTTAGGTTAGATTTTCTGGATTTAATAGCTCCAATTCACTGATCACAAAACGACCATCTTTTCGAATTAAACGATCATCAAAATAAATTTCTCCGCCTCCGAACTCTGGTCTTTGGATCAATACTAAATCCCAATGCACAGAGGATCGATTACCATTATCTGCTTCATCATACGCTTGACCAGGAGTAAAATGCATACTACCATCTATTTTTTCGTCGAATAAAATATCCTTCATCGGATATTTAATATATGGATTAAAACCTAAACTAAATTCACCTATGTAACGTGCTCCTGCATCTGAATCCAAAATCTTGTTCAGTCTTTCTGTATCATTACTTGTAGCCTTAACTATTTTTCCATTTTCGAACGTAAACTGTATGTTTTCAAAAGTAATACCTGAATATACAGTTGGAGTATTATAAGAAATAGTTCCATTCACTGATTCTAAAACAGGTGCCGTATATACTTCTCCATCAGGAATGTTATTAGAACCGGCACATTTTATCGCAGGAATATCTTTAATGGAAAAACTTAATTCTGTTCCAGGAGATTTGATTTTCACCTTATCTGTTTGATTCATTAACTTCACTAAAGCATCCATCGAATCGGACATTTTAGCATAGTCTAAATTGCATACATTAAAATAGAAATCTTCAAAAGTTTCTGTACTCATATTTGCAGATTGAGCCATGGAATTGTTTGGATATCTTAATATCACCCATTTTGTATGTTTTACCCTCTGTTCAGAGTGCACTGGATGGCGATAATCATTAATGTACATCTTCATTTGTTCATCAGGTACATCCGATAATTCATTGGAATTATCACCTGAACGTATGCCAATATAAGCGTCCATCTTTTTCATACGAATTAAATCATAAGAAGACCACTCTTCGATTTGATCCTTTGAAGCATTCATCAATAAAGATCTCATTACTGAAGGGTCTGTAATTTCTACAAATGGAAACCCTCCACATGCCTGAACCTCTTCAATGACACATTTCAATAATTCTCTTTCAGTACCAATCATCTCAATTAAAACCTTTTCTCCAGGTTTACATTCAATAGAATAATTCACTAACTGTTTAGCTAATGTTTGTACTCTCGGATCTCTCACCTTATTCAACCTCCAGTATTTTTATAAAACACAATTTTCCTCATAAAAATTTTAACACAAATCTTCCTTGAATAAAAAGTACAGATCTTTCCCGATAAAGATTCTAACATCAAAAAAACCCTCAAAGGTGAGTTATTCATTGATTTCATTTCTAGCCCTTTGAGGATGTTATTTATTCATTAACTTGTATTTGATTTCTTCCTAATTTTTTAGCTTCGTATAAAGCCATATCTGCTTTATAAATCAAGTTTTCAACTCCGATGATACTATCATCTAAACTCCAATCAGCAACTCCACATGAAACACTTACTCTTGGATTTGTCTCATTATAAACTCTGTTACGTATACGCTCAGCTATTTTTATTGCATGGTCCACCTTAGCTTCAGCAATATATACTGCAATCTCTTCCCCACCCCACCTTGCTGCGATGTCTGAATCTCGAATACAAGACTGAATAATTTTACTCACTTGTTTCAATATTTTATCTCCAAGTTGATGACCATATGTATCATTTACTCTTTTAAAGAAATCGATATCGAACAGAATTAGAGAACCATAATGATGATCACTTAACATCTTAGTAACTTGTTCATCTAGATAGTGCCTGGCATATAACCCTGTTAAATTATCGGTGATCACCATCCGATTCATTTCATCATGAAGCATAGCATTACTCATAGCTAATCCAATATGCGTGGAAAGAACTTGCAACATTCTAAAATTATCATATGTAAAAAAATTAGGCATTCGATTTGTAAACATAACAACACCTGAAACCTCATCGTTTACAAGAATAGGAGAAGCAATTAATGATCGAGATTTTGTGATTTCCATCACCTTTGAACTTACAGATGGATTCATCTCATAGTCTTGGACAATAAGTCCTTCTTTTGTTTGATTCACAACACCTGAAAAACCATAATGAATTGAAAAAACATCATTTGATAAATTTGGAATATTGCTTGATTTTATAATAATTTGATTTTTCTCCTTATTAAATTCAAGTATACAACCAAAATCCGCATTAAAAATATTAATTAGTTCATTTGAAATATAATCAAAAAGTTCATATAAATTCAAACTTTTATTTAACCTTCTCGTTATGTCATTAATTAATCTTAACTCCCCAATTAAAGAGTTAGACTGTTCTAATAATTTAGCGTTTTCAAAGGCAGTCCCTGCAGAATCAGCTAACATGGAGACAAAGCTAATATCTTTATCACAGAAAGGCTCTAAGTTTGTTTGGATTCTAAAAACGCCATAAACCGCTTGTAAACCACGTAAAGGAATGGAAATGAGCTGATTGTCTGATTCAAAATGTTGTACTTGGATTTCACCTTCCATAAAAGCACGTTTACAATATGGGTCTTCATTTACGTCAAAAGATATTGTTTTAAGCGATGTGTTTGGTTTATTATCTAGCGATAAAAACAATTGAACTTCACATTTTGGATAAATTTCTTTTATTTTCTGTATGACTTCTGATAATATTAAATCCCCATCTGATTTTGATTGAAGGTTTTTGTTAATCTGGTATAATTCCTCTTTCTGTTTATTTTCTTTAGACACCTTTAAATTTTCATTATATAATTTAACTTTCAAATAAGATTCTATATTTTTATGTAAAGTGGATTGGAAAAACATACCAAACGTTTTTATTAAAAAATGTTCATTCATATTTTCATTTTTCTCTAAAATAGCACCTAACACTATTTTCTTTGTATTTTTTTCCACTGAAAATAGCATTGGAACTGCACAAGTAATGTATTTCTTAAAAGGCTCATATGTATTTTCTTCAAAATAAACTATATTTTGTTTTAAATTTATAATACACTCATTTAATGCATTTACTCCTAACTCCTTCTCATTCCAAACGGTATCAGGTTCTAACTTCAAATCTAATTTATCAGTATAATCCCAATCTGAAAAAACATGACTGTTCAACAATTTCCCATTAAAATCTGCAATAAAAAAAGCACCCTGAACTTGGAGTGATTCACAGATGATTTGATGAATAAATTCTTTAAAAGAAACTGTTATGATCTGCCCGATATGTTGAACATCTATATTTTCAATATTGCTACTATAGTCCCATTGATGAATGGTATGTACACTATCCTTTTTAATCTTACATTCATTATTATTCACATTCATTCAAACACCTTCTTCACCAAAAAAGATAGTAGATACAGAGTCTTGTGTCATACATGACAAATATGTAATTTTTTAGTTCCTGATTTTCCGATTTTCCAATATATCTATAATACTATTAATTTAGTAATTTTGCACTATATCAATTTGATATAAATCAAAATCAACTGTTGGCGACTTTTCGAAGAAGTTGTTAACTGGTGGAAAAAAGTATGACAATATTTTATACTTTACTATCCCTTTAAAAATAAATTAACTATTCTTTCTATAAAAACTTGACTTTAGCAGTACTTTTCTTATAAAATTAACGATTAGAGAATGTGGATAGCGTTATGTATTTATGGCGGGAAAAATTTGTGTAAATACCCTCACTAATTTTGTGGATGATAGACCTGCGGCTGAAGAGTTTATCAATGTTTAACCTCGCTATCCCTTTGGTTAAACTGCATAAATTTAGGCACAAGCGGAACCGACCAATTAAATTTAATTATAATTATAAAAGGAGTCAAAATACATGGCACGTTACACAGGTCCAAAATTTAAATTAAGTCGTCGCTTAGGAATTTCCTTAAGTGGTACAGGTAAAGAATTAAAAAGAAATTATCCACCAGGTCAACATGGTGCAAATCAAAGAAGAAAAATTAGCGGATACGGTTTACAGCTTATGGAAAAGCAAAAACTTCGTCATATGTACGGATTAAACGAAAAGCAATTCCGTAACCTGTTTGACAAAGCCTCTAATATGAAAGGTATTTCTGGTGAAAACTTCATGATCTTATTAGAAGGTCGTTTAGATAATCTAGTTTATCGTTTTGCATTATCCAATTCTCGTGCAGGAGCTCGTCAGCTTGTAGCACATGGACATGTAACTGTAAATGGTAAAAAAGTGGATATTCCATCTTATGCTGTTAAACCAGGTGACGTTATTAGTTTAAGAGAAAAAAGTAAAGGTTTAAAAGTCATCAAAGAATCATTGGAAAACAGCAATTTTACTCCGGCTTATGTTGAATTTGATGAAAAAACAATGGAAGGTAAATATGTTCGCTATCCAGAACGTGCGGAATTACCTCCTGAAATCAACGAGCAACAAATCGTCGAGCTTTACAGCAGATAATAAAAACCCCCTCCGTTGAGGGGGTTTTTTCTATTTCAATTTTCACTAAATTTTATTCTTTACTTTTCAGGTCAAGGTTACTTTTGCAAATTTCCTTTTCCCAACTTGCACAATATCCCCTTCTTTTGGGTTAATTACAGCATTGACATCCGTAATTTTCTCTTCATTAATTCTAACTGCTCCTTGTGTGATACTTCTCCTTGCTTCTCCATTTGAGCTTTGTAATTTTAAAACTACAAGTAGATTTATTAAACGAAGTTTGCCATCATCTAGTTCATTTTGAGAAATTTCAACGGATGGAATGTCTTCAGGTAATGCTTTTTTTTGAAAAACGGTTTTAAAACGTTCCTCAGCCTCATTCGCTGCCTCTAAACCATGATACATTCGTACAAACGTGTGCCCTAACTTCATTTTTGCATCTCTAGGATGCACTGTACCATTTTCTAAGCTCGCTTTTAGTTCATCTAAATCCTCGATAGATAGATCTGTTGCAAGTTCATAATATTTAATCATAAGTTCATCTGGAATTGACATAGATTTACCATAAATTTCACTAGGTTCTTCATCTATCCCAATATAATTATTTAAACTTTTACTCATTTTTTTAACGCCGTCTAACCCTTCAATTAATGGAAGCATAACCGTTGCTTGTGTTGGTACACCATATTCTTTTTGCAACGTCCTTCCCATCAATAAGTTAAATTTTTGATCAGTTCCTCCTATTTCAACATCACTTTGCAATGCAACTGAATCATACCCTTGCATTAGTGGATAGAAAAACTCATGAATGCTTATGGATTGACCTGAATTGTATCGTTTAGTAAAATCATCACGTTCTAACATTCTAGCTACTGTAACTTTTGCGGATAGCTCAACGACATCTGCAAAATTTAATGGTGCTAGCCATTCTGAATTAAAAACAACGGTTGTTTTTTCAATGTCAAGTATTTTAAAAAATTGTTCTTTATAGGTCTGAGCGTTTTTGAAAACATCTTCTTCGGTTAACTGTTTACGTGTTTCAGATTTTCCTGTAGGGTCTCCTATGCGACCTGTAAAATCCCCTATGATTAGTTGTACATGGTGTCCAAGGTCTTGAAATTGTCTAAGTTTATGTAAAACTACGGTGTGTCCTATGTGGATGTCTGGTGCAGAAGGGTCTAATCCTAATTTTACTTTTAAAGGTTTATTAGTTAACACTGATTTGATAACCTTTTGCTTCAACTCATCCTCTGGTACGATTTCAACTACTCCACGGCGGATGACTTCTAATTGTCTGTTAACCTCCGTTTGTTGCTCTATTGTAAGCTCTTCCCACTTTGCCATTAATACTTTCCCTCCAATTAAGTCCTACAAATAATTATATCATTCATCAATATCTATTAAAGATGATAAATACAATGCAATAACTATTACAAAATGTTTATATGTTTACAACATTTTTAAAAAGTGCAACTTTTACTCTTTATTCACGTAAAAAAGTTGTATTATTTGGATTGCAATTTCATTCTTTTATATCAAACAACAACGGTAAAGTCAAACAAATGGTTGCTATATTATAGCGAATGTTCAAGAAAAAACCTTTATGCTATAATGGGTTAGACCAGAGGGGGATCAAAAATGTCAAAGAAACAAAACAAAAACAAATCAAAAACTATACTTAAGAAATCATTATTTATATCTTTGATAACTTTGAAATGGATTTTAATTATTGGAATTATTTTTGGTATTTTAGCTGGTGGGGTAGTTTTAGGTTATGTTACCTCAATCGTTAAAGATGAACCTGTACGCTCACCAGAAGAAATGGTGTCTGAGGTTATGAATAACAATGTCTCAGGATTTGCTTATTTTAATAATGATACGTTGATTGGGCAACTCCGCTCAGCAGAAGATCGTAGAATGATTGAGTTGGATGATATACCGCAAGTCATTCAAGATGCTTTTATAGCCACAGAAGATCAGAATTTTGAAAATCATATTGGTTTTGATTTCAAAGGAGTTATCCGCGCTGTAAAACAGCAAGTATTTAATGAACAAATTCAAACAGGTGGAAGTACAATTACACAACAATTGGCTAGACGAGTATTTTTAAATTTTGACCAAACGATTGATAGAAAAGTAAAAGAAATCATTCTTTCTGTTCGAATGGAGCAAGTATTAACGAAGGATCAAATTTTAGAAGCATATTTAAATAAAATTGGCTTTGGAACAGGTTCTAGTGGATATCCTGTTTCTGGGGTAAAAGCAGCGATACAAGGTATCTTTGGATTAGATAATCTAGACGATATCAATATTGCACAAGCAGCATTTTTAGCTGGGTTACCACAAAATCCTAATAAATATTCACCTTTTACTGGATATGGAGAGTTTGATGAAGAAGGATTCAATTTTGCTATCGAAAGACAAAAACATGTATTAAATAGAATGAAAGAGACAGGGGAAATTTCAGAGGCTGAATATAACGAAGCACTGAATTTTGACCTCAAAGCCTCACTTGCTGAGCCTTCTGAAAAAGCATATACTACCTATCCTTATCTTATGATTGAAATCGAACGAAGAGCAGCTGAAATTTTATACAAACAACAAAATCCTGAATTATCTCAAGAGGAAGTTGACTCCGTAGTAGAAGAATATCGTGAAAAAGTAATCAATGGTGGGTTTAAAATTTATACAACGATTGATCAAACCATTTACGATGCTATGCAAGAAATTGCTCAAAACTCAGATAACTTTGTACCTGATAATGAAAATGGTGTTGAGCAAACTGGTGCAGTGATGATTGACAATAAAACAGGTGCTATATTAGGAATGATTGAAGGTCGCGGTTATGAAATTGAAGAATATAATCATGCTACTCAAATGAAGCGACAACCGGGTTCATCCATGAAACCTATTGCTGCATACTTACCTGCGATCGAATCAGGAGAAATACAACCTGCTTCAATTGTTGATGATATTCCAATCATTCTACCAGATGGATCTAAAGGTGCTCACCTTCCTGTAAATTGGGATTACAAATATCATGGATTAATGACTGCTCGTGAGGCATTAAATGAATCATATAATATACCTGCTCTTTATGTATATAGAGATGTGGTTGGAATTGACAATGCTTTAGATTTTGTTGAACAACTAGGCATCACAACATTAACTGAAGAGGATAGAAATGCACAAACAGGAGTTATCGGAGGATTAGCTTATGGGACAACTGTAGAAGAGATGGCAAATGCTTATTCAAGTATAGCTAATTACGGTGAGTTTAACGATGCATTTTTAATTGAAAAAATTGAAGATCCAAATGGGAAGATAATTTACGAACATCAGCATGCACCTGAAAGATTATTCTCTGAACAGTCCGCTTTTCTAATGACAGATATGTTAAGAACAGCAGTTTCTCAAGGGGCTTCAGGCAGTCAAATCAGAAATGGTTTTGAAAACTATGGAAAAGTTCCTATCGTAGGTAAAACAGGAACAACAAACCTTAGTCGTGATGTATGGTTTTTAGGATATTCACCTGACATTACACTAGGAGTTTGGGCTGGATACGACCAAAATGGATCCTTATATTTTGGCTATGGTCACGCATTAAATGGTGAGTATAGAGCCAAAGAAATATGGTCAAAGGTAATGGACAAAACGATTGAGTTAAAGCCTGAACTGTTTGCAACGACTGAATTTTATCAACCAGAAGGATTAATTAGAAAAACGGTTTCAAGTAAATCGGGACTGATTCCTTCTGAATTAACTAAACAAGCAGGATTTACAACAACAGATTTATTTGATAAAAGGCATGTACCTACTGAGATGGATGATAGTTTATCAGAATTACCTGTCATCAGTTATAATGACATCAATTATATCCCTCTTGCTTCTACACCAGACGATATGATTGAAACCAAGATCGTTGTAAATAGAAGTACTTCATTAAAAGAGTTATATGAGCAAATAGATACAATTTTAAAAGGATATTCGAGTAGTCAGAAACCTAAAAATAGAAATGGATATCCTATGAGGCTTGAAGACTTCTATCCTACTGACATGGGTTCAACTGCACCGATTGCTGAAGATCCAAGAATAGAGGACGGGAAAAATCCCGAACCTCCATTCAATGTAAGATTGGAACAAAAAGAAGGAATTAATATTATTACATTTGACCATAGTCCAAGTGAGGATGTAGTAGGTTATCGTTTTTATAGAGATAATGGAAATGGATATACACATTCCCAAACGAAACGATACGATGATGAATTGAAATTTAAAGATTATGTTAGTGCATCTGTTGATTATTTTTATTATGTAGTTGCTGTTGATGTCGCTGGGAATATTTCAGAACCTAAGCAGCTTCAAACAAATATAGATGCTGAATCACCTGAAATTCCTGAGGAAGAGGACGGTGGAGAAGATACAGATGATAATGATGAAAATGAGGATACGGACATTGATCTAGGTAATATTGGATCATTACCAAAGGTCCCTACAAATGTTGAAGCTATAAAAGAGGAATTAACTGTAAAAATTACGTGGAGTGCAAATTCAGTCAATGACAAAGTTTTATATTATGAAATTTATTACAGTGATGAAAAAGATGGAGAATATCAATTTGTCTCCAATGCAAATAAAAATTCCTTCGCAGACATTAGTCTTATGGAAAATGGATGGTATCGAATTACCGCAGTAAATAAAACAGGAGCTTCAGCACTATCTGAACCTGTAGAAGTAAAATAATTATAAGCTACTCAAAAACCCCCTTATCAAAATTCATTATGAATTCAGATAGGGGGTTTTAAATTCAAAAAGATCTATTCATAAATTATCTAATCTTCGATTGTAGATAAATCTCCAGTTGGGAGGTTTAATTCCCAAGCCTTTAACACACGTCTCATGATTTTACCACTTCTTGTTTTAGGGAGCTTATCTTTAAATACAATTTCACGAGGTGCTGCATGAGCAGACAATCCTTCTTTTACATACTGTGAAATCTGTTCTTTTAACTCTTGTGAAGGTTCGTATCCTTTTCTCAAAGAAATATAAGCTTTAATAATTTCTCCACGTACAGGATCAGGAATTCCAATTACACCGGCTTCTGCAACAGCCGGATGTTCAACCAATTTACTTTCTACCTCAAATGGACCTACTCTTTCACCAGAAGTATTAATGACATCATCAATTCTACCTTGAAACCAGAAATAACCATCCTCATCACGATAAGCTGAATCACCAGATATGTACCAGCCTGGAATTCTAAAATATTCCTCATACTTAGCTTCGTTTTTCCATATTTTCCTCATCATCGAAGGCCATGGGGTTTTAATTGCTAAGTTCCCCATGTGATACGAAGGGACTTCCTTTCCTTGATCATCAATGATTGCTGCATCCACACCGGGTATAGGTTTACCCATTGAACCAGGTTTGATTTCCATCCGAGGATAATTACAAATGAGTTGTCCTCCTGTTTCTGTCATCCACCAAGTATCATGTATTCGCTGATTATATATTTTCAACCCCCAACGAATAACCTCAGGATTTAGTGGTTCTCCTACACTTAATACATGTCTAAGACTTGTTAGATCAAATTGTTGGACAACATCGTCTCCTGCTCCCATCAGCATACGAAATGCAGTTGGAGCACTGTACCATACCGTAATTTTATATTTTTGAATTGTTTCATACCAATCTTGAGGACTAAATCTACCACCTCTAATCACATTGGTTGCCCCATTTAACCAAGGAGCAAATATCCCATATGAAGTTCCAGTAACCCATCCGGGATCAGCAGTACACCAATAAATATCATCCTCTTGTAAATCCAAAACGATTTTACCAGTATAATAATGCTGAATCATCGCATTGTGTGAGTGAAAAACACCTTTAGGTTTCCCAGTAGAGCCAGAAGTATAGTGAATAATTAAACCATCTTCAAGATCAACCCATTCCATTTCAAACTTATCTGAAGCATTTTTCATTTCTTGATTAAAATCCACCTGTCCTTCAGATAAAGAAATATCCTCACCAACTAATATGATATGTTTTAAATTTGGAAGATCTGCAACTTGAATTCTATGAAGTAATTCTGGTGTAGTCACTACTGCAACAGCTTCGCTATCCTCCAATCGATCTTTCACTGCGGTTTCCATAAAAGCTTCAAATAATGGACCAACGATGGCTCCGTTTTTAATCGCTCCTAGTAAGACAAAATAAAGCTCTGGAGTTCTTGGCATAAAAATAAAAACACGATCTCCTTTATTTATTCCAAGGTCCTTTAATATATTTCCTGCTTGATTAGATTTCTTTTTCATGTCTGCGAATGTATAGGATTCATCACGTATTGAATCACTATAGTATAAAGCAACCTTATCTTTTATCATTGATTCCGCATGTCGATCAATCGCTTCGAAAGCCATATTCACTTTCCCTGAATCGTGCCAAGAAAAATCCTTTATAATATGCTCCCACTCGAACTCTGAACGATCGGTTTCGTAGTCTTGTAAATTCGCTTCTGAAGCTACTACTTCCAGCACTTCTTCATTATTTTTCCCCATAATCTCCCTCCTATTTCAATAACTATATTGTAAGTGCTTCCATTAAAATATATGAAAACAAACAAATACGATGAACATTTTATGACATTTCCATTATATCATATCTACAAGGTGATATATGTCTTACAATAGAGTAAAATAATCCACAAACGAAAAAAACCCTCACATTTTGTGAGGGGTAATGTTTTTAAACATATGCTCTACAATTTGATAAGAATGTTGAGAGGCTTTTACAACAAACTCTGCAAAATTAACATTTGCTGAACCATCAGCTTTATCGGACATCGAACGAATAACGACAAATGGAACTGCATTCATGGAGCACACTTGAGCTACTGCTGCCCCTTCCATTTCTGTACAATCCCCATCCATCTGTTTATATAAATTTCTAACAATCTCACGATCAGCAATAAATTGATCTCCGGATAATACTCTTCCTTTTCGAGTACGATCTTTAAACCACTTTTCACTTGCATTGAAAGCTAAATTTACCAACTCATGATCTGCTTTAAAAATAGAGGTTTTATCATAAGGAATCATACCTTTATCAAAACCAAGTGCTGTAGCATCCATATCGTGATGCATACAATCCGTAGAGATAAGAATATCACCTATTTGTAGTTCTGGATGAAGAGCACCTGCAACACCTGTAAAAATAACAGCATCTACCATGAAGGTATCAATTAAAATTTGAGAACATATTGCCGCGTTTACTTTTCCTACACCAGATTTACATAATACGACCTTTGTATCGTGAAAATATCCTTCATAAAACTGTATTCCTGCTTTTACAACCGTTTTTGGATTGTCAATATGATCAAGAAATCTTTTTATTTCTTCATCCATTGCACCAATTAATCCTATCTTATTATAATTCATTATAAGCTTTTCACGCTATTTCTTTGAATTAGCTCATGTGGTAATATAATTTGAGATTGCTCAATCTCTTCATTCACCATTAGTTTTGTTAAAAGCCTCATAGAAACAGCACCAATATCATACATCGGTTGTGCAACTGTAGTAAGCAAAGGTCTCACCATAGATGCCATTCTAATATTATCAACACTGATAACAGAAATATCCTCAGGTACTTTTAATCCTGCATCTTGAATTGCATGAATTGCACCTATAGCCATTTCATCTGTTACAGCAAATACAGCAGTAATGTTTTGTTTAGATTCTAGGAAGTGCTTCATTTTTTCTAAACCTGAATCATAACGGAAGTTACCTACTTGAATAAGATCTTCATTTACGGTTAGTCCTGCATCTTCAATTGCTTTGATATACCCTTGATATCTTGCAAACCCTTTAGCTAGATCTTCAAAGTTACCACCAATTAGAGCAATATCACGATGGCCTTCATTTATTAAAGCTTGTACTGCATCATATGCCGCTTTTTCGTGATCAATATCCACAGATGGTATATTTTCCGATTCTTCTTTCGTTCCACATAATACAATAGGGACACTTGTTGTTTTAAAAGCATGAATGTGATCTTCTGTTACTGTGCCACCCATAAATAATAATCCATCCACTTGTTTTTCCAACAACGTATTAATCACTTGAATTTCCTTCTCTTTTTTCTTATCAGAGTTACATAAAATAATATTGTATCGATACATATTGGCAATATCTTCGACACCTCTAGCAACCTCTGAAAATATGGTATTTGAAATGTCAGGAATCACTACACCTACCGTAGTCGTTTTCTTACTAGCTAGCCCTCTAGCTACAGCATTTGGACGATATCCTAACTTTTCTATGGCATCGAACACCTTTTTACGTGTTTGAGGTTTTACATTCGGGTTGTTATTAACTACCCTCGATACGGTGGCCATGGATACACCTGATTCTCTTGCTACATCATAAATAGTTACTGTCACTTTTTCTCTCTCCAATTGTTATATTCTATAGAGATATCATACGATATTATAATCTTATTGTAAACTTTCGGCAGTTTTCACATCTATATAAATGAAATACAATTACATAATACACCTAAATAACCGATGAAAACTCATGAAAAGATGTAAATTCTATAACAATTTAACTTGAGAATTTTCAACTTGGGTCAAATTTTAAGTTTAAATACTTTTATTATATTTTGTAGATTTTTTCATTAGAAATAATTTGATCTGTGATCTGTAATAAACGTTTCTCAGTTTCCTTAACCCACTTTATATCATCTAGGGATTGAGCTAGCAATAATATATCAAGAAGTTCATTAATCCTTTGTTCAATGATATCCTCAATCGGGATGTGTATTAATTCTTTCTCTGAACTTACAAATAAAAGATGAGCAAACTCATTGATTTCATTAAAAAATATTTGATTCTTGGAATAAGTATGTATTTTTTGTATCAATTCAGTTAAATCTTCCTTAACATCCAGCAGCACTTCACTCTCCTCACATTTTTCACATGAAAATATGGGGACATTTTTTATATGTACTTTTTTTGAGTATTTAACTGTTCTTAATTGAATACTCAGTGTATTACCGCACTTACATTCTTTTTGCAAACCAATCACTCCCTATGTGTCAATATTTCGACACTTGATCAGCAAATTCCTGTTCATCAATCTTGGTAAATATAGGAAGAAATTAGCTTGGAATAAACCTTTTTAAAAGGAGGAATTGAGATAAACACTACCCCAAGAAAAGCTCCAACTGTATCATTTCTCAGATCCAAAATCTCAGGTGTTCTTCCAGGTATGTATGACTGATGAATTTCATCGGTAATCCCATATAATAAACACAAACATACAACAATTATTTTGCCTTGAATTGTATTATATTTTTTTCCTAACCCCAACAATAATAACCAAGAAAGAATGAAATAGGCTACAATATGTCCCCAATTAAAACTATTCATCCATGGTAACCATTTTTGAAAAAGAGGTAAAAAAGAATGAAGCTCATCTCCTTGCTGTTGAGAAAGAACAAATATTATAATCATCCAAATAAGAGCTGGGACCCATCTTAATAAAATTCGAATTGATTTACTTTTCTGCAAGAACACGTATAAATTCCTTTGTAAAGTTTGGTAAATCAGGAGGTCTTCTCCCAGAAACGATATGGCGGTCTACAACAACTTCCTGATCTATCCAGCTTGCTCCTGCATTTATTAAATCATCTTTTATCCCAGGTGTTGAAGTCATCGTGAACCCTTCACATATTTTTGCTGATATCAAAACCCAGCCGCCATGACAGATGTGAGCAATCGGTTTCTTTGTTTCATGAAACTCTTTAGTTAGACGTAATACATCTTCATATCTTCTTAATTTATCAGGTGCCCAGCCCCCTGTAACGTATAATCCTATATAATCTCTAGAATCCACTTCATCAAACGCCATCTCTGTAGAAATAGGGATGCCATACTTTCCGATATAGGTTTCATTTGCTTTTGGACCCACTAAATCAACTTGGATACCTGCTTCTCTCATTCGTAATACTGGATACCATAATTCAAGATCTTCAAATTCTTTTTCCACAAAAGCCATCACTTTTTTTCCATGTAATTCCAAAATACTACCTCCTTCTTAATAAGATACATTCGAATTTGTTTTATCATTCATCCTTTTAACTAATTCAGTTATTTCTTCACTTGTTTTACACAATAATATGTCATCAATCATTTGTTTACATTCTGTTTCGTATATGGATAATACTCTCTCTTTGACTTGTAAAATAGATTGTGAGGACATACTTAATTTATGAACACCTAATCCTATAAAAATAGGTGTTGCATTAAAGTCTCCAGCCATTTCACCACATACACTTATATCAATATTATTTGCTTTAGCTGCATCCACTGTTTGTTTAAGCATTCGAATGACCGCTGGATGAAATGGTTCGTAAAAATCAGCGATATGTTCATTCATACGATCAACAGCTAATACATATTGAATTAGATCGTTTGTTCCAATACTGAAAAAATCTACTTCTTGAGCTAACAAATCAGCGATTGCAACCGCACCTGGAACTTCTATCATGATCCCAATTTCTATGTTTGGGTTAAAATCATAACCTTTTTCAAGTAATTCCTCTTTAGCTTGTTCTAAGATAGAATTCGCTTTTCTGATTTCTTCTACAGATGAAATCATTGGATACATTATTTTCACATTTCCCATTGCACTTGCTCTTAAAATAGCTTTTAATTGTGTTTTAAAAATGTCTTTTTGATCCAGTAAAAAACGAATAGCACGATATCCTAAAAAAGGATTATCCTCCTCAGGAAAAGTAACATAATCTAATTGCTTATCTCCACCGATATCCAATGTTCGAATAATAATTGGCTTACTCCCAAGTTTTTTTACCACATTTTTATAAGCTTTCAGTTGTTCTTCTTCGGACGGGAATTGATCACGATCCATATACAAATACTCACTGCGAAATAATCCAACTCCAGATGAATCGTAAGATAAAGCAAAATCTACGTCGTTTTGTGAATTAATATTTATATCTAATTGAATTTCTTTACCATCCATCGTAGTTGCTGGTACATTGATTATTTTTTGTAAACTTTTTTGCTTCTCTAACCACGTTTGTTTTTTGAGATTGTAAGCTTGTACGATTTCTTCGTTTGGATTTACATATACACTACCTTCATCTCCATCTAGAACAATGAAATCACCCGTTTCAATCGTGGTTTCGATCTTACCTTCTAAACCCAAAACAGATGGAATTCCTAATGCACGCGCCATGATAGCAGAGTGAGAAGTTTTTCCTCCTGCCATCGTCAGAATTCCTTCCACATGAGAAGGATTTAAATGTGCTAACTGTGAAGGAGACAGCTCTTTAGCCACTAAAATAAAAGGTTGATTATCCTGGGGTAAAGTAACCTCAGGAGTTCCTAACAAATGTTTAAGCAATCGATTACCAACATCTTTAATATCTAAAGCGCGCTCTCTCATATATTCATCATCCAACAAATCAAACATATTTGTAAAATGATCCATCGCTTCTTTAACTGCTACTTCTGCTACTTTATATTGACGTTTTATAATTCCTTGAATTTCATCCATAAAAACTGGATCATCCAAAATGGCTAAGTGAACGTCAAAAATTTTCGATTCTTCACTACCAATCACTTCATTAAATTCTTTTTTTATGTTTGATATTTCATGTTTAGATATTTGTATGCCTTCATATAACCTTTCAAATTCTTTTGCAAAATCATTTACACTTATATTCTCTTCATTTAAATCCCAATTCCATGAAGGAAGAACGAACGCTCTACCTATTGCGATACCAGAAGATGCCGCGATTCCTTTAACCAATGTTATTCCCCACCTTCCTACTATATTGATGGTAAATCGTTATCGATATTTTGTCAAAAAAAATCTCTGGTTCATGAAGAACCAGAGTTAATCGAATCAAATTTAATGTGAAGGTCTGGGAATTACAGATTGAGTTTGATTCATAAACTGGTCAGAAGGACTAAAATCGCTTCTACTCCAAGCCTGGCTTCGTTGATTAGCTTTGTAATTTGTTAAATGGAACGACTGAGGATTGTTAGATGAAAATTGTTGTGGTTGATAAGCAGTCGTTTGAGTTCTTTGCATTGTAGAAGGATGTGTTGTTGTCTGATTTTCTTGCTGCTGATTGCTTTGATACATGGACCGAACAAATCCTGCTGGTTGATAAGTCTGATGTTGATTTTGTGTTTGATTCGCATATCCAGTAGCTTGGTTTATTGGCTGACTAAAAGTTTGTCTTTTAAATGTATTTTGAGCTGATGGTTGATTGCTACGATAATTTGTTTGGCGATAAGATTGTGGCACTGCCATATGACTTTGCCAAGATTGATTTCCTGTATGGGTAGATGGAGTACTCCCTTGATATGCGGACGGAACAAATCCTGCTGGTTGATAAGTTGTCTGTGTTCCTGCTTGGATTGTGTTGTTAGCACCTGCTCGTTGCTGGTTGCTTCGGAAACTAGTTAAATGGAATTGATTGGAAGCAGCTTGTTGCTGTGAAGGTTGCATCCATTGTGATTGCTGAGATTGGTTCATTGTTTGTTGATGATACAACGTAAATTCCTCCCTAAATAAATAGTCTACACAGAGTAAGTTTTTCAAATTGTGTAGCCTATAATAGTTTTTCAAGAATAAACTCTTTTTATTATGGAAGGTATTGGGATAAAAAAAACTCCAAAAAAAAGGAGTTTTTTATTTTTAACTTTTTGGATTCAAAATAGAGTCTTCTACTTTAATACAGCGATCCATTATCACTTCTAGCCCACCGTCTTTAGCAATTTGGGCTGATTCTTCATTTTCTATACCTAACTGCAACCAAAGTACCTTTGCTCCAATTTCAACCGCTTCCTTCGCTACAGGTGCAGTATATTCACTCCTACGAAAGACATTAACTATATCAACGGATTGCGGGATATCCATAAGGCTTTTGTAACTTTTTTGGCCTAATATTTCTTCAGCATTAGGATTGACAGGTATGATTGTATAACCCCTTTTTTGCATAGCTTCTGAAACCATATAAGACGTACGATCAGATTTATCAGAGAGACCAACAACAGCTACAGTTTCAGCTTGTTTAAGTATTTCCTTAATTTGATCTCTAGATGGATTTTCGTGCATTTTTAATTCCCCCTATACTTTTAGGTTAAGCTTTGAAGCTGATCTTTACTTTTTTGGCATGTTAGTCTTCTTGTAACTCCACATTTGCACCTAAAAATTGGATATGTTCAAAGAATTGTGGATAAGACTTCGCAACATGATGTGCATCACGAATAATAAGACCTTTCTTTGAACGCAATCCAACTACCGTAAGTGCCATAATCACTCTATGATCATAATGTGCATTAATTTCTACTCCACCATCCACACCATTAGGTTGCCCATGTACAATAATTTCACTTTGTCTTTCTTCCACTTTTGCCCCGGCTTTTTTCAATTCATTACAAAAATCAGTAATGCGATCACACTCTTTATATCTTAAATTCTCCACATTATAGAAACGTGATGTACCCTTTGCAAATACTGCAGCAGCTACCAATGCTAACACCGCATCTGTAAAGTGGTCCCCATCAAATTCACCAGCATTAAGTGTTTGATTCCCAATAATTTTTAATGTGGATTGATCATAAGTTATATTTACACCCATCTCTTTGAGCACATCCACAGCTGCTTTTTCTCCTTGTTTACTATCTTCCATTAAACGAAGCATTGTGACATTGGAATCTGTGACCGCTGCTGCGGCTAATATAGCTGCAGAACCAGGATAATCCCCTTCCACTATGTATTTTTGAGGTAAATATTTTTGATTACCTGGGATTTTGTAGAACATGAAATCATCACTGGCCTCAACCTGAATGCCAGCTTGTTTTAAAACATCCAAGGTTTGTCCAACTACCACCTTTGATTTGAGATCAACTAATACTTCAATTTCACTATCTTCTTCAAGTAAAGGTGTTAAAAACAATAAAGAACTTAAAAACTGTGAACTAACGTCCCCAGACACTTGAATTTTGCCACCTTGCGGATTACCCCCATATATTTTGATTGGAAGCTTGCCATCTTGATGTTCAACTCTAATATTTATTTGTTCTAATGCTTGAATTAAATCATCATGTGGTCTTTTGCCTAGAGATTCTGGATAAGCATTCACAAACGTCACTTCAGGGCATAGGGCAGCAGTGGACATCAAAAAGCGTAATACTGCTCCTGCATTTCCAACATTGAGTTCTTTTACTGGACTCGGTGATTTTCCAAAACCTGTAATTATAATCTTTTCATGGTCCTCTTGCATTTGTGCGCCTAGATCCTGAATACATCTTCTCATTGCATCACTATCTTCACTATGAGCAGGGTAATAAATTGTGCTTGTTCCTTCAGATAATGCTGCGGCTAATAAATAACGCGTTGTGTAATTTTTTGAAGATAAAGAATTGATTTCTCCTTTTAACTTCCCAGTAGGTTTTACAATTGCATTCATTTTGTTTATCTCTCCCTTATTTCACTCCTATTAAAAACCCAATATAAGCTAATAAAATACCAAGAACATAACTACATGAAATATATAAAAACAAAACTTTCCAATTTTTATCGATATACATCTTCAATATTTCTACTTTAAAAGTTGAAAATGTAGTAAAAGATCCTAAAAATCCTGTAGCAAAAAACAACATAAAAAGTTCATAGCCTGAATTCATACAAGCAAATAATAGTCCCAAAAAAAATGATCCTATAAGATTTACAGTAAGTGTACCATATGGAAATTTTGTTGAACATCTTCTTGCAAAAACACCAGATACAAAAAAACGACTACAAGCACCTAAAAACCCACCGATGCCTATTAAGTAAATTTGTATTAAACTCATATAAATACACGTCCTATTTTATAACCTATCCAAGCAAAAAGAGATCCACCAATAAAACTTATCATAATATAGATAAAGGCAATAAACATTTTTCCATCTTGCAATAAAGAAATGGTTTCTACACTAAAAGCAGAAAAAGTCGTAAAAGAACCAATAAGTCCTGTAGAAATGGCTGTTTTCATTTTCAATGATAATTGGCTAGTCCCTATATATTGAGAAAACCAACCTAATGCAAAACAACCAATGTAGTTACAAAGTAAAGTCCCTGTTGGAAAAAAGTAGTCACTTGAATAGGTCAATACACTAATCATAAAGCGTAGGTTTGCACCTATAAATCCTGCTAAACCGATATATAAGTAGATCGCCTTATCACTGTTTACCCATGGCATGTTGCTATATCCTTTCTATGGTATAATAAAAATACTATGTTCAAGACACTTCATACTTTTGGTCATAACTTAATTACTGGAGGCGACAAAAAATAATGAGTCAGCAAATCATTTTACCAAAGGAAGTAAAAGATAAATTAGATCAAGGTTTAGAACTCAACATTATCGATGTTCGAGAGAACGAAGAGGTTGCTCAAGGAATGATATCAGGTGCGAAACATATCCCATTGGGAGAATTACCTGTACGCCATCAAGAAATTGAACAAACTGACGATATTATCCTCGTCTGTCGAAGCGGGAATCGAAGTGGAAAAGCACTTGAATATTTACAAATGTTAGGATTAAAAAATCTTAAGAATATGGAAGGTGGCATGTTAAAGTGGGATAAGCTCTAAATAATCCCATAAATACTACATAGAGTTAATCTCATATATTTGTTCCTAGTATTATTTTATTTTTTATGTAATATAATGAGGTTATAAATTTGTTTCACAATACTATCTACTTCAATAACATTTGTATCAATGACAAAGTCTGCAAATTCATAAGCATATTTACGTTTCTCCATCATTTCATAGACCCTTTCTTTTAAATTCCCTTGAAGTAATGGTCTATGTTTTTCACTCTTTACACGTTTAATTATCTCCTCTACTTCAGCATCAAGATGAATTACAGTACCATGACTTAACATACAGCTTCGATTTTGAAGATTTAATACAGACCCTCCCCCTGTTGCTACAACCTGTTTTTCATTTGACATTACTTTTTGGATGATTATTGTCTCTACTTCTCTAAAGTAATTTTCACCTTTCTTTGAAAAAATTTCCGGAATACTCATTTTTTCTCTCTGTTCTATCATTTGATCTGTATCAACAAATTCCCAACCTAATTTTAATGAAAGTTGTTTTCCAACCGTAGATTTTCCAGTTCCCATAAAACCAACCAAAACGATATTTTTTTTCATTTTTCTCCCTTCCCCTTCATGACTACATCAATCTCAATCCTTTTCTCTTTTGTTGCACTAAACTCTTTATGTAATTTAAAAGGTTGAGAAGAGGTAATTCTCAACCTTTTTTATCTTAAAATGAATATCATTCACTGTCTAACCATTCAAAATGGAAAGTACCTTCTTTGTCAATTCGTTTAAATGTATGAGCTCCAAAATAATCCCTCTGTGCCTGTAACAAATTCGCTGGTAGTCTTTCAGTGCGATAGCTATCATAATAAGCTAGTGCAGTTGAAAAACCTGGAACCGGAATTCCATGTGTAACAGCTAAAGAAACCACTTTTCTCCAAGCATCCTGATAATTTTCTACAATTTCTTTAAAATAAGGATCTAACAATAAATTTCTCAATTCTGAATCTCGATCATATGCATCCTTAATGTTTTGTAGAAATCCAGCTCGGATAATACAGCCTCCTCTAAAGATCATTGCAATATTACCATATTGTAAATTCCAATTATATTCTTCTGAAGCAGCTCTCATTTGAGCAAAGCCTTGTGCATAAGAACAAATTTTACTTGCATATAAAGCTTTTCTAATTGCTTCAATTAATTCTTGTTTTCCTTCACTTAACTCAACCGCTTTGGGTCCAGTCAAGACTTTGCTTGCCGCTACTCTCTCTTCCTTCATTGCAGAGATAAAACGAGCAAATACAGACTCAGTAATGATGGATAAAGGCACGCCTAAATCAAGTGCACTTTGACTAGTCCATTTCCCCGTCCCTTTTTGTCCAGCAGTGTCTAATATAACATCAACCATTGGCTTATTCGTATCTGAATCTATTTTTGTAAAAATATCCGCTGTAATTTCGATTAGGTAACTGTCAAGCTCACCTTTATTCCACTCTGAAAAAATTTCATGAATCTCTTGTGTCTCTAACTGTAGAACATCCTTCATAAGATGATATGCTTCACATATAAGCTGCATATCACCATATTCGATTCCGTTATGTACCATTTTCACATAATGACCAGCACCATCCGGACCAATGTAAGTACAACAAGGGTCACCGTTTACTTTAGCTGAAATGGCTGTTAAGATCGGCTCAACTAATTTATAAGCATCCTCTTGACCACCTGGCATAATGGAAGGTCCCTTTAATGCACCTTCTTCACCACCAGAAACTCCAGTACCAATAAAACGAATACCTGCTTCTTCTAATTGTTTATTTCTTCTTTGTGTATCAGGGAAATAAGCGTTCCCGCCATCAATAATAATGTCTCCTTTTGAAAGGTAAGGTAATAACTTTTGAATTGTATCGTCAGTCGGATCACCTGCTTTTACCATGATTATGATTTTTCTTGGAACTTCTAATGAGTTTACAAAACCTTCTATCGTATCATAACCTGATACCTTTTTATCTGTATTTTCGTTTAAAAACTCATCTGTTTTCTGATATGATCTATTAAATACAGACACTGAAAAACCTCTGCTTTCAATGTTTAAAGCTAAATTTTTACCCATGACTGCAAGTCCAATCACACCGATTTGTTGTTTTGACATATGATTTCTTACATCCTTCCATCCAATTTCTAATGTTTATTTTACCTATTTTTAATGAATACCACAAACCTTCTTTTGTAAAAATCGTTTATCTAAGCTAAAATAGCAAAAAAAACTCACCCATTGGCAAGCTTTAAAGGTGAATTTTAAAAATTCTTAAAGTACTTAAAGTAGAAGTAATTTACAAGTTAAAAAGGACGATCCACACAACACATTTAGATAGTCCTTTTTAACTTGCAATCGCTTTTATACCATTGTTCATTATTTACCTAACCTTCCAATAAAATAAATTCATGACTTAAATTCCTTAATCTTTCCTTACAGGATTTAATTTCATCTACACTCCCATTTATAAGAAGCTTATGAAGCATAGCTAATTCAACATCCAATTCATAACGTAATATAGGAATTCTTTCTTCTATCCTAGAAGATTCAAATGCCTGTATAACGGCTTCTAATGTAATATAAGGATCCTTTTGATAAAGTACCTTTTGCTCAACTCCATTAATTTCAACCGTTCTAATAATTTCGCCAAACATGATATTTTCAATTAAAATTTGGGAGTCTAAAAATCTTTTTACAATAGCATGCCCTTTAGAATTCTCTATCATCTTTTCCATTAGTTCAGCTAACCTTCTATCAGTAATTGAGTAATTTCCTATCATTTTAAAACGTTCTTTCATTCGTTCAAATTTTAATTTTAACAGTTTTTTTCCTAAACGAATTGAAATAATAAAATACTTATCATTTTCATTCCAATATAATGAATAACCTTCTTCAATCAAATTGGTTATAAAATTCTGAATTAGTTGACGGTCAAAGCGCAACTCAAGGTTGCAATATTCCACTTCATAACTTTGTTTCACGGCGATCCTCCTCATCGTTTCATTATTTTTACGTTAATAACAGAAAATTCTGAAAATTTCTTGTTACTTATATTATACTGAATTATATGTTTTCGCAACTTGGTTTAATGTTTAAAAACAAAAAAAAGGCACCCTCTGGTTGCCTTTTTATTCCTTACTTATGAATAAATACTTACAGTTCATATTTTATGTAGACTAGCAGATTAAATCACCCTGTGCTAGTCATCTTGATTCATTATTATGTTTCCACTGGTTTAAACACGGCAGAACCAAATCCAATTAATATCACGGCAAATAAAAATAGTACCAAGAAATGCATGCTTACATCAGATAATCCCTGACCCATCGCCATTTTTTCTACCGCTTCAATAGCCCATTTTTGCGGAACGATATTCGCTAATTTTTGCATAAAATCTGGCATGATTTCAATTGGCCAAAAGCAACCCCCAATCATACAAGTCGGTACAACAATTAAAGGAGTAATATTGCTTAATATTTTTATATTATTTACTGTACTAGCTATAGCAGTGGCTATTCCCATAGAAGCCAACATGAAAAATAATAAAATAAGCAATAACTTTCCAAAAGAAACACCATAATCAAATCCTACTATATATTTTGTGAACACAAGCAATAATATGATTTGTAAACTTCCTAAGAGAAAACTTCCTAAAAAATGTCCGAGTACAATTTCATAACGTCGAATTGGAGCTGTATATATTCTCATCATCGTTTGATTTGCGCGATCTTCCAATATTAAAGTAACAGAACTTACTATCAATCCCATTAGAAACATAATCATGAATCCAATAATTGAATTGAGACCTGGTTTATAATTCTCATTAAATGGAGTATAAACTGCCTTCACTTGATTTTTGTTAACTTGTTCCATCAAAGCTTCCATCGTAGATTGTATTGAAACTTTAGTACTATCCATTTGCTTTATCTGTTCTATAGATTGAGCAAACTGATTTATTTGAAGGTCCAATCTTTGTTTTAATGTAAAACTCTCCGCGTTTTGATTGAGCTGATATAAAGTCACATTGACACTTTTACCATTAAATAAATTTTGAGAAAGATCTTTATGAATCACTAATGCAAAGTTAGCTTTACCATCAACAACCCACTTTTTTACTTCTTCAACATCTTGTGCAGCTAATAATTCATATTCATCGAAGGATGATAAATCATGAATTAATTCTTCTCCTAACAACCCTTCATCTAAGTTTAAATAAGCTATTTTATAGTTTTCGGTATAGTCTCTATCAAAAATAAAAATAATCGCGGTCATGACGATGACAGGAATCAGAACAATGGTTAGAAATCCTTTCATTGTGCCTACCATTCTTTTCAACATATTCAGAGCAATAATCACACTATTCATGATATCCCACCTTCCAATAAAAGAAACCAGCTATTAATGCTAAGACTAAACTGGTACTCCCAATAACCCCCATGTTCTTTATGATCATCGTTGAATCACTTTCAATCATTAAACGAATTAAAGTATTGGATGACCAATAATTAACCGAAAACTTCCCTAACATATTCAAAAATTCACCTAAATTAGGAATCATGCCTCCGCTTAAAAAGGTCATAACAAAAATTAGTGCTTGGTATATTGCTATGATCGATTTAGAAGATTGTAAGAAAGAGGTTAAAATAACTCCGATACTGGTAGATGATACTATTGTTAAAATGATTACACTAAATAATGTGATATAATCATTACCCCAATCCACCCCATATACAAAAGTAGAAAAAGATAAAATAACCATCGCTTGTATTAATGAAAAAATCCCCACACCTACCAGTTTCCCAATAATGATTGTATTTGAATGTAATGGTATTGAATTCAGTCTTAGCAAAGTAAATGACTCTTTTTCTTCAGTTAAACTAATAGCAGCAGCCATACCAGAAAACAATAAAAACATCACTAACATGTTTACTGCATAATATTGAATCGCTGAAGTACTACTCTCATTTTTTTGTAAGCTGCCAATTTCTACATAACTTGAAAACTGTAAATACATATTCTCATCAGTAAATAATGGTCCTTCTAACATCTCTGGTCCCATTACAAAAACTCTTGCTTGCATCTCATTCACTTGGCTTAAGAATGTCTCAAAAATCGTTCTAGCAACTAAATTTTTTTCAATAGACTCCCCTTCGATAAACTCCCATCCTGTTAACCTAGCACTCATAACAGAATCACTAAAGTCAACTGGCACTATTATTCCGTAATCTATTTCTCTATTTTCATATTTTTCAAATAACTCTTCTCTTGATTCCACAAGTTTTACTGACACATAAGGATGTATTTCAGGAGAGAACAGAAAATCTGAGATTGTTTGTTTAAAAACTCCCTGATCTCCATTTAAAACTGCTACATTCACTGTCTCCAACTGTTGATCCTCAGCAGAGGTTTGAAACACACCAGAAAGCGCAGTACCTAAAATTAAAATCAATAATAATGGTAAGCCCAACATGATGAGTAAGATAGAGCGCATTCTAAAAAAACGGATAAGCTCATAGCCAGCTATTGTAAATATATTTTTCATGCCAACTCCTCCTAATCTCTTAAAGTGCGACCTGTTAGTGATAAAAATAACGATTCTAAATTAGGCTCTTCTCTTTTCAAAGTCTGGATTTTCACGTCGTGTTTCGATAAGATGAATAAAATATCTTGCAAATATGTTTGTGAAGAATTCAGAAATATTTCAATCGTTTGCTCTGTTGCAGAAACTTCATTCGTTTGAGGATGTACATCTAATTCAAAAATAGCTTCACTCGGTATGTGATCCACAACGAGTGTTATCTTTTCATCCTGTTTGTTTTGATCTTTTAATTCCTGCACTGAACCTAAAGCAATCAATCGACCAGAATCAATGATCCCTACCCTCGTGCATATAGATTCAATTTCTTCCATGTAGTGACTTGTATAAATAATTGTAGAACCCATTTCATTTAATTTTTTCACAGATTCTAAAATATGGTTGCGGGACTGAGGGTCAATTCCTACTGTAGGTTCATCCATGATTATTAACTTCGGTTGGTGAACTATAGCACACGCGATGTTTAATCTGCGTTTCATTCCTCCTGAAAATTTTTCAGGTCTTTCATTTTGTCTTTCAGTTAACCCAACAAATTGTAAAGCTTCATCCACTTTATTTTTTAAATCTTTACCGCGTAAACCATATAATTTTCCAAAAAAAAGTATATTTTCTCGTGCGCTTAAGTTCTCATATATAGCTAACTCCTGAGGTACTAGACCCAATCTTTTTTTAACTTCAATTGGATTCGAATTCACAGATATACCATCTACAAATATTTGACCTTGATCTATTTTTAGTAACCCACAGATCATTTTTATCGCAGAGCTTTTACCCGCCCCATTTGGTCCGAGTAATCCAAATATTTCGTATTTATCAACATTAAAACTTAAATGGTCAACTGAAATCAAATCATCATAACGTTTCACTACTTTTTCACATTGAATAAAAGCCATTTTTGTTCAACTCCTTTAATTCTATAGTAGCTTAATCCAAATTAATCCACACCTAGATCAAGTCATATATTCTTCATGACAATAGTCACTTTCCTTATTTCACCTAATAAATATGTTCTATGGTATAATTTCATCAAAGTCACTCATCAAGGAATGATGTATTAACTTATTTATAAAATTAATGTTATGAGGTTATGTAATTTGAAATATCAACTTTCATGGTTTCAATATCTACTTATTATTATCACAGCTCTAGGTACCTTATTTATAAACATAGAAATTGATGCACCCACTTTTACTTTATTCATTTTATTACTTATTTTAATAAAACAAGCTAAAAATCGTTGGATCTCAACTAAGCTACTTCCTTGGTTTATTTTAATAGAAACAGGGTACATTTATTGGCTAAACAACCAATTTCAAGGTATCCTATTCATTCTTTTTTTCACTGCTATTTTTTCAATCTCCCAACTTGAATCTAAACTTCAGTGGTTTTTTATCATAGGTCAATGGGCATTATTAAACTTTTTATTATTTCAACAACCACCTGATCTTATCCTTGTAATAAATCTATTATATGTAATGACCTCCCTATTGCATTGGAACATTCATTCATTAACATATAAACAAAAAGATATGACATATCTATATGATCAATTAAGAGGAAAACACTATGAATTAGAAGAAGCTAGGAAAAGAATTAAGGAATATGCTTCCGAAATAGAAAATATGGCACAAATAGAAGAGAGAAATCGGATATCCAAAGAAATTCATGACGAGCTCGGTCATCAATTAACTCGAGCAAAAATGATGATGGAGGCCGCTTTGCCGCTCGTACAAGATCAACCCAAAAAGAGTATGCATCTACTTGAACAAATAAAAGACCAGCTTTCGAATAACATGGAAACTTTACGAAAAACAGTACGAAATATGAAACCAGATGATCATAAAATTTATCAGTATTCTTTAAATCATTTAATTGAACAGTTTGCAAAAAGTTGTAACATACATATTCAATATGATGTGAAGGGGCTTCCTTACCCACTATATCCAAGTGCAGAATTAACATTGTATAGAAATGCACAAGAAGCAATGACTAATGCAGTAAAACATGCTCATGCCACTGAAGTAAATATTCGATTAGAATTCCACCCTCATTTTATTGATTTTATCATTAGTAATAATGGAGATATGCCTGTGAAAAAGATAAGAAAAGGACTAGGCTTAAGAGGAATGGAAGAAAGGATCGAATTATTAGGTGGTGAGATGTCTTTTGAATTCACAAATTCATTTACAGTAAAAATGAAGCTTCCCCGGAAATATATTGAGGTTCAACAAACAAATGAACGGAGTGAATTGTAACATGATCCATCTATTAATCGTTGATGATGATCCCTTTATAAGAGAGAGCCTGCAGATCATTTTTGAAAACTATGCTGAAAACGAGATTAAGGTTTTGGGAACATGTTCAAATGGAAAAGAAGCTTTAACTTTTATCAAGCAAAATCCTGACGTTAATATTGTATTAATGGATGTTAGAATGCCTATTTGTGATGGTGTTGAAGGAACTAAAATCATCAAACAAAACTTTTCTAATGTAGCAGTACTCATTTTAACCACATTTGACGATGATGAATACATCATTGAAGCGTTAAAAAATGGGGCAAATGGATATATGTTGAAAAATATACCACCTAAACAAATTATTGAAGGTATAAAATCTGTTATGCAAGGTAATCTTCTTATCCATCCTAGTATTGCAAAAAAACTAACTAGTTTTTTACAACATAAACCAAGCCCTGTTCCAAGAGATAACATTTTAGAATCTTATCAATTGTCAAAAACCGAACAAAAAATTATAGAACAGATTTCTGAAGGTTTATCAAATAAAGAAATTGCAAAAGTATTATTTTTAAGTGAAGGCACAATCAAAAATTACATAACTACGATATTGGCAAAGCTCTCATTAAGAGATCGAACACAAATTGCTATTTTTTATTTGAAAAATAGAGGTTAATTGGAAACCTTAAAACGCTTTAACCATTCCCCCATCTATTACAAAGGATTGGCCAGTCACATAAGTATTTGCACCTGAAGCTAAGAAAACTACCATTTTTGCAAATTCTGATGGTTCTCCATAACGTCCAAGAGGAATAGTAGCTTCAGTTTCTAATTTAATTTCTTCTATTGTTTTTCCTTGCTTTTCTGCACGTATTCCATCTAATTGCGCTAATCGATCTGTGCTAATTCTCCCTGGACCCACTGTATTGATTAAAATATTATCAGATGCAAGCTCTTGTGATAGACTTTTTGCTAGACCAACAATACCAGTACGAAACGTATTAGATAGAATCAGGTTATCTATGGGCTGTTTTATGGAAGAGGAGGCAAAGTTTATAATATGACCGTGCTGTTGTTTTTTCATATAAGGTAATACTTCACGAATCGTTCGAATAAAACTTAATAGGTTTAATTCAAAAGCATATAACCAATCTTCATCAGTCATTTGATCAAATGTCCCAGTTGGAGGTCCACCTGCATTATTTATTAATACGTCCACCATACCAAAACGCTCGACAGCTTCATTGACCATTTGTTTTATATCATCTACTTTTGTTATATCACATACGAGAAAATGTACATTCTTGTTTCCTGTTTCCTTTTCTATTTCATGCTTCGTTTTTGCTAACTCCTCCTCATTTCGACTTGAAATAATAACGTGCGCCCCTTCTTTTGCAAATTCCAGTGCCGTTGCTTTACCTAGTCCTTTACTGCCTGCTGTGATAACTACCGATTTCCCTTTCAAGTTTAAATCCACTTTCTATCATCCCCTCAATTCTAAGTAACTTATATATTCAATATAACATAATTTGGATCTGCTCTATTCAGAAAGAGTTATATAATAATAAAAAAATAAAGCATGAATTCCATAAGGATTTCACACTCAACATCTTTGTTTATATCAATTCTTTAATTTAAGGTTTAATTAATTGTTAGCATCCATTTGTGGTCTATTTTCCTCAAGAAGCTCAATAATGTCAACTCTACTTAACCCCGATGTATCAATCTCAAACTGTTCCGCCATCCTTTGTAATAGTTCATCTGAAATGTCAGTTAAATCATTTAAACCCATTCCTAGTTGTCTTTTTCCCATTTGGATACCTTTTTCCTTAAGGACTAAGATGATCTCTTCTCTGCTTAGTCCTGAAATATCAATCTCAAATTGTTTTGCCATCCTTTGTAGTTGATTATCTGTGAGTTCAGTTAGATCATTAGGCGCTCTCTTATTCATCTCTTCTTTCATTAACACTTCATCTTCGATTATCGTTTCTACTTGTAGCAGTGTTTGTTCTTCTTCATTGTTACTACATGCTGTTCCAAACAAACCTATTGATACAAGAAGAAATAATGATAAATAAACCTTTTTATTCATCATCTCTTCTCTCCCCCTATCCATGCTGTTGGTTTTTATTTTATTAGACATATAGAAATAGCATATTTCTCAAATGTGTCAGTAAGATGTCGAGATGAGTTCAAAGTGTTTTTTTATTTAATTGCTTATTTTGAAGAAATAGTAGGCGTTGAGTGTATGCCTTTGTTGAAAATATTCATAAATAAAACCATGAGAAAAACAACCACACCAATAAGATTAATTACTACTCCATCAGGATAAATAAGAAATAACGCTCCCACTCCTGAACAAATTCTCAACCAAACAGGTATTTTCTTTAAAAAATAACCTTCCGCTGATATAGATAATAAGAACACGCCCATAACTGTTGTCAAAATGATCATAAACAATTTTAAAAGTGTAAAGTCTATCATTAATATCTCATGTGAAAATACAAACATAAAAGGTACAATAAATCCTGCGATAGCTAACTTCATCGCATTGAAGCCAGTCTTTGTTGGGTCCCCTCCACTTATACCCGCTCCCGCAAAAGCTGCCAGTGCTACAGGAGGTGTGATATTTGCAAAGATGCCAAAATAAAACACAAACATATGAGCAACAAATATAGCTGTCTCAGGTGAACCTGCAAGCTCTCTAAATAAAGGCAATTGCAGAAGTATAGGAGCAGCCATCGTACTTGTAATCACATAAGTTGGTATACTTGGTAAACCCATTCCAAGAATAATAGAGGTAAGCATCGTTAATAGAAGTGTAATGATCAACTGTATTAGTGGACTCTCTACTACGGATCCAATACTTACAACACTATTTGCAATTTCAAGGGCAATTCCTGTTAGAGATGCTATGCCCACTATAATTCCAACTGCTCCACATGCTATCGCTACAGGGATTGTGGTTTTGGCACCGTCTTCAAGTGCATTCAAGCAATCTTTTAAACTCATTTCCTCAGACTGCAATTTTAAATTTTTCCTAAAAATATTTATCGCTAATGGAATTAATATAATGAGCAGTAACTCCCACCAATCATTTCTTAATGCTGGGATAGGCTCACCATTTAACACTGCTAATATTTGCGATTGGAAAATCATAAATACAGAAACTCCTGTAATCATAGGTAAAAGCTGCTTTGATCCTGAGATGACAACATTTGCGATAATCGACCAGAACGCTGCATAAAACGGAGTTTTACCAGAAAATAATAAGTATAAAAGAATGATCATGGGTATAATGAGATGCCCACGTTCAACCAACACTTCTTTTACTGTAGGTAGTTCTTTTTTTGGTATCCCCGTAAGCCCTTGTTTTGCAGCTCGAAAATGTACTTGTAGTAAAATTCCCACATAAAATAATAAAGCAGGGATAATACCGGCAAGTATGATTTTTGTATATGGAATGTTCAAATTCTCAGCCATGATAAAAGCTGCAGCTCCCATAATTGGAGGTAAAATTTGTCCACCAACACTAGCAGCCGACTCAACCGCCCCAGCAAAATTTTTATGATAACCTATTTTTTTCATTAATGGTATTGTAAATGTACCTGTTGTTACAACATTTGCAATAGCAGATCCATTAATGGAACCAAGAAACCCACTTGCAATGACAGCAACTTTAGCTGGTCCTCCCTTCGTATGTCCTGCGACAGCCATTGATAGATCATTAAATAATTTTCCTAACCCAGATCGACTAAGAAATGCTCCAAATAAAATAAATAAAATAATATAACTAGCTGAAATGCCTATAGCTGTACCAAGTATACCTTCTGTTATAAACACCAAGTGAGCAATAATACTCTTCGAAACTGTGAGTATCTTGCTAGAGGTTAACTCAGGGTAAATAGATAATTTCACATAAAATCCGTAAAGTAAGAACCCTGATGCAAGTAATGTTAATCCCATACCTGTTATTCTTCTGTTATTTCTAACAATAAAATGAGGATGACAATTCCGACAATAAAATCAAAATTATTGATTCTACCTCCAGACTCGATAATTCTTTCAGCTGTTAGAATCATATAAATACCTGTAAACATGGTTACACCAGCAAGTACATAATCCATGATTAGACCCTTGTTATGATTGCTTTTTTTTATAAACGGATAAAGAAGAAAACCGATGGACATTAGTATAAAGAGATGGATGCTTCTCTGCTTCACATCAACAAACGGTCCTGCGTATGATGTATATAAATGAAATATAGATACACCAATCAGAAATACTGCAATTAAAAATGTTATCTTTTTCCCTAGATGACTTCTTACATTACTCTCACGATCAAGATCTTCAACTGGTTTTTCTAATTCTTTATCCACATGCTCACCCCATAATAATATCTAAGGAATTATTTGAAAATCTATTTTTCTAATGTAACCCGACACAATGTCTATCAACTTCATTGGTTCAACCTTAATATGATAAGCTGTATCTATTTTGTTTAACTCCAGTATATTTTCTTTAATGTAAATACGATGATTTGTCTCATTTCCAGTTTGAATGACAAGTTCATTACCGATTTGACGATTAATATTTATCATATAAACCCATCCACCTTTAATAAAAGAGTGGGTTCCTGCATTACTAGGAGTCCCAGCTCCAAAAGTTTTAAACCTTGTGGAGTTTAATACAATGGAAACACCTTGTATTTCAAAAAACTCTTCCCATTCTTCCATTTCAACCGAATGAATCCAACGAACGGAAAATTCATTAAAATTGTGAATATAAAACTTTTGGTTGATTTCATTGTCACTTTGTATAAGTAAAACAGTCACTGGAAAAAAAAACAAAATGTATAACATAATTAAGATTGTAATGATCCAAATATTTTTCAACCTATAACCAGTCAAATTACTCTAAAATTCCTTGCTCTTTATAAAACATTTCTGCACCAGGATGAAGGGGTGCAATGAGTCCTTTTGCAATATCATTTCTATCCAACTGCTTTAAAGCACCTACAGATACTCCCTCGGAGCCTAGATATTCATAATAGTGCTTGGCTAAATCATAAACCAACTCATCTTTCAGATCAGAGGGTACAATTAACATGTTTTGAATTCCAACAGTTTTCACTTCATTTTCTAAGTTGTATTTTACTTCGTCTCCTGCCAGTATATTGTTTTCTTTATAGGATATTTTTCCATAAGCTTGCTAGCTAATTCTCCCTTAATTTCAACAAAAGTTATATCCACGGATTGCATTAAATCTGTAATATTACTGTTTGGAATACCTGAGGTGAAAAACGCTGCATCTAAATTGCCATTTTTCATTTCTTGAACACTATCAGCATAACCTGTATGTGTCACTTTAGATAAGTCATCATAAGTTAATCCAGCAGCCTCTAAAACCTTTAGAGCACTTTGCTCAACCCCAGAACCTACTTTACCTACCCCTACTTTTCTACCTTTTAGATCATCAATAGACTGGATAGCACTATCCTTTGTAGCTACTATCTGGACAATATTTTGATACATTCCTGCAAATGCTTTTAAATCCACCTTACTGTTTTCAAATTGCCCTGTACCATTTAATGCATCATATGCCACATCACTCATCACAATAGCAAATTGATTGATACTATCCTGAATGTTTTGAATATTTGCTACAGAAGCACCTGTAGCCGCCACTGTTACATTTTTAATATAATCACTTTGCTCAAAAATGGGCTTTAATGCTCCTCCAATTGGGTAATAGGTCCCTGAAGTTCCCCCCGTTCCAAAAACTATAGCTTGTGCTTCTTCAATCATTTTTTGTTCTTTTTCTTCAGTTTCTCCGTTAGAGTCTGGATCAGTTTTTAAATCAGTTTCTTCTGTATTCCCTCCACAAGCAGTAATGAACAAGCTAAATATGAGTAATAAAATAAGTACCCCACTTTTTTTCATTTGTATACCCCTTCCTAACATCTGTAGTCTCATTCATATTCATGATAGCGATTACACTGATATAATGAAATGTATTGGTCATATTGATGATTTTGATCTTTTTGTTCTCGGAAGATATGTATGTTGATGCTAAATAAGAATACTTGTCCCAAATCTTAAAATACGATATATTTACTTGAAAGCTATGAACTACAAAAAATAATGTAATTCAGGAGGTTTACATATGTCATTTCAAGGATTTACTAAAGAAGATTTTAATGTCTTTACCATAGATAGCTTGGAGCCAAGAATGGAAGCTTTAATTACACATGTTCGACCTAAATTAGAGTGGTTAGGGGCAGAAATCGCTCCATATTTATCAGCGGTTACTGGAGAGGAAATGTTTCCACATGTAGCTAAACATGCTAGAAGAACCGTCAATCCTCCGAATGATACATGGTTCGTTCACTAATAATAACAACAAATATAAGTAAAAATTCAAACGAAGGGGAATTATTTATAATGACTTTTAAAGGATTTAAAAAACATGATTTTGATACATTTAATATAGAAGGTCTTGACGAAAGAATGAGTGCAATAAAGGAAAGAATTCAACCGAAATTTAAGGTGATTGGGGACGAATTGACTGGCGACCTTTCCGCAATGATCGGAAGTGAAATGTTTTTACATATAGCGAAGCACGCACGACGAAGCGTCAATGCGCCGAATGACACTTGGTTAGCGATAGCAGCGAATAAAAGAGGATATAAAAAACACCCTCATTTTCAAATTGGATTGTTTGACTCTCATGTTTTCATTTGGCTCGCGTTCATTTATGAATTGCCGAATAAATCGGACATAGCAAAAATATTCTTGGATAATATCGAAATGATTAATGACGTTCCAAACGACTTCGTTATTTCCCAAGACCATATGAAAAAAGAAGCGTATACAATAAAAGAAATTGAGATTGAAAAATCACTTGAACGTTTCCGTGATGTGAAGAAAGTTGAATTTTTAATTGGACGACATATTTCTTCAACAGACCCAATCCTGAAGGACGAAACAAAATTCATGGATTATGTAAAGGAAACATTCGAAACACTTATTCCGTTATATTTACTTTCGTATAAATAAAAAAAAGCCGTTGAACCGAATCGGTTCGACGCCTTTTTATATTGCTTGCTTCGCTTCCCTATTAATCCAGTTATTAAAATCATTTAACGCTTCCTTACTTGGTTCGCTTCTAGTATTTAAAATAACCGCAACTTTTGCAACGATCTGCTTGTTTGTATTCTTTAATATTTCCACAACAATTCCCCCTTTTTATACTTTCAAGGGAACGTGTTGTAGGAATCATAACTATTGTGACGCTTCCATCCAAATCTCTCTTTTGAATCTCTTTGATCCGCTTTCACTTGTTTAATAGATCGTTTATTCGCTTCACACCAAAACGTAAATTCACGAAGTTCTTCAACCATCAAATCGTTTTGTACTGCGATATAAAAAATAAGTTCATTCCAACGTTCTTCGTCGATCTTGTCACGATTTTCTTCGAACCATACAAACGGATTTTTATGACGTTTACAACTATTCAAAGAAGCGTTAAGCGGATAAACATTTCTAATCGTCAAACCGCCATGTCCCCACGAAACAGGAATAAAATGATCGACCGTAAAGTTTTTCGAATCTGTCAACGCACAATGTCCGCAAAAGCGTTCTACTATAGAAACCCATATTTGACCGTTAAATTCACGAGGTAATAATTTTCTAATAATTTCACCCCTATATAAAGAAAGAACGCCTTCCCGAAAGAAAAACGTCATTACGCTTCTATCATTTTATTTGACGACTTATATGCCACCCTACGTTTTAGTGTTGAAAAGTTATTTTGATTTGTGACATGCGTTATAAAAAAAGACGCCCGAAAGCGTATATTATTTCTCTCCTGCCTGTTTCGAAAATAATAATTTGTATTAGAAGTTACCTATGACAATGACACTTGCGGAATTTTTATAGCACAGTACACACGTCCAATCATCTTAGTACCAACTTGAATACACTATTAAAAACTAAAGGACGTGTTTCTATGGGCGTATTTGATAAATCCGTATGTGACTGCTGCGTCTGTCCGATGCAGTGTGTATTAGAACAGTTGACAGGTGTTGATGTAGCGATTGATACACCTATTAGTAGGGATTTTACTATTATTACAAGTGTTGAAAATTTTATTGTGTCAACATCTGATGCAGGAGATATTCCAATATGTCAAATTACTCATGTGGATATTTTGGACCCTACAAATACAATTATTACTAACGTATTATCAGCTTTAAAACCTATAAAAAACAGTAAAGGGAAATGTGCTTGTTGTGAAGACCCTATGACAAATTTGCTTAGATTTGAAATTGGAAGCTTATTCGCAATTGAATTCATTGGTGGTATATTTGGAACCGAAATCCTAGGTGTAGGGGAAGGGATTGTCGTAGGACCCTGTTCAGGTGGTGGTAGTTTAGACATTTATTCCACATGTTCAATAACAAGGGTTATTCCAATAAATCAACAACAATTTAATGATCTGTCGAGAGCTTCTAGAAGAACCACTTCCCCACCAACTACCTAAGAGCCAGTGGAACACAATAAACTAAGCTTCATCTGGTATAAATTCTTTACAATTAAATCCAAATGGCATACACTTTAAATGAGTGATTACTCACTTTTTTTGAGAATTCAAGGAGGGATGATGAAATGACTAAATCTTGTATTCGAGTAGAACAGCTCACGAAAAAATTTAACAAAAAAACAATACTTAATGAAATATCTCTAGATATACCATGCGCTAAAATCACAGGCTTGTTAGGCCCATCAGGTGCAGGAAAAACAACTCTAATCAAACAAATTGCAGGTATGGATACACCTGACCAAGGACATATTTATGTTTTATCCAAAAAAATGCCTTCAATAGATATGATCAATCGTATCGGTTATATGGCACAATCCGATGCTTTATACAACGAATTATCTGCCTATGATAATTTGGATTTCTTCGCACAACTGTATGGTTTAAAAGGAAAAGCTAAAAAACAAAGAATCCATGAAGTCATGGAGTTGGTGGACTTAACTGCTGATTTAAGAAAAAAAGTTAGTAAATATTCTGGGGGCATGAAACGTCGTTTATCCTTAGCCATAGCTTTAGTACATCAACCAGAGATTTTATTACTCGATGAACCAACTGTCGGGATCGATCCTGTGCTTCGACAATCCATATGGTCAGAATTAGACATATTAAGTGAGCAAGGTACAACCATTATCGTAACGACCCATGTTATGGATGAAGCTGAAAAGTGTCATCAACTAGCTATGCTCCGCAATGGAGAAATGATCGCTTTTGACACACCAAAAAAGTTAGTAGAAGATACAGAAACAAAAAGTATTGAAGAAGCCTTTCTTTATTATGGGGGTGTAAAAGCATGAGGATTCGAGCACTTGTCTTACGCATAATAAAACAATTTATGAATGATAGAAGAACACTTGCTATGATTTTAGTAGCACCTATGTTTATATTATGGTTGATGTCACAAGTTTTCCATAGTGATCAATATGAACCTACCATCGCTCTAGTAGATATCCCAGAACAAGTATCCACCCTTTTAAAGGAGGAAAAATTACAGTTATTATACTATACTTCATCAGAAGCTGAATTGCTCTTATCTGAAGGTGAAATAGATGCCATATTAACTTGGACATCCATAGGGCCTGAAATCATATTAGAAGGTAGTGATCCTTCTGCCAACAAATCTGTGTTAATTATGGTTCAAAATATTGCCAACGAGCTCTCCCCAACATCAAACTCATTACAAGCTTCTATCACTTACTTGCACGGCTCTGAAGACATGACTTCATTTGATTCTTTTGGTCCGGTACTGATTGGAGTTTTTGCATTTTTCTTCGTATTTCTTACATCGGGCATTTCATTTTTAAGGGAACGAACAACAGGCACATTAGAACGTTTATTGGCAACACCTGTGAAACGATGGGAGCTTGTCATAGGATATGTGATTGGATTTGGGATTTTTTCTGTTATTCAGGCCGCTCTCATTGCCTGGTTTTCGATTCAAGTGCTTGATATGTTAATGATGGGATCCATTTGGTTTGTTTTATTAGTCACTTTGTTATTAGCCCTTACAGCACTCACATTAGGCACTCTATTATCTGCATTTGCCAATAATGAGTTTCAAATGGTGCAATTTATTCCACTTGTGATCGTGCCACAAGTATTTTTGTCTGGACTTTTTAATTTGGAAAGCATGTCTGAATGGTTGCAGTGGTTAAGTGTATTGATGCCATTATCTTACGGTGCAGATGCTTTGAGGGAAGTTATGGTGCGTGGAAGTGGATGGAGTGAAATCGCAAGTGATGTATATGTACTCATAGGATTTTCTGTCACTATTATGATTGCCAACATTTTTGTACTGAAGAAATATAGAAAATTATGATGAATACAGGGGAGGAACCATCGTGTCAGAATCAATGGAACAATGGATCGAAGAACTACTTAAAATCAATGATGAGGATGAAAAAAAAACAGATAAACAAATGAATATTATTACTGCAGCCATTGAAATTTTCGCTAAGAAGGGTTATTCTGCCTCCTCTACAAATGAAATAGCTAAAAAAGCAGGTGTAGCTGAAGGAACTATTTTTCGCCATTATAAAACGAAAAAAGAATTATTAATTTCAATTGTTGCACCAATGATGACGAAACTTGTTGCTCCATTCATATTAAGAGATGTTGAAAAACTCCTAGCTAGTTCACACCACTCATATGAGGATTTTTTAAGGGAATTGATGAGCAATCGAATTAAGTTTATTAAAAAAAATACTTCTGTATTAAAAATACTACTACAAGAAATCCCCTTTCAACCTGATTTACAAGCTTTATTTGTAAAACATGTAGCTTCAAACGTTTATACGCGAATTTATAAAATCGTAGATCATTTTCAAAGTAAAGGAGAAATTATATCAGTCCCCCCTCCTTCCATCGTTCGATTTACAGTATCCACAATCATGGGGCATTTGTTAGTTAGATATTTTATCCTCCCTGATTTAGTATGGGATGATGAAAAAGAAATAGATCATACGATACACTTTATTATGTATGGTATAAGTAATACTCCAAAAACAGAAGGAAACTTTTAAATGTTTTTTTAAAAGGCTAACAACAAAGAAGCTATCCAAGTAGATAACTTCTTTGTTGTTTAATCTTCACTTCAATTTAAGCGGCTTCTATATTATTTTCTATTTTTTTATAAGATACAACAAGTTGAATAGCAGCAACACATATAACAGCCCCAATGATAAATGGTAAAGTTACGTTTATTGAGAAAAGGGCCGAAGCAAAAAGCGGTCCCGCTATTCTACCTAAACTATCCATTGAAGAGTTTAAACCTGTTGCAATCCCTTGACCTACTTTTGTTTTTTGTGTAATCAAGGAGATTACACAAGGTCTAATAAAAGCATTACCTGCAGCAAACACAGATAAATATAAAGAGGCTGTCCATAAATCTTTTGAAAATAATAATAATATAAATCCAAGTGCTGAGAGTAACAGTCCGAATTGTATAAATTTAGATTCTGAGCCTGGTTTTACATATCTGCGTATTACTCCACCTTGAATCAGAGCCCCAACAATTCCACTTATCAAAAACATAATTCCAATCTTTTCAGACGTTGCATCAAATCTAAGATCCACATAATAGATTAAAGTTCCCTCAAGTCCAGCTAAAGTAAACGTTACAAGAAAGGACATAATATATAAATATTTCATCGGACCTGTAAATGCTGACCAACGTGAAACCTTTTGCTTTTCTTTATTCATCCTTTGCTCTTTAGATAAGGATTCTGTCAGATAAAGCAACACAAAGATAAAAGTTATAAAAGCAAGACCGGAAGAAACAAAAAATGGCGTTTGTGTGCTAATTGTACTTAATAATCCCCCGATAGCAGGTCCAAATATAAAACCAAGACCAATGGACATCCCAACGAGTCCCATTGCTTTTGTCCGTTTTTCATTAGTTGTAATATCTGCTACATAAGCTACTGCACAAGAAGTAACGGCGCCTGAAAAGAACCCACCTAATATTCTAGATATGTACATTAACCATAAACTCTCTATCGAAAGTGCGAAAATAAAAAAACTAATACTAAACCCTAAAATACCAGTTAAAATAATCGGCCTACGTCCCCAGCGATCAGAGAGTTTCCCCCAGATTGGAGACATAATAAATGAAACCGCAGAATATAGAGCCAACATCATATTCATATGAAAAATAGTCACTATTTTTGGTAGTACAGGGATGATAATAGCAAAGCCAATAAAAGTCGTTATAAGTAAAACCATGATGATACCAATCTTTTTTTGCAACTTAACTCCTCCAAGTTCCAATCAACATATAAAAAACCTTATATTATCGTACCATAACTTTTAATTTTGTAAAAATGAATATGTGATAATATTTCGAAATAAAACAAATAGAATGTTAAACTATTCACCATAAAGAAAACTCGCCGATTGGCGAGTTTAAAACTTTTATTGAATGAACAATAAATATCTATTAGAGGTTGTTCAAAAAACCATGAGCTTTTTGAAAAAGCATCATTATTGTGCTAACAATAGTTTTACTTCTATATTACCGCGTGTTGCTTTCGAATAAGGACAAACTTGATGAGCCGCTTTAACTAACTCCAACGCCTGTGCTTGCTCTATACCTTCAATTTTCACTAATAATTCAGCTCCTATTTTAAAACCTCCATCTGGATCCTTACCAATCGAAACTTTTCCTGTAACAGCAGTAGATTTCACTTCAACTTTCTTATTTCGGAGTACTACTTTTAATGCACTATCAAAACAAGCCGAATAACCTGCAGCAAATAATTGTTCTGGATTCGTAGCATGGCCACCAGGTCCTCCAAGCTCTTTTGGTGTTTTTAAATCTAGATTAATCACATGATCATCTGAAATCACTTTTCCATCTCTTCCCCCTGTTGCAGTAGCAGTCGCAGTGTACAATACTTCCATGTTTGTTACCTCCACATTTTATTTAAAGTGTACAAATATCACCGTTTATTTTATGCAGTTTTCAAAGATCTAATCATATGGAAGAATAACCTATATTATCTGAAAGAGGTTGTTCAAAAAGTCCCCTTTTGATCACGAAGTATCTCGAGGAGGTTTACTCGACATCGAATCTGACATTCACCTTTGAAGTCCAGTGCTCATGTAGAAATACCCTACACTCCGCTCCAGCTTCTGCAGGTTCAAGCCACCTTCTCGGTGCTGAAAAATGGACTTTTTGAACACACACTGAAAGTAAAAAAGGTGAAAATTCATTTTATTTTTGGTATACTCTAGCTTGTTTAATATTAATTTAATTTTGAAGGAATGAAGCAAGCTGATGAATCAACAACATCGTACCCCTCTATTTACATCATTAATTGAACATGCACAAAAAAAACCTTATCAATTTCATATTCCTGGTCATAAAGCAGGGGAAGGTATGGATGAACAATTTAAGGACTTTATTGGAAGCAACGCTCTCTCCATTGATTTAATTAATATTGCACCTTTGGATGATCTCCATCAACCTACTGGCATTATTCAGGAAGCACAGCAATTAGCAGCAGAAGCTTTTGGAGCAGATTATACCTTTTTTTCAGTACAAGGTACTAGTGGAGCGATAATGACGATGATTATGTCCGTATGTGGACATGGTGATAAAATCATCGTTCCAAGAAATGTTCATAAATCAATTATGTCTGCAATCATATTTGCAGGAGCAAAACCAGTTTTCATCTACCCTACTATGGACGAAAAATTAGGTATTGCACATGGGATTACAACTCAATCGGTACAAAGAGCTTTAGAAATCCATCCAGATGCAAAAGCAGTACTTGTCATCAACCCGACCTACTTTGGAATTGCAGCAAACTTAAAGGAAATTGTTGATATAGCACATTCTTATGCTATACCTGTGTTAGTAGATGAAGCTCATGGTGTGCATATTCATTTTCACGAAAAGCTACCTCTATCTGCGATGCAAGCTGGAGCAGATATGGCAGCAACTAGTGTTCATAAACTTGGAGGGTCTCTCACACAGAGCTCAGTTTTGAATGTGAAAGAAGGACTGGTTGATGCAAAAAGAGTTCAATCCATTATGAGTATGTTAACTACAACATCAACTTCATATATCTTATTGGCATCATTAGATACTGCCCGTAAAAACTTAGCTATTAATGGAGCTCAGATGGCATCTTTAAGTTTATCTTTAGCTGATCATGCTAGGAAACAAATTAATGAAATTAAGGGGTTTTATTGTTTTGGCGAGGAGATACTTGGAAGTGAAGCAACTTATGATTATGATCCAACCAAATTAACGATTCACCTGCAAGGAATTCAACTTTCTGGATATGAAGTTGAAAATATATTAAGAGATGATTATAACATCGAAGTAGAATTAAGTGATATGTATAATATTCTTTGTATTATCACTCCAGGTGATACGATTGAAAAAATAGATGGATTGATACAATCTCTTCAACATCTCTCTGAAAAATACTACAACCAAAAAGAATTAAAGAATTTATTTGTAAAAACACCAGAAATCCCGCAGTTATCTCTCTCACCACGGGATGCCTTTTATGCAGATACTGAAGTGATTGAGTTTCAGGAATCTGCAGGCAGAATTATTGCTGAATTTATTATGGTATATCCGCCTGGGATTCCAATATTATTACCAGGTGAAGTTGTGACACAAGAAAACATTAATTATATAAATGAACACTTAGAGGTAGGTTTACCGATTCAAGGACCTGAAGATAAAACAATTAAAAATGTGAAAGTTATCGTAGAAACATCAGCCATTCGTTAATTTTAAACCCTTAAAAGGTGAGGGGCTCTGAGGACATGAAAATAAAGGATCAGTATTGAGCAATATTCGGTACAGAAGGTATTCTATGTTTTAAAAAATCTGAAAGTTCCTCAGCCTCCACCTCGTTGATGCTAAATATACGTTGTAAATAATCTAAGTTATCTAAATCATCAAAGCATAATAGTGAAGATCTTCCTGTTTGCATACACACTACAAGTGGCTTACCAAAAAAATTATCTGTGTAAACAAAAGCAAAATCATAACGAAAATTTTCAGAAGTAAATCCAATAAAATTAACATGTGTATTCTCATTTACATCATATAATTTATCGAACATACCTTACACCTCCTATTATTTTCTGAATATTGTTTACAATTTATTATATCATAATTTTTGACTTTATTTATAATTATTAATAAATAGTAACACTTTATTCATATCTATAAGATATTCGTTGTAAAAGTTACCTTCTGATGTTATGATGTTTATGAAAAAAAGCTTGTTAGTTCGGTATTAAATAAGGCGGGTGTCTAATTTGAGTCAAAGCGCATACATAAAATTCAAAGAGAAATCAACGGTAACGTCTATAACTTTAGATGAAGTGAAAGCGCAACTATTAACTTATAAGGAACAAATGAATAATACGGGGCAACAATTGGGATGGGATTATGGTGAGGCTGCATTTCCCTATACAATGGAAGCAAAATCGGATTCAGAAGGAAAATGGTTTTATCTTAAAGGAATCAATCATCTATATAAGTATATTATCGTAGGGGTTGGCAATATGACTCAAGATGATGATGAACAGTCATACATTCAAGTTGTATTACCCGATGGTTGCACTCATGGAGATAAAGCAAAAGGAAATGAATTGTGTAAATATTTAGGAAAACAATTCAAAGCTGAACTTCAATTATTTAATGGACGTAAAATGTATTATAATCCTCGTAAGTAGAGTTTTTATAAAGTTACAGTCAAACATAAACTCACTGTTTCTATCAAAATAAAAAATGTTCATTTGCATTCTTAAAAAACCGTTTAATGAATACAAAATCATTAAACGGTTTTTATTTTTTATACTTTTTTGTTTTCTTCTGCAACAATTTCCTCATAGATGGCTACGACTCGTTGCCATTCATCATCACTTTCAATTGGCTCAAGAAAATTCTCTTCGCCTTCTTCAACCAATTTAAAGATAACTCCGTCACCTTCTGGATTGTTATTATCAATTAATACAGCATACTGATCATCAACTACTGAAAATGTATAAACAATCGACATTTCATATTCATTGCCTTGATCATCCGTAATAATAAAACTTTGTTCATCATCTTGATGGCTTAACTCGTCCGTCATTTAGTACCTCTTTTCTAGTAGATGTTCATCATACTATGTGTTTTGTGTATTTCTCATAATTTACGTATGTACACACATATCGTAACATGAACAGTTTATGAAATCAATTTGCATTAATTTGCAGTAAACACTTTTTGACCTACAAGAGAAAACTCATCGCTTTCAGTCAATTTCATATAAACATTTACTGTATATTCACCTGTGATTTTAGCTGTGAAGTTAATGTTTGGGGTATACAACCACATATTCTCATTTTGTTCAGTCAAATCTGGCTCAGTATAATTATAAACAATAGAACCATTAGGATCAATAATTTCATATTTCAGAGAATCTATATCTGTTAATAATGTATCAATTTGCGTAAAGATGAAAAACTCATTTTCATCGTTTTTAGGTACTGTACCAAATGTTCCAAATTGCCCATCTTTTAATCTAGTTAATAATGATACTTGGACATTTGGTTTGTAAATGGAAACAGTATCTGTAGCTGCATTATATTCAACCATAGCTTGAAGTTTATTTGCTATATCTCGAACTGGTAACATTGTCGTCCCTTCAATATTTAAAGCCGGTTTAGATAACAGTTCTCCATTGACTTGGACAGAAATTTCCTTTCCGCTGTATTGTTTAATTTTACTGTCAGCGACAACAGTGGCAGCCCCTAAAATAGAAAGGCCTACTATAAGTAAAAACGTGCGTTTGAATTTCATACTTTGTCAAACCTCCAAATAATTTCTTCTTAATAATGTTATACTCTCATATCAAACCAGAGTTGCGATAAATACTTAATTTTTTTATTGTATTAAGGAGTGATTGTTTTTTCGATCATCATATGTCACATCAGCAAGATATTTTATTAAAAAATGAAATGACTTTATTTGTGTACTCTACTGGATATTGTTGAAAGGAACGGACATGTACTTCACATTTCGTTTTCCAAAATTCAAATTGGTCAGGATGTTTGTTGAACATCCTTTCACTTTCCGTATAAGAGATAGATTGATCACCCTCACTATGGATAAATAATATAGGTCTGGGGTAAATTGCATCCACAGATTTGATAGGTGAAACCTCCTCTGGTTTAATTCCAATTAGAGGTCCTAATATATTCATAATTAAAGGTGTGAATATAGAATTAGGTAGATTAGACCATGTTGCTAAATTAGTTCTTAAATAATATTTCAAATCATGATAAGGACTATCAGCTATAAGTCCAGCTACAGAAGGCTCTTCAGCCGCTGCTTGTATTGCAGTAGCAGCACCCATGGATACACCAAGCAAACCTACTTTTCCTTCTTTATTTTGTTGTATCCAATCTATTGCTCCTAAAACATCATATTTTTCAAGCTGCCCTAAAGTGGTTAAACCTCCACTCGATTCACCTGAATTTCTTAAGTCAAATAAAAGAACATTGTATCCTGCTTTAACTATGGATTGAGCTAATGATAAAAATGGAAAATTGTCTTGCTCCCTATTTTTTGTATAACCATGGACAAAAATGATGGTCATCTTAGCAGGTTCTGTTGAATGGTTAGGTATAAACCATCCCTTTAGTTTAGTTACTTGATCTCTACTTTTGAATTCAACATCTGTATATTTAAGGTCATATCTCATAGGAGAATCTAAGATAGATTGTTTTTGGGGATGTGATAAGTTCCAACCTACATACATGGCAATTGAAAAACACCCTAACCCAATGAATATAACAATACTGATGGCTATAATCATTATGATAACAACTCCCTCATTTATACGCTTTATTTTATCATTAAAGCATCTAGTTTTTCTTCACATTTGTTTTTTAATACGGAAGGCATTATCTCACAATGATGTTCATAACCTTCAAAAACATACATAATATGAACATTTTTGTTACTTAAAATTTCTTCAACCACAATTTTACAGCCAATTTGTTTTATTCTTTTTTTTATACGTATATGATCGTGAAGCACCACTTTATGTAAACGATCAAGAAATGTATTCCAAAAGCGATTTAACTTCATCGATTCTGTTGTTTTTTTATCAAAATCCATTGCTTTTAACAAATACAATGAAACTATATATTCATTTATCATTCGATTGATATTTGATTCTTTCATTTTCATCCAACCTTAAAGGGTTTTTCTTTATTAATTATTATATAGAACATATGTTTGATTTATCAATGTTAATATATGCTAAAAGATCGATTTTCATGTAGATAAAATTTTGGGTCTGTATTTTTTACATCATTATGGTAACTTTATAAAGTGAACTTTAATGGATAACAGAGGAAATAGATTGGGAGGAATATGATGACTATACAAATACAAATGATTGGAACTGGGAGTGCCTTTTCAAAAAAATACTTTAATAACAATGCATTGGTTTATGCTGATGATTTCACTCTTTTAATTGATTGCGGCATCACAGCCCCCATGGCTTTACATCAATTAAACAAAACAGTTCAAGAAATCGATGGGATATTAATTACTCATTTACATGCTGATCACGTAGGTGGAGTAGAGGAATTAGCCTTTCAAGCAAAATACTTATATAATATAAAACCAAAACTTTTTATTTGTTCTAAATTATTACCTATTTTATGGGAAAACAGTTTAAAAGCAGGGTTGAGTGATGGACAAGGAAATAAGTTAGAAGATTTTTTTGAGGTCATTCCGATAATTGAAAATGAAAATACGATTATCACTCCATCTTTAAATATAGAAATGATACAAACAAAGCATATTCCAAATAAATTAAGTTACTCATTATTGATTAATGATGACATATTTTATAGCGCAGATATGCAGTTTGATCCTAACTTGCTTGCACACATTCATAAAGAAAGAAATTGCAAAACCATTCTTCATGATTGTAATTTAGAGGAACCTGGAAAAGTCGAAGTACATGCTAACTTGAGCCAACTTTTAACTCTTCCAGAAGAGATTCAAGATAAAATTTTACTTATGCATTATGGGGATAACATGGAAACGTTTGTTGGTAAAACTGGAAAGATGTCATTTATAGAGCAACAAAAAAAATATATATTCCCCAAACAGTGATGAAGAATCACTGATTTCTAACATAAAATAAAATCATCACTCGACATATTGACATAAACAAATGCGGATTTTTTATAACAAAGGGGAATCCTAGTCCTTTGGCCCAATCCAATCGATATCTTACCACATAAAATAACATGAACGTAATCTCGATTGGAGGTGAAATCATGGGACATTTTGACAGAACGACCTGTGATTGTTGTGTATGTCCAATGCAGTGTGTGATGCAACAACTAGTAGGTCAAACGGATGTGGCTATCACTACACCTGTTGGTGATGAATTTAATGTTACAATTAATTCTGTTGATAATTTTATAGCGGATACTTCTGCAGGATTGTACGCTATATGTAATGTCACTGCTGTTGCAAGTGATGCATTAGGAATTGATACTAAATTGAAACCAGTGCGACAGGATAAAAAAGGCGAGTGCAGCTGTTGTGAGGATCCAGCCACAAACGAACTAATTAAATTAATTAATCAAGAGGTTGGCATTGAATTTATAACAAACTCGAGTCTTGTCATGATTCCTGGAACTGTTCTAAAGGTTGGGGAAGGTATCGTTATTAGTGAACTCGTAAGCTCAGAAAAGATAGCCATATCTACTTGTCAAGTTACAAGAATTGATCCAGACCCAGCCTAATGTTTCGTTAATTTTCTCCAGTTCATTAAAATATCAATTTCCCTCTACTGACATTAGTTCGTCTAGCTAAAGTGGGGGGGCTGCATTTTATTCTTTATAATTCCAAAATATATCAGGTTTAAGAACTTGTTTCTTCTCTTTAATTCGATCTGTATATCTAACTAACTGATGAATCATGTTTTCTAACTCACGTTCAACATCTACTGTTTGCTTAAACCCAAGGTTCAGAAGATTTTGATGATCTGGTTGATAATAGTGGTCTTCAAGTTCCAGGCGAGGGTTTTCCAAGTGTTGAATCTGAACGTTTAACCCGAATCCCTCTGCAACTTTCTTTACTTTTTGTGCCAATTCGAACAGACAATATACATTCTGAAACTGATTGAAGACACGATATTCACCTTTCGGTGGCGGATGTTCTAATATTAGTGTTAAACATTGCATCGAATCTTGAAGTGATAAAAACCCACGTTTCTGATTTCCTGAACCATAGATCGTAAGTGGATATTCGATTACGGCTTCACAACAGAACCTATTGATGATCGTTCCAAATGCCTGATCAAAATCCAAACGTGTAAATAACCGCTCATAGTTCCCCATTTCATCAATATGAGTACCAAAGACAACACCTTGCATAACATCTGTTGCCTTCAAGCCCCAGAGTTTACAAGCGAACATAACATTGTTTGATCCATGAACCTTGCTCCAATGATACCATGATCCCGCTTGGCGCGGAAAAGGGAGTTTATCTTTTCGTCCCCTAAACTCGACCTCAAAAAATCCCTCAGGTATGTCTAGATCAGGTGTACCATACTCACCCATTGTTCCAAGCTTTATTAATTGCGCTTCAGGTGACCATTCCTTCATTGCAAATAATATATTAAATGTTGTCGTAATATTATTATTTTGCACAAATACAGCATGATGTACATCAATGGATGAATAAGGTGCAGATGCACACTCAGCAAAGTGTACAATTGCTTCTGGTTGAAATTCCTGAAAGATGTGTTCTACAAAATCATAGTTTCTCAAATCCCCTTCCCAGAATTTAACAACCTCTCCAAAACGCTCTTTTAAAGTGATGAGCCGTTCTTCCATCGACACAACCGGAATAGCACTCCATGAATCCATTTCTTCCACCCACTGTCTACGAAAGAAATTATCAACCCCCCCTACTACATGTCCACGAGCGATTAAATACTGGGTTAATGCCCAACCTAGATAACCATCCATACCTGTAATTAGAACTCTCATATGTAACTGCACCTCCAGTCCTATTTGTTTTCACCAGTTAAAAAATAATTTCTTGGTTTATTTGATCCTTCAAGTTAAAATGGCGAACAAACCATTTAAAATCATAAGATAAAGTTTCATTGAGTTGAGCTCTCCGATCCCAAACGTCACCGTTTTGCAATAGTTTAACTGCATCTTGCATTCGTTTAGGATAGAGCATTGCAAAATATCTAATCATTTGCAAGCAAGCGAGTTCACTTAAATATAAAAGTCCAAACCTGAGATTATTGTGGATCAAATTCGTTCCTAGTCCTTTTAAAAAGATGCTAATTTCTTCAATCGTTTTAAATCGATGATAAACTTGGAGAGATGGGGCTGATACAATCTCAGCACCACTTAACCATGCCCTGATACTAAATTCGGGCTCGGCACCTCCATATATCATCATACCTAAATCATATCCACCAATTCTCTCAAACAACTTTTTGGTAAGAACAGTCCCTGCTGAAGATGCAACTTGAACGAAAGATGGACGATCAACATCCATTTTTTGATTCCACCTTATCCCCATAAAAGGTACGATTAAATGGCTCCCGTAACCTTTAAGATTTGATTTAGGATCACAAATGGTGGCAGCTATAATTCTATTATCTTCTATGTTATTTAACACATAGCTATCCCACCCTTTACTAAAACGTACATGTGCATCGGTTAGAAATATAATGTCACCTTGTGCCTTACTTACACCATAGTTCCTTGCACGTGGAATTCCTACATGCTCATCAAGTCGAAACACCTTAATACAAACTTCAGAAACCTCATCTACTATTTTTTCATAGAAATGATCATCAGAAGCATCATCTACTATAATAAATTCTTTCTCACATGCAGTAACACCGTTCTCCATAATGGACTTGATTGTTCCAACTAAACGATCAAATTCATTTCTTACAGGAATTACAATGCTAATTAACGAATAACACATTGTAACATTACCTCCCCGGGTGGCTCTGAGCCTATTTGTATTCTTCAAATAAAGACGTTAGCTAAAGTTTCCTTGGTCGTTTAACGAGCAGTAAATCAGCACTAGTTAGTGCCTCCAACTCTTTTGTTGTAAGTTCATACATTTTTACGATTTCAACAGGATTATCTTTGAGCAAGTCTAATATTTTTTGATCATTCGAAATATCCTTAAGTATCTGATCGAGTTTTTCATAACTCATAATATCGTCGACTGTTGGTTGTTTAACTAAATCATTTTGTTCATCAACTTTTTGTGTTTTACCTCGAACTTCACTTTTTTTACGATTTTCCATACTTCCTCCTTAGAAAAAATTAAAAATATACAAAAGATATATGTAAATTGTAACAATTTTATTAATGATTATGGCATCGTACAGAGTATGTCGTGTAAAGTTTATAGTCACAAACGAATTAAGGCAAAACTAAAAAACATGAGTCCGATACAATACCGAACTCATGCCCAACAAATTGCCTAATAGTGAATATAATATATTAAAATATAGGTAATTGATCTAAATTATTACTTGGATCTCCATCCGCATCTCCACGTAAATAGGTTTCACCATCTCTTCCTTTAAATGCATTCACACCACTAATATTGCCGTTCTGAACTTCTTGCAAAGCTTGTTGATAACCTAACGTTCGTCCATCGGATGTTTTAAATTCAGTTAAATCCCCATCTCCATTTTTTCTTACAGCTACAATTTCAACACGGTTTCCCTGATTTTGAATATTATTTTCCATTCGACTCATCCCCTTAGTTGAAAAATTGGTGTTGCTGTTAATATGTTATTACACTAATATTTTTTACAGAAAAGAATGATTTATTCTAGAATTTATTTCCGGCTTTTTGTCATCTGTTGCCAAACAGTTCCTGCAGCTTCTTCACCACTTTTAATTCTTTCCAAAGCCATTTTCACTTGTAAACTGACTTCAAATTCTGGATCATTTTCAGCCTCTTCCAACGCAGCTAAAGCTGTTTCATCTCCTACTTCATACAAAAAACGTGCTGCTCTCCAGCGAACTAATTTATTTACATCTTTTAATGCTTGTATCATAGGTTCAATTGCCTGCGGATCACCAATGTCTGATATTGTATCTCCAGCTGTTCTTCTCACAGAAACAGATGTGTCTTTCAAAGCTTCAACCAACAAAGGCAAAACTTCAGCATTTTGAATTTCTCCTAAATAAACCACTGCTAAACGTCGGATTGAAGCTTTAGGATCCTTTAATGTTTTTGAAATTATAGGTAGGACTTCAGCGGTTGGTTCCATCTGATCTAATGCAGCAAATCTTCTGCGCCAATCAGGGTTATCCAATGCCTTTACTGCATCCTCAAGTGTCATTTTTCCAATGATTATAGGGGTATCATCAACATTCGTATGTTGTGCTTGCTGTAACAACCCTTTTATTCTTTCACCATTATAGGATGCATCTAATTCTTCCAACACTTCCATAGCGATGTCCTTAGGCTCTCCATAACGAATCCCCCACTCCTCTAGCTTTCTCTCTTTTATTAAATTTGGAGATGCTAAACCTGCTTCAATGGCAGCATTCGTAAATCTTTCAGGTAAACTTTCCCTTGCTTCTTCCATTTCAGACTTAACTCTAATTTGCATAGGTATCTTTCTAAATGTTTGTACATAAACTTTAACTTCTCCAAATCCTTGATTCATGGAATCAAAATCGTTTACAGCTTGTCCCTCACCAAATATATCCTTCACTTGCTCTAATATTGTTTTCCAATCTGCGTTTGGCACTCGATCAACTGCCAAGAAATCCACGGTGTGAAAGATCGAAGTAACCCCTTTTATATCTAGTATTTGTTTCATCAATTCAGGTGCTTTTTCTTTATTTTCTGAAGTATAAGTTTTTCGTACCCCAGTTGGAAGCGACTCATCTATATTGATTTTCATAGAATTTGGACTCGGTGTAGGTTCAATTGAAATTATTTTCATAAATATTCACTCCTCTAAAAATCTAATGAACTAATAGTGCTAAAAACAACGTATAAAAAAACTTACTGCTGATAAAAATAATATTTATTAATGGGGAGTAGCCAGATGGATGGCACATATGACAATTAAAAGTCATTATCTAGGTTCAAATCCTAGTTCCCCAATCAATTTTTGTATTATAGAATCATTTTTATCTTATCATAATTATAAACAAAATAGAGGTGATAATAAAATGAATTCAAACGAATATCAAATTGCTCAATTAAATAACGAACAAATTGAAGAAATAAAACATTTAGAAAGCAAAATTAAAAATAAATCAGGAGATATCGTCACTTTAGTTGCCTATTCTAATACAAATGAGGATGAGAATACTCAAAAGTAAGATTTACTCATCATGAACATTAAAAAAGAAAAAAAGTTCTTCTAAATTGAAGAACTTCTTTAAATAAAATAAAAAATCCAACTCCCTCTCCAATGCCTAACTACTATGCACAACAAAGTCATTTAAAACAGTATTGGTATATGCATAAAGCGCTGGGGAACCGCCAGTATGAACAAAAAGAATTTGATCATCTGAATTAAAATAACCTTTTCGTATTAAATCAATCATTCCTGCCATTGTTTTCCCTGAATATACTGGATCAAGTAAGATGCCCTCTGTTCTAGCAACTAATTGAATTGCTTCCACCATTTCATCTGTAGGTAAGGAATAACCAGGTCCTACATAATTATCAAAACAAACAACCGTATCTCTAGGAAGTTCTTCTCGAATGCCAACATGTTTTGCAACTAGTTTAGCAAGGTCGTAGATCAATGTTTCTTGTTCATCTTTATTTCGACTTACATTAATTCCTATAATTGGAATCTGACTATTTGTACCAAAAAATCCTGCAATAAGCCCAGCATGTGTGCCTCCACTGCCACTAGCTGTAATCACATGGTCAATTTGAATGCCTTTTTGAAAAGATTGAATTTGAATTTCCTCTGCACAAGCCACATACCCTGTGGTCCCGATTTCATTAGAGCCGCCTCCAGGGATAATGTAAGGCGTTTTCCCCAGTTCCTCAAGATTTTCTTTTACTTCCTCCATTACATATAGCAGATCAGTTCCTTTAGGTACAATAGTAATATGATCGACTCCTAACAGTTTATATAAAAAATTGTTACCACTAGCATCTGGATCATATGTATTTGGAACATGTTCTTCTAACACAAGATGACAACCCATTCCTTCCTTCACGGCTGCAGCTAGTGTTAGTCTACAGTGATTGGATTGAATCGCTCCGCATGTAATTAAAGTATCAGCTCCATTAAATAATGCATCTGCAACTAAAAATTCAAGCTTTCTCGTTTTATTCCCACCAGAAGTAAGACCCAGTAGGTCATCTCTCTTCATATATATAGTAGGACCACCTAAATGTTTTGATAAATTATTTAATGGTTCAATCGGTGTATCAAAATGCGTATATCTTCTTCTTGGAAATTTAGCTAAATTCATCTTTTTTACTCCTTTACTTAAAAATTGTGATATAGAAAATATTAAGATTTTCCATATTTGTAATCTTAAACCTCATAGTAAACATTTTAATGTGAATACGCTAAATTTTCTAATAATAACTACTTATAGTGATTATAAGAAATTATTTTTATACCAATGGTTGAATAAAAATAAATTAAAAAACTAAATGACTATTTTAGTACACTGTAAAAAAATAAGATTTTATCATATAATAAGATTAATTAAATATAGGAGGGTACTAAGATGGAAGCATTAGAGGTTATGAGCCCAATTAGTGGTGAAACGATTGGCTTTGTGAATACTACTCCACTCCATACAACGACTCTTATGTATGATCAAGCCAGACAGGCAAATAGTTCTTGGCAAAACACATCAATTAAAGAACGTTTACAGTACATACGCAGATTAAAACATATTATCGTTGAACAATTAGAAGATGGCATTGATATCATACATCAAGATGCAGGAAAGCCTAAGGTGGAAGCGATTACAGCAGATCTATTTACCGTATTAGATACGATTGCCTATTTAGAAAAACATGCAGCAAAAATTTTGAAAACACAAAAAACAAAAACTCCTATTGCACTCATAGGGAAAAAATCCTACACTTCCTACCAGCCTCGAGGAGTTGTTTTAGTGATCTCCCCTTGGAATTACCCCTTTCAGCTTGCTATGAACCCAGTCATTAATGCTCTATTAGCAGGAAATTGTGTCATACTCAAACCTTCAGAAGTTACCCCACTAGTGGGACAGTGGATGGAAAGTTTATTTGAACAAGCAGGGTTTCCCGAACATGTCATTCAAGTGGCGCATGGTGGAAAAGAATTAGGTGCAAAACTTGTATCTGAAAAACCTGATTATATCTTTTTCACAGGATCGGATAGAACAGGAAAAATCATACAACAAGAAGCTGCGAAGCACCTCATACCAACTTCTTTAGAGTTAGGTGGGAAAGACCCCATGATTGTATTCCAAGATGCTCATTTTGATCGAGCTGTTAGAGGTGCATTATGGGGATCATTAACAAATTACGGTCAAGTATGTATGTCTGTTGAACGCATTTATGTAGAAAAGGAAATTTATGAATCATTTATTCAAGAATTAAAAAATGAACTTCAGAATTTAAAAACTGAACATTCTGATGATGCTGACTTAGGATCAATGACATTTGAAAACCAACTTCAAATAATACAAAATCACGTTACATCTGCTATTTCAAAAGGGGCTAAAATCATTAGTGGAAGTCATCCTAAACTTCATCAACATCAAGGAATGAAAATTGAACCCGTAATATTAACCGATGTTAATCACGAAATGGAAGTCATACAAGAAGAAACCTTTGGACCTGTAATCAATGTCATTCCTTTTGAAAATGAAGAGGAAGCGATTCAGTTGGCAAACGATACTCGATATGGACTCAGTGCGAGTGTGTGGAGCAAAGATCTAAATAAAGCCAAAAGAGTAGCAGCGAAATTAGCTGCTGGGAGTGTTGTGGTTAATGATGTCATTGTAGCCATTGCCAATCCGTACCTTCCCTTTGGTGGTATAAAAGATAGCGGTATAGGAAGGTATCATGCTCAAGTTGGGGTGCAAATTTTTTGCCATCAAAAATCAATTCTGGTTGATAGAGGCATCAAAAAATCTGAGGTGAACTGGTATCCCTATGAAGGGAAACTCCCTCATTTTAAAAACTTTATTAAAAGCTGGTATGGAAAAAGAAAAAATGTGATTAAATTCCTCTCATCCTACATTCAACTTCTTAGAAAATCAAAATGAAAAATTATGAGTTGTACACTTTCATGAAGTGTATAAAAAAGTTGGAGGTTAAAATGATGAAGTATATTAAAGAGTTTTTTAGTATCAAAGATATTCAAATTACTTCTATTACTTTTCTTACCTTACTCCTAATCACATTACTTAACCTAACAAACGGAAAATTGTGGATAGCTATGTTCCTAGGTATTGTTGGATATGCAGTCACTGAATATTTGATTCATCGTTTTTTATTTCATATGAAACCCCCTCGAAAAAACTTTCTATTAAACTTAATGAAGCGTATACATTATCACCACCATGCTCATCCTAATGATTTGAACTTATTATTCCTTCCTGTATGGTATAGCTTTCCAATCTTTATAACTGCTGGTATTATTGTATTTTTCATCACATTTGACCTAATGATAGCCATTGCATTTACAACTGGAGTCCTCGCTTATTTGTTGTATTATGAATGGTCACACTATGTTGCACATCGACCCATCACGCCGCTTACCCCTTGGGGCAAATTCATGAAACGAATGCACCTATGGCATCATTATAAAAATGAACAATTTTGGTTTGGTGTAACCCACCCTACATTTGACGTGTTATTTAATACGTACAAAAATGAAAAAAAAGTAGAAAAAAGTGACACCGTGCGTGATTTGGAAAAGAAACAGTTAAATTCATAAAATCTCCAAGCCCTCAAATGATATTGAGGGCATATAGGTCGCCCCCTCTTGCAAGCTTCGGCTAGTTCAAGAAGGGGTTTTTTGTATTTTAATAGACTTGACGGTCTAGACCTTGAGGTCTATAATTAGTTTATGGATAATTTATACCTTTTCTTTAAGCTAGGAGGGATTTTTTGAGCACAGGTTTTAACAAGGATTTTGAACATAACGAAGCTTTAATGAAAGCATCACTAAATGAGTTCATAACAAGAGGATATGAAAAAGCCTCTATAAATCACATTTTAAAGATGGCAAACATGAGTAAAGGATCATTTTATTATCATTTTAAAAATAAAGAAGATTTGTACTTTCATTTGATTCAGACATTAATTGAGAAAAAACAAGCATTTCTCTCTAAAGCAATGACTGTGGAAGACTACTCTACAGACATCTTTTCTATTTTTAAGACACAGATTCGTCTTGGTATGCAATTTGCGGTAGATTACCCAGATATCAATCGATTTGCAAATAGTTTCGTAAAAGAGAAAGGAAATGACATCTATGAACGAGCATTAAAAAAGTATAATTTTGAAAATAATGATCAAATCAACCAAATGATAGAAGCTTCATATCATAAAGGAGAGTTTAGAGAAAATTTACCGATTGAATTTATTAAACGAATCATTGGTTTTTTGTTCACCCACCTCGGGGAAATAACAGATATAAGCAAACCTGAACATATTGAACAAGAAATGAATTATTTCATAGACTTTTTAAAAATGGGGTTAACGAAGGAAAGGAGAGAATAATGATGTTAGAATTCAATTTTCCTGTTGGTTATCATCATTTCCACAAGACAAAAATCATGGATTTTCAGATGAATCGATGGGTTTCAATGGGATACTCTCGAGTAGAAGATATGATGGATGCAGCCAGAAACATTCAGAAAGTCGATGATTGGAAGGATGAAATGATACGTCAAGCTAAGAAAGCGAGAGTTGAAAATCGAATCATGAACGCTACATTTTATTATCGTGCTGCAGAGTTTTTTACGCTTCCAACCGATCCTGATAAAATGAAAATTTATGATCAATTTATAGCATTATTTTATAATGTGCTCGTTGCAGGTGAGAATATAGAACGTATTTTAGTTCCATACGGTAAACACTTCTTACCCGCAATGAAAGTGCCAGCAAAAGGCAACGTAAAAAAAGGAACACTTGTTATCCACGGTGGGTTTGATTCTTTCATGGAAGAGTTTTATTCGATGGCAGTATATTTCTCTAAACTAAACTATGAAGTCATTCTTTTCGAAGGACCTGGGCAAGGTTATGCTTTGAAAAAACAAGGATTACCACTAAGTTATGAGTGGGAGAAACCTACTTCAGCGATATTGGATTATTTTGAATTGGACGATGTCACTTTATTAGGCATATCGATGGGAGGATGGTTGTGTTTTCGTGCTGCAGCATATGAACCTAGAATCAAACGAGTCATAGCTTCTAGCATTGCATACGACTATATGAAAATACCGCCTCCATTCATTGAGAAGTTTGCATTATGGTTATTCAAACATCCAAACTTGATGGCATGGATGTCCGACTTAAAAATGAAAATGATGCCACAGGAAAAATGGGGCATAGAGCATTTAATGTATATTACACATACAAAAACTCCGCTAGAAAGCGGGTTTGCTATACTCGAATTCAATGAAGAACATTTAAAATCTGAAATGGTAAAACAAGATATACTGATATTAACTGGTGAAAAAGACCATTTCATCCCAGTTAAAATGCACCATTTACAAATTCAAGCTTTAAAAAATGCAAAATCCATTACAGACCGTATCTTTACAGAAAAGGAACAAGGCCAAAATCATTGCCAAGTCGGTAATATGGGGCTTTCCCTTAGTAAAATGGCAGAATGGATGGATGAGAGGGTCTAATCAGTCCCACACTTTATCTAGTTTGTCAGTATAAAAATGAATCGCCCTTTTATAATCAATGATAGATTGATCATTTGTTGTTTCCACAATATTTTTTAGGAGAATTTCCATTGCTTTGTCATGCTCTTTTAGATTAAATAAAGTCATACTATAAAACACCTGAAGTGCTCTATGATTTGGAAATTCTTCTATTGCTTTATGAAAAATATGTTTGGACTTTTCATATTCACCTAGTGTTCTGTATGTACTTCCTAACCCAAGATAAGCATCCTTTAATTCCTCTTTAGATAATCCTAAAGATATTGCCTTTTCATAGAAAGGTACCGCCTCTCTTTCTTTTTCCATTACATCAAAACTCCATGCAACTTGGTAATGAATCGTAGCATCATCAGGATGCTTCTCAACCAACTGCATTAATAATAAATTTGATTCCCCATATTTACCCTCTTCACGTAATTTAACCGCTTTTTCTAGGTTTAAGTCCATTTTTTCATCTCCCCCTTACTATTAATTATGCTATATCTAGCCTCGATTTTTTTCTTATCTAAGCAATGCTTCTCAAAGTATTTCGGCACTCCTCGTAATATATTCAACTATTTTTTGTTCAAGAGATACTTTATGTTTTGGAACGCCTTGGTTTCCAAATAAAATATTAAACTCTAAAATATATGGTTTTTCATTGTCGAAAATCACATCAAATCCAGCATGATTAATCCCTAGTTTCTGAGAAACGTCTAATACTAACCGAAGTGTTTCATCTGAAATATTGTCATACGATACCTTTCCACCTTGTGCTACATTATGATGAAAGCCGCCAGTTTCCTCTACTCTCCAATAAGCAGTTACAACTTCATTCCCAATTACACAAATTCGTAAATCTCGATCATTTGGTATGTACTCTTGAATGTATAAAACATCAACTTTCTCAGCATAGTTCTGAAACTCTTTTTCATTCTGTATTAAAAACACACCTTGTCCCATTGAGTTTTTGATTTCTTTAGCAACAAATGGAAGCGGAAAGGTTTCCATTATATAACGTCTATTTTCATCTGTATTACTTAATATCTCTGTGTATGGAATCTGTCCAGGGCAAACAGTCTTCAGAACACGAGTCATCTCAATTTTGTTATGGCCTAAATGGTAAGAATTAATGCTAGGGAAAATCTTTTTTTTCAATCCATAAACTAGAGAATTTACCTGCCAGTATTCAGGAAATAGGAGCATATCCGCTTCTTTAATCTTTTCGATGTCCTTATACATATTTAGTGGTTTTATATAGGAAATATTCGGAATTCCAATCGTTCTTAGTGGGTTAAAAGTAACAAGTTTCATATGGCTATATCCTCTCTCTTAGTTTCCCTTCAAATTTTAACAGAAAGCAATCATGTCAGCAATGTAGATCCTTCTTAGGCCTAGAAAAAAAGTAGCCAGATATTACAAGACTACTTTTCCTCCAGTCTTCTAGTCTTAATCTTCTCATATAAGTACTATCCATTTGCTTTCTCAACTGATGATATTCTAAATAATTTTTGCCACCATTTTCTCTTTTTATTTCTTGTTGTTTTTTCTATCGAGGATGCTTCGGAAACTTCTGTCTTCAATTTTTCTTCAGATTTTATACTTTCTATACTTTCTTTATTTGCTTCTATTTTCTTTGGATATATATTAGAGTTTTCTTCTAGTTCCTTTTGTATTTCTTTTGTGGGTCCACCTATTCTCTTTGGATTTTCTCTAACCATTTCTTCTACATTCTCTTGTTTTACTGTTTTTAATAAAGTTGAATTTAGAACCTTTTGATTGTCACTCATTTCCTTTAAGGCTGTCAAAAAAAGTTCATCTCTTCTTTTTATTGTATGGTCTAAATTTTTTAACTGGTGATCAAGTTTATCAACAATTTTACTCATTTCCTTAGAAAAACTTTTTTCTTGAATTTGGATATTTCGCCGTCCTTCTAGGTGCATATTTCCAATCGTATTAGGTTCTAACATTTCTATTCTATCTCTGTTATTTGTTTTTATAGACTTAATCTCAGTATCGTAAAATGAATGTCTTTTTAAATTGTGTTTTACTTTATGGTGATCAAGTTTTGTAGATACTGTAAAAACAAGGTCAAGTTGAACAGTACCTGTACAGTTCTCTGTCATAGGACCTATACATAAGATATCCACTCGTATGATATCCGCTAGTGTAGTTGTAAAAGATGATCTTGGATCAATTTCTGTAATCAGAGGTGTCATGGAAGATAAGATTTCAATCGCTACTTGTATCGTACATGTCTCACTAGTATTCACAATAGTAATGGCACCAGAGGGCAATGAAATTCCACTTGTTTTTTCACCTACAAAAATGGGTGTAGGCATTGTATCATCACAGGCTTTGTTGATAGGAATACAGCGACTGATCTGAAGCGTTCTTTTACTTGATTTTTTCTTGCACTTTTTTTTAGACTTTCTTTTTTTACGAGTAGATTTTGTAGAGCAATGAACATTGACGTTTACACAACAATTATTCTTCTTAATTTTACTCAAAGCAATCACCTCCTAGACAACTGAATTGGTTATTATGTACCATACTATTACCCTTATCACTTATTTGATTTAGGACAATCGCACATTTGTTAGAAAAATTGGCGAATGACACATGGGAATTGCCCTGTATTTTAGTAGCAATAGAGATTTATAGGAATATACTACATTAAATAAACAAGCACCCACATTACTAGAATCTAAAAAGTGAGATAAGAATAACCAATGAGTTAGGAAGTGATATAACATGTTCATTAATCGATTTACAACAAATACTTGTGGTGCGATGACGTTTACGGGTAATACTTTAGGCTTAAGTCAACAAACAAACCAAAATGCGGCCGGTACAGCAGGAAGTATCGGAGCTTTTATTACATTAGATACCAGTCAGCCTATAGTAGATGCCTTTCCACTAGATCCTTTCCCACTTGGTGGAATAGCTACAACTACACTTTCTATTAACATAAATAGTTCCGCAGCAAATTTAGTGATCCCAGCGGGCAGCACAGTACTTTATGCAGAATTAATCTGGGGAGGGAACTATTTAACAAGAGATCAAGATATTACTGGTTTAATTAATAATGACGTTATTTTCACAGTTCCAGGTGGAGGCGTTTTTCAAGTATCACCTGATCCGCTAACAGCTAATGCACCTACTTTTATAAGTGGAAGTGGTAATACATTAGGCTTTTATATGCGTTCAGCAAATGTAACAAATATTGTGCAAAACTTTGGGGCAGGTCAATATGCGGTAGGGCAGGTTCCAGGACTAACAGATCCCTTATTGGCATCGACAAATAATACGAACCATGCTGGATGGACACTTGCTGTTATTTATGAAAATTTCCCACTGTTCTCTTTCCGTAATATGACTCTTTTTGTCGGAGCTCAAGGTGTTGTAAACGCTACGACAAACCCTACCATTGATGTACCTGTTGCTGGTTTTGTTACTCCTCCAGCAGGAGCAGTAGCAGCCAGGGCGCTGATTAGTGCTGGAGAAGGAGACGCTAATATTACAGGGGATCAATGTCTATTTGGTCCAACTGTAGCGACTCTAGTAAATTTATCTGGTCTTCCTCCAAATAACCCAGCAATGAATTTTTTTGGATCACAAATTGAAGATGATTCAGGTGCGGTAGATATGTCTGGTACTTATGGATCTAGAAATCAAATGCCTGGGACTCCAGGAATGAACATAAGTGCTGGACGTCAGGGATGGGATATAGCAAATGTGGATGCTTCAGGTGCATTAATTAACAACCAAAATGCTGGAGTTTTCAGATTTACCTCTACTCAAGATGCCTATATGCCGAATGCTTTGGGGCTGCAAATTGATCAACCTGAAAGCACATTAAATATAGAAAAAAGTGTAGACAAATTTCTTGCTAACAAAGGAGATATATTAACTTACACGATTGAAATTACAAATCCGGGACCTTCCATTGCGACAAACATTGTTTTAACAGATATCGAACCTGTTGGGACTGATTTTATAGAAAATAGCGTGAAGATTAATGGGATTCTACAACCTGGAGCTGATCCGAATGCTGGAATAGAATTAGGGGATCTTGAAGCCGGAGAAACAATCACAGTTCAATTTAGAGTGAGGGTCACAGCAGGTAAATGTTTTGTCACCAATATAGCAATTGTGAGATTTAGCTGCAATCAAACAGCGGAAAGTAATCAAGCACTGACTACGATTTGTCATCATTGTCCAGGTTGTGCGAGTTGTTCAAAAAAAGTGCATTAAATACATTATAAAAATGAAACGGAATTTACACATTATTATTAAAATAGATTTAATTATGAATTTATAAATGTGCGTTTGTTCTAGTAGATCTATTTTATATCAAAATGTTTTAGATAGATCCCACATTAAAAAGCATGCTTAAATATCCCTATTATATTTACATAGGGATTTTTGATATGAAAATGTGCTTTTTATCCAGTAGATTCGCACATACAGCCAGTACCCATCCTTCATATATTATTTTATGAGGTAATTCAATACACCTCAAATAGACTAAAAATATAAGGAGATGTTTTATAATGAGTTGCAATAGTTATAAAAGTGACGTTTGTTGTCCAATCTCGTGTGCTGGTATTGATTTATTCCCTTCACAGTTAATTTTAATTAAAAGATGTACACCGATTCGAAATATGTGTGATGGAGATGCAGAGGCTACCTTATTTACAACAACAATAACAGCAACTTCACAGCTACCTACCGGGATGATAACGATCACAAACACTAGTACAGAGTGTACAATGACAGTTACAGTTACAGATGCTGGAGTAGATACAGATTATGATGTTGGTCCTCGAGATGCAATAAGTGTGCTGGTAGCCAGTTTATCTTCAGTAACGTTAACATGTAATGGAATGGTAATGGAAGCATTCTGTATAGGTACATTCGAAGCTGACTTACAATATTCTATCAGCAAATAATTTTAATCGATTGTATGACTTATATAATATATCAGTTAAAAATGATTCAAAACACATATCAATCCCTATTGAATACAATAGGGATTGATATGATTTAATACAAGGTATAGAATTAATGACTAGTCAATTGATCAATTGATTTATTTAAAAAATGTGTACAACTTATATAAAATGCTCATCAGACGTCCCTATCCTACAAGATAGAATTATTTTTTTATATTTGGTAAAATAAAGATAATTTTTTTCATATAATTATAATTAAAACAGAGAAGTGATCTATTGAATAAGTCAAAAATTCATCATTTAGGGAGGATATAACCATGGATAATCAAAAGGATACAATAGAGCGAGTTCGAACCATCATTAAACGAAGTTCTAATATCGTTTTTTTTGGAGGGGCTGGTGTATCTACAGAAAGCAACATCCCTGACTTTAGATCCAAACAAGGTTTGTTTCAGCAAGATCGTTCAGTTGAAGAGATTGTAAGTTCTAGTTTTTTCAAAAAGTATCCAGAAGAATTTTATTCATTTTATAGAGAGCATTTGATACATGAAAATGCGCTGCCTAATCCAGCCCACCAGTCATTAGCACGTTTAGAACAACAAGGAAAAATAAAAGCAGTAATCACCCAGAACATTGATGGGCTTCATCAATCTTCTGGGAGCCATATCGTTCTTGAATTACACGGTTCCGTACATCGAAACTTTTGTATGGATTGTGAAATGTTCTATGCACTAGACAAAATAGTAAATCATGAAGAAACCATTCCTAGATGTGAACAATGTGAAGGAATTATTAAACCTGATGTTGTTTTATATGAGGAAAGATTAGACGAAGATATTCTTGATAGTGCTGTAGACTTTATTTCAAAAGCCGAGGTACTCATCGTTGGAGGAACTTCCCTTAGTGTATACCCGGCTGCTGGATTGATTGAATATTATAGAGGGGACCACTTTATTCTAATTAATAAAGCACCAACTCCCTATGATTCTAGAGCAAATTATGTTATTTATGATCATATCGGAAAAGTTATGAGTCAGTTCGTTTAGTTCATTAATAAGTTGGTGCCTATAGTAAAATAACCATAGTATCATTTTCTCTAAGTTTTAATGAGGGAAATTTATAACCGAGTTACTGGCTTATTTTCATTTCAACTAGCGAAGGATTAGGATACCAACAATTGTAACGATCATCGCTCCAAAAGCTACTACAACGCCCGCCCAAGCTGGAACAATGGACTTATTGTTCCTTTTATCCAGACGTAATTCATCTATTTGTGAGTTCAAATCATCTATTTCTTTATCTCTTGCTTTGAACATTTCATTAATCTCGGGTCTTGGAACAAAACTCTTATTCCAAGTATCTAGTTTTGTATCCATTTTAACAACTACGTCACGTATCGATTTGAGCTCAGCTTCTAATTTTGCCATGCGTTCAATATCTTCTTTCTCCATGTTCATCTCCCCCGTTTCTATTAAAAATTTCTATTGTTTTTATATTGTTATTCTTTATCATATGATGCTTATGAGTAAATGGACTGGATGGATGTCCAAGAGGATTAAAAATCCGCAACTATCATGAAAACCCCTTCACATTGAAGGGGAATAAGTAAATTTACAAAATGAGTATTTTAGCTATTATCGAGCATTGATAAGTTTCGTTCCCTTGTTCATCATAGAGTTGCATATTGGACATTTTTTTAACAGTTCCTGGGGTCTGTCGTAAGGATCAATCCGCATCCACCCGTTACAACTTGAGCTTGTGCACAGCCAAGCAGATACTTCTTCATTTTTGTTCGGTAAACCTGAATTAAATACATCCATGATAAATCTAGATACATCTGCTCTTACACCACGATAAAATTGAGGAGAGCTGATAATTAACTGTTCTTTTGCTCTCGTTACAGCTACGTAGGCTAATCTGCGCTCTTCCTCTAGTGCTTCCTCCCTCTGTTCTCCTTTATGACCAGTATACAGTCGATCTGACAATTCAGGTTCTAGAGATGAACTATGCGGTAAAATCCCTTCTGAAAATCCAATAATATATACCACTTGATATTCTAATCCTTTCGCTGCATGAATCGTCATTAAACTAATTGCATTGGAATCATGTTCTTTTTTCAATTTTAAATCATGATGCTTTTGAACCATATTATCAATAAAATATATAAATTCTTTAATATTCATAAATCTTTTTGCAGAGGATTCAATTTCATCAAGCATCTCTATATTCATTTCCTTGTGGGAGGTTAATTCTTGCCTTTCATCCGTTTCCATGTATTTATTATAAAATTCGTTTCTTAATTTCTTAATCGCTTCATCGGGTTTCATTTCCGTTAATTTTTTGATTAATTTAATTCGTTCGACCGCTTGTTTCTTTTGAAAATCCTGTAAGTGAGAGTATGTTTTCAAATGGATTAATGGGTACTTCTTTTTTTGTTTCTGCTCCATTTCTCTAATGTGCTGCATTCCCATGTCCTTGTTTATATATAAAGAGCCTAAAATCCCTTCTATAGCCTCCATATTTCTGTGGTTCAAACATAATCTGAGGTGATCGACTAATGGTTTAATTATTTTCTGTTCATAAAACACTTCATTTTGACGACTCACCTTAAAAGGGATCTCACTCAGTGTTAACAATTCGTAAATAGCACGTCCACTGCTGGCAGTACGATATAACACACCGATATCTTTATAACTAACCCCAGCACTTATCTGGGTTTGCATTTGTTTAATGATTAGTTCTGCTTCATTATCCGTATTACTTGGACGTAAAAATAAAGGAACTTCCATCCCATCTTTGGTTGCAGTTAATGTTTTTGGTTTTCTGTTCTTGTTATGTTTAATCATTTCATTGCCAAGGCCTACAATACCTGGGTTTGATCTGTAATTCATATTTAGCGTAATCATTTTTGTATTTGGAAACGTTTTGTCAAAATTCATAATGAAATCATAACGAGCGCCATTAAAGGAATAAATCGTTTGATCAGGGTCTCCTACAACCGTTAGATTTTTGTGCTTTTCTGTCATTAATTTAATCAGTTCATATTGTAAATCATTCGTATCCTGAAACTCATCAATTAAAACAAACTGAAATCTTCTTTGCATTAATTCAAGCAACTCAGGAGACTTTTTTAATAGATCATAAGCTAACTGCAGCATATCATCAAAGTCAATACGTTCATGTTTCTGTTTCCATTCTTCATAACGTTTATACATCTCTTGTATCTCTTTCTCTGAAGTTGATTTGGCCACTACCTGATTTGGTTTCATTCCTTGTATTTTATAACTAGTGATCATAGAAAGTATATTTTCAGCTTGGTATTCATCTCTAAGTCCCTTTTCTTTTAAAAACTGTTTGATTAAGATTCGTTTGTATTCTTCTTTAAGTACCTCTTGACGATAACCTTGTTTCCTTAATAATTTAAAAAAGAAAGCATGAAATGTGCTTGCTTCAATTTTCCCTGTACTGGTTTTAGCAGAAGTATGTAAAGAGAGGATTCGTTCTTTCATTTCATCCGCTGCTTTTTTAGTAAAGGTCAAAAGTAGAATATTTTCTGGGGGAACTTGATAGAAGGAAATTAAGTAACTTGTTCTACAAGTAAGTAGCGTTGTTTTACCAACTCCTGCGCCACTTAAGGTTAATAATGGTCCTTTATAATGTCTCACTGCATCTATTTGTGATTGATTAAGTTCAATCCCTCTATTTTCTAATGAACGAAAAAAGAAAGCATCCTTATCTAAATCTGATACTATTTCTTTACTCGTTCTGCCACTTGCTTTTTGTGCAAAAGGAATTTTAGAGGTTGTTGCCCCAATTGGAAGGTTCGTTAAGTTCATGTGCTTCAAATTCCTTTCCGTTTACAATAAATATAACGTTCTTTCTGAACAGCTCTGAATTTAAATTACTTTATTTCATATAGAACACTTTTTAAATTATAACGGAAAAAATAAAGCTCCTCCAGTGTTGGAGAAGCTTTTAACGTTTAGTTTTTCAATACAATGAATACAACAACTGATTACGCACTATGAAATTGCGCTTCTTCAGTTGAACCTTTTAAAGCTGTAGTAGATGATGTACCACCAGAAATCACTTGTGAAACTTCATCAAAATAACCTGTGCCTACTTCTCTCTGATGTTTAGTTGCTGTATAACCATGCTGTTCGTTCGCAAATTCTGCTTGCTGTAGTTTGGAATAAGCAGCCATACCGTTTTCTTTGTATCCTTTTGCAAGTTCAAACATACTGTGATTTAATGCATGGAAACCTGCTAGAGTTACAAATTGGAACTTATATCCCATCTTCCCTAATTCCTGTTGAAACTTTGCAATGGTTGCGTCATCAAGCTTTGCTTTCCAATTAAATGATGGGGAACAGTTATATGCAAGTAATTTATTTGGATACTTTTCATGTATAGCATCAGCAAAACGTTTCGCCTGTTCTAGGTCTGGAGTGGAAGTTTCACACCAAATTAGATCTGCATATGGTGCATAAGATAGACCTCTTGCAATTGCCTGATCCAAGCCTGGTTTTGTTTTAAAGAACCCTTCTGAAGTTCGCTCACCTGTAATAAATGGTTTATCAGCATCATCAATATCACTTGTAATCATATCTGCCGCATCTGCATCTGTTCTAGCAATTAATATTGTTGGAACACCCATTACATCTGCTGCTAATCTAGCTGAGATTAAATTACGTACAGCCGTTTGTGTCGGTAATAACACTTTACCGCCTAAATGACCACATTTTTTTTCTGATGAAAGCTGATCCTCAAAATGCACACCAGAAGCACCTGCTTCGATCATTCCTTTCATTAATTCAAATACATTTAATTGACCGCCAAAACCTGCTTCTGCATCTGCAACAATAGGTGCGAACCAATCTATACTATCATCCTCTTCTAAATGACTTATTTGATCTGCACGCTGTAAAGCTTGATTAATTCTTTTTACAACATGAGGTACACTATTTGCTGGATATAAACTTTGATCAGGATACATTTGTCCAGATAAATTAGCATCTGCTGCTACTTGCCATCCACTTAAATATATCGCTTTTAATCCTGCTTTCACTTGTTGAACGGCTTGATTTCCTGTTAATGCTCCTAATGCATTAACATAACTTTCGGATTGCATTAATTTCCAAAGTTTTTTTGCCCCTTCTTTTGCTAAAGTATATTCAACATCCATAGAACCACGTAATTTGATTACCTCTTGTGCTGTATATGGTCTTGTTATTTCATTCCAGCGCTCATCAATTTGCCAACTTAATTCTAAATTTTGAACTCTTTTCATCATTTCTAATTCCTCCAATTTGTTTTTTATTGTATTTTATAAATTTTCGTAACCAGGTAAAGTCAAAAAGTCAGTATATTCATTATTTTCAATTAATTTATTAAATAGTTGTACAGCTTCCTTAATAAAACTACTTTCAAATCTTTCAACACCTCGCTCAGCTTTAATTTTTTCTAATTCTTCCTCTTGTAATTGCTGAACAAGCTCCAAAGTCAATTTCCTTCCATCATTGAGAATCCCTTTCGGATGTCTTATCCACTGCCATAACTGTGCTCGTGAGATTTCAGCTGTTGCCGCATCTTCCATTAAATTGTGGATAGGAGCAGCACCATTACCAGACAGCCAAGATTCAATATATTGAATACCAACATTAATATTGGTACGTACGCCAGCCTCTGTGATCTTTCCTTCTGGAACAGCAAGTAAATCCTTTGCTGTTACTTTAATATCTTCTCGTTTTCTATTGATTTGGTTTGCATTAGGCATAATTTTATTAAACACTTCTAATGCAACAGGAACCAGACCAGGATGTGCGACCCATGTTCCATCGTGACCATCTAAAGCTTCTCTTTCTTTATCTGCTCTTACCTTTTGAAACGCATCTTCATTTGCCTTCGGATTATTTTTTATCGGAATTTGAGCAGCCATGCCTCCGATTGCCGGTGCATTTCTACGGTGACACGTCTGTATTACTAATTGTGAATAAGATCTCATAAAAGGTACAGTCATCGTTACTTCAGAACGATCTGGTAAAATCATTTCATCATGATTTCTGAATTTTTTTATATAGCTAAAAATATAATCCCATCTTCCACAATTTAATCCTGCTGAATGCTCTCTTAATTCATGTAAAATTTCATCCATCTCAAAGGAAGCTAATATCGTTTCGATAAGTACTGTTGCTTTGATCGTTCCTTGCGGAATCTGCAACTCATTTTGAGCATATACAAATATCTCATTCCAAAGTCTTGCCTCTAAATGACTTTCTAACTTTGGTAAATAATAATACGGGCCACTTCCGTTTTCAATACACTTTTTAACATTGTGGTAGAAATACAATCCGAAATCTACTAAACTTGCAGATGCTCTTTCTCCATCCACTATGATATGTTTTTCCTCTAAATGCCAACCTCTAGGACGAACGATTAATACAGCTATTTCCTCATTCAAACTATATTTTTTTCCATTCGCATTTTCAAATGTAATCGTTCTATTTACTGCATCACGAAGATTGATTTGCCCCTCCATGCAATTTTCCCATTTGGGCGAGTTGGCATCTTCAAAATCTGCCATAAATACCTTTGCTCCTGAATTCAACGCATTAATAATCATTTTTCGATCAACTGGACCTGTAATCTCTACTCTTCTATCTTGAAGATCCTCAGGTAAAGGAGCAATCGTCCAATCACCATCACGAATATGTTCTGTCTCCTTAATAAATCCAGGCATTTCTCCTTGATCTATTTTTTGTTGACGTAAAATCCTGTTGTGTAACAGTTCTTTTCTTTTTCCCCTGAATTGTCGTTCTAAATTTGAAATAAATTGTAATGCTCCGTCTGTTAATACTTCTTCAAACTTTTCATTTACTTCACCATGAACCTGAACCCCTGATACAACGGTATTCATAAGTAAGACTCACCCTCTCAACCATTTGTTATAGTACAGTTTATTAAATTTAGTTGTATTATATAACAGATTAATCAAAAAGAGAACCCCTTTTCAATAAATTTCTAAATTTTTTTATTTTAGTGGATATTTTATCAACAAAAAGAATTATATGAAAAAACTCAAATATACAACAATCATTCACATCAGATATCGGAAGATGATATAGAAAAATCAAAAAAAACCTTGAAGTTCTAGGGGTAAATTACGAAGATTATATATTCATATAAACAAATAATGCCATTATTATTAAAATACTTGCCCATATCTTTTAATGAACACATTGTTAAAGGATTTTTCATTACAGGAAGAAGAGGAATAAGAAATCGCTGAATTTGTTATAGTTTCACATCTTTATTAACATAAGCTTCAGGGTATTTTCCTTCTAAGACATTTACAATGTTTTGAACCGTTAACTGCATCATTTTAGTTCTAGTTTCGATGGTAGCACTTCCTATATGAGGGACAAGCACAACCTGATCTAATTTTAGTAAAGGATGTTGATTGGATATTGGTTCATGTCTATACACATCTAATCCAGCACTTGCTATTTCCCCATTCTGTAATGCATAAATCAGATCTTCTTCCACAACAGACATTCCACGCCCCACATTAATAAAAATAGCTGTGTTTTTCATTTTTGAAAAAGCAGATTCATCGAATTTATTTCTTGTTTCATCTGTTAAAGGAAGTAAGTTGATAATAAAATCAGCCTTTTCTAACAATTCATCAAAAGAACAATACGTTGCATTTAAAGCTTCCCCTACACTATCCCTTTTCGTACGATTATGATATAACACTTCCATATCAAACCCAGTTGCTCTTTTCGCTACTTTTTCACCGATCCGCCCCATGCCCACTATTCCTAGGGTTTTATGATGAATGTCTCTACCTACCATTAATAAGGGACCCCAGTCTTTCCAATAACCATCCTTAATAAACTGTTGACCTTCCACAATTCTTCTAGCAGAGGACATTAATAGGGCAAAAGCTAAATCCGCAGTCGTATCATTTAAAATATCCGGTGTATTACATACAAAGATACTGTGTTTTGTAGCTGTTGAGATATCAATATTGTCATACCCTACAGCCATGTTAGAAATAACTTTTAATTGTGGAGAATTCTCAATGATAGAGTGATCAATGGTGTCATCTAGTGTTGTGAATAGTGCTGTTGCGTTAGCTACCTCTCTTTTTAAAAACTCTACTGGTACCTTTTCACTTTCTCCATTCCACATTTTCACCGTGGCAATTTTCTCTAGTGGTCCTATAACTTCTTTTGGTATTTTTTTAGTGATATATACGTAAGGTTGTTTCATATATTCATCTCCCAGCTTTAAGAAATATTAAGACATATTAAAAGAAGAATCCCTACTAGTTTTTACAACTATAGGGATCTAAAATTAAGATATGTTTTAATTCATTATTTTATCCGAGTATTACTCGATCGTCATTTAATTGCTCACCTTTAATTGCAGCAAACTCATGCAGTAAATCTTCTACTGTGAGGCCTTGTTTTTTACTAGGTGGGATATCCATAATAATCTGCCCCTTATCCATCATAATCAATCGATTCCCCAATTGAATTGCTTGAGACATATTATGTGTGACCATTAAAGTTGTAAGATTAAACTCTTTGACCACTTTTTCAGTTAAATTTGAAATTAATTCCGCACGAGAAGGGTCTAATGCGGCTGTATGCTCATCCAATAGTAATATTTTAGGTTTAGTAAAAGTTGCCATGAGCAAACTTAAAGCTTGTCTTTCCCCACCAGATAACAAACCAACATTTGCATTTAAACGATTCTCCAATCCTATGCCTAACCTTTCAAGCTGGTCTTTAAAAAAGTTCTTTTTCTTTTTATTCAATCCCCAATTCAAAGTTCGATTATGCCCTCTCAGGTAAGCTATAGATAAATTTTCAGCAATGGTCATATTAGGTGCGGTTCCCGCCATTGGATCTTGGAATACCCTGGCTATCCATTGACTTCTTTGATGTTCATGAAGTTTATTTACCACAACACCATCAATTGTTACATTTCCATCATCAGGCATTAATACACCTGAAATAACATTCATTAAGGTTGACTTTCCGGCACCATTACTTCCGATGACTGTTACAAAATCAGAAGGAGCGAGAATCAAATTCACATTAGATAAAGCTAGCTTTTCATCAACCGTATTTGCATTAAATAACTTCGTAACCTGATTGATCTTAAGCATTGATATCCCTCCCCTTATTTTCTATTTCTTTGTTCATGTCTTTAATTCTTTCTATTATTTTCCGTTTTTGACCAAAACTCTTTTGTATTTTCGGTAGAATAAGCGCGGCAACTACGATAAATGCTGTAATTAATTTTAAGTCGTTTGCATCCATATTGACTTGAAGTGCCATTGCAATAACTATCCGATAAACAATTGCACCTAATAGTACAGCTAAAGTAGCTCGAAATACTGTTTTATGTCCAAAAATGGCTTCTCCAATAATAACAGAAGCAAGTCCGATGACGATCATACCAACACCCATGGAAATATCCGCAAATCCCTGATATTGAGCCACTAAAGCACCAGACATCGCTACAAGTCCATTGGATAATGCGATTCCCAAAATTATGGTTGAATCTGTATTCACACCAAAGCTCCGTATCATTCGTTGATTATCTCCTGTTGCTCTTAGGGCAAACCCTATATCCGTATGAAGAAATGCATCTAATAAGAACTTAAAGATCACAATAACAATTGGAACAATCAATAAGAAATATTTGTCGTTTATAGCAGTAAAAAGCGTTTCTTCTCCATATAAGGTTGTATTTGGTTTATCCATAATCCTTAAGTTAATGGAATAAAGGGCAATCATCATCACAATACCAGATAGTAAGTTATTAATCTTCCCTTTTGTATGAAGTAACCCTGTAATTGTCCCTGCCGCAGCTCCTGCAAAAAAACCTGCACAAGTTGCTAACAATGGGTTGTAACCGTGTGTTATCATGACAGCAGATACCGCAGCTCCTGTTGTAAAACTCCCGTCTACTGTTAAATCAGGGAAATCTAAAATTCGAAAAGAAATATAAACACCAAGTGCCATAAGCACATACAATAAACCTAGTTCAAGAGAACCTTCTAATGCTTTCATCAAAAACATAATGTGCCTCCTAGCAAATAGTTTAAAGAATGACAAATGTCAATCTATTAAATTAAAATATATTATTTTAACGTACTTCATCCCGTACTAACAGTCCGTAATATGTTTATTACACGGGCTGTTAATACCCGATAAGTTTTAAAAGATAGTGGAGGTAAGTACCTCCACTATCAACAAATACTATTATTTGATTATGTTTTCTTCCTTAACTTGATTTAATAGTTCTTCACTCACAGTAATTCCTTGCTCTTCTGCTGCTATAAGGTTGATTACCAGATCAAGTTTATCAGGGTATTGTATTTCAAGCTCTTCAGGAGTCTTTCCTCCATCAATAATTTCTAATGCCATTTGACCTGTTTCATAACCTATTGTGAAATAATCAACACTAAAAGAAACGAACGCTCCACTTGCTACTGTATCCTTCTCACTAGCAAACACCGGAAGATCATTCTCATTGGCAACTTGTAAAAGTGCTGGTAGTCCTGATACAACCATATTGTCCTTCGGAATGAACAAAGCATCTATCTTGCCTAATAAAGATTCTGTTGCTTGTTTCAATTCACTAGTATTTGTTATATTTGCTTCCACTAGGCTGATTCCTAATTCATCTGCTTTAGTTTTTGCTCTTTCCACTGAAACGAAAGAGTTTTGTTCTCCTGCATTGTACACAACGCCTAAATTTTTAACATCTGGGAATTCCTTTGCAATGAAATTCATCAATTCTTCTAGTCCTGATGGATGTGTATCAGACATTCCAGTCACATTCCCAACAGGTGCATTAGAAGCATCAACTAAACCTGCTCCAAGTGGATCAGTTACAGCAGTAAATACAACAGGGATGTCTTTAACTTTTTGCTGCATTGCTTGTGCTGTTGGTGTTGTAATAGCTAGAATCAGGTCATTATCTGAAGCTTCAAATTTTTGTGCAATGGTTGTATTATTTGGCATCTCACCTTGTGCATTTTGGTAATCGATCTCTAATTTTTCTCCATCTACATATCCAGCATCTTCCAATGCTTGGATAAATCCTTCTCTTGTTAAGTCTAAGGAAGGATGTTCTACCAATTGTGCGATTCCAACCTTCACTTCTGCGTCCCCACAAGCCGTTAATGCAAATATCATAAACACAGTGATCAACACTAAACCTATTTTTTTCATTACTTTCCCCCCATATTGTATTCTATTGAAAAGTTTTAAAGCGATAAAGACAACTTATAAAAACTATCATATAATGGGATTATTTTTTAGTCAATGCTAATACCAAAACAAAGAGAAATGACTCCATTCATCAGTTTCCTAAGCTAGTATGAACAAAACAACAAAAAAACTTCTCCATTACTGGAGAAGTTTTTTTTGATGGATTCCTTGACTTATTCATTTGTGACTGCTCACTTTTAGTATACTCACCTATAACACATTTTGACACTCATCCTTGAGGAATTTTTGTTATTTTTATTTATTAGAATTATTAAAATGTGAAAATACATAAAAGAACAATTTTTTTATCCTGAACACACGTCCATTCCAAACGTTGTTTTAACTCATAAAATAGGAAACACCTACAAATCCATCAAAGAAAACGCGTAAAGGATCGGGTTTTATGATGAATCTCTTAGCCATTCTCAACAACCTCAAATAACCTTCATAAGTGATATGGATATAAAACCTAAAATCAACCGATATTACAATCTCATTTTTCATTTTATATTCCCTCCTTTGTTTAAAGCTTATGTGGTACTGTTTGTCCACTAGTACGGTTTTATTCATAGGAAACGTATAAATTTTTTGATAATTGCCCAACATTACTACTAAAGGGGATGGTAGTCATGTTTGGATTAGGAAAACCAAGAACTAAATTAGGAAAATACATCGATAACAAAAAGATTTCTCAAAAATGGATGAGTGAAAATTCTGGATTAAATAAAGAGACAGTTTCAAAAATGTGTTCTGACGAGTACCACAGACCAAACAGAAGTACAAAACATAGGATAGTATCAGGATTGAGAAAAAAAGGTGAGGAAGTTGATGAATCTGATTTTTGGTAGGCTTCATTGTGAAATATTTCTTGTTTGATATAATAGAGTTATACGTAGTGATTCATTTAGATCATGGTTCTAGCTGTGAATATTGTTCAGAAGCTATTCATGCAGGGTTTACTCCTGTTTACTTACATTTACTTTACTTAGGAGGAATGAATATGAAATTTTTTATTGATACTGCAAACATTGAAGAAATTCGGGAAGCTCATTCAGTTGGAATTTTATCTGGAGTTACGACAAATCCAAGTTTAGTTGCAAAGGAAAACGTTTCTTTTCATGATCGCTTAAGAGAAATAACCTCGATAGTACCTGGTTCAGTTAGTGCTGAGGTTATTGCAACAACAGCACCAGAAATGATTGAAGAAGGAAAAGAACTTGCAAAAATCGCACCGAATATTACTATTAAAGTTCCTATGACTATAGAAGGTCTAAAAGCTGTTAAAGCTTTTTCAGATGAAGGAATCAAAACGAATGTAACACTCATTTTTAATGCAAACCAAGCATTACTCGCTGCAAGAGCTGGAGCTACATATGTATCACCTTTCTTAGGGCGTTTAGATGATATCGGACATAATGGATTAGAATTAATTTCAATAATTTCTGAAATATTTAATATACACAATCTTGATACAGAAATTATTGCCGCTTCGATTCGTCATCCACTTCATATTACAGATGCAGCGTTAAATGGTGCTCATATTGCAACTGTTCCGTACAAAGTCATCATGCAGCTTTGTAATCATCCGTTGACAGACCAAGGGATCGAAAAATTTTTAGCGGATTGGAATAATCGAAACGACTAAATTATTTTAAAAGGGGTCATTTTCGGATTATAAAAAATCCAATTAAAAGTCAGAGAGGTCACAACCATCAAATAAAGTGAAGGTTGTGACCTCTCTGTAGTTACATTAAAATATCTTTGGAATAACCTATTTAAAAATAATTAGAAGAGCCGTTAAAATCAATACATCAACTGCAATAAAATGTAACTTTCTTGATTTATAATTTTTATCAAATAATATACTCCTATCTGACTTATAAACTGTTACACCTGAGGGATGAAACCATCATCCTTTTTCATTTTGTTATAAAACCTCACTACATAAATGAATAGTGAGGTTATATGAGAGAAGATATATGAGCACATATGGGTTGGTAAGTACCTCCTATTGCTAAGAGGTGATATATACTATGTTCAAAAACTTCATTTGGTATAGACAAGTGACCTTGCTTGTTTAAAAATGTGCTATTTTACCAAACCTGTTAGCAATCAAAACTTTCTGTACATGAAGATGATCGATTGTAGAATGTAAGTTTAAGTGCAATGACTTCAGATCATCAAGGTCAGGCATCAAGTCGGAATCATATAAAGATAATGGGGTTCGTATTCTAAACCCGTGACACTCAAACTAATGGTTTCACTACCATAGGGTGTGCTTCTTAAAGCTAGATCGTTTCCTAGTTTTTGATTTTAGAATTTCCGAAGTGTGTTCGTAGACTTCCTCCTGTTTTTCATCGAATATCTTTCGGCCACATTTATATTTTACTAGGCGTTCGATCGCGTCGGGTGGTGGATAATGGCCGCCTGCTTCAAAAAGTTTTGTCATTCGTTTCCTCCTTTCGTAAGTGATTTCGGCAAAAGAAAAAAGCACTAATAATAGTGCCCACTACTCGTTTAATGTGTTCAGGCTATCATTTGTTTCATAATTTTAGAGGCTCAATTTCATCCGATTTACCGTGGACAGACCATCATACGGTTTTTTCACTCCTCTTCTTAAAGTCATTTGACGTTATCTCTAATCCTTCACTAATTTTCCCTTCTGCAATTAAATCAATGAAACAACTAGAGAGAACCACTAACATCATATCTACCATCTCTTGTACAACCAAAATTCCTTCTCCTACCTCACAGATGATAACTTCTTCTCCAAAAACACAGCAATCGGTAATATTGTTACCTCCCGCCCTCTTAATGAGTTAGCTAAATCCGTAATGGGATCCTCACAGATGATAACTTCTTCTCCAAAAACACAGCAATCGGTAATATTGTTACCTCCCGCCCTCTTAATGAGTTAGCTAAATCCGTAATGGGATCCTCACAGCAGACGCATTCTCCTTTTGTACTTTTTTGAATCGGTTTTAAATTTAAGGGAAATGCTCCCGATGGCGGTATAACAGCTATTATTTTACAAATAGGAAAATTGATTCTAACACCACTAGGATCTGTTCCAGAAACAATAAAGTTTTTGACTTCCTTTATTTGAATTTCTAATGAGAAAATGAATCCAGAAGATGCATTAACTATTTGAACTTTTTCTCCAATTAACTGCTTTAATACACACTGCATCGGACAGACGCAACAATCACATATTGATTCATCGAAATGTCCCATGATTTCACCTCCTATTCATAATTTTTGTTAGTGTATTTTATGAGTTTTATTGTCATTATGAATGGACGTTTGTGCCCTATTACAAAATTTCCGCTTATATACTTTACCTCTTTACAACCAACTAGGCTTATCTCTAACAATCTTTTTCGCTCGTTATACTATGGGGAGGAAAAACGAAATGAAATGAACTTATACTATATAATAGAAGTCATAATATTTTTTTCATTAGAAACAGTCGCTATTATAAAGCCTACAATATTTATTAGGTGGTTTTTAAAATCAAAAGTTATAGTTAGGATACTGGGTTTTATTTGTATACTATATGGATTTATGAATTTACTAGAATTAATTAAGCAGAGATATATCTAAGTATCTGAAAGGTGATTTTAATAATGAGAATTTTATATATTTCATTACTTATATTTCTTGTAGGGTGTTCTAATACATATACATTAGAAAATCAACAGAATGAAAACATAAATAATATCGAATTTCAGCAGCAGTTAATTAATGGAACAATAACTGACATTGTTGACGGTGATACCATAAAAGTACAGTTTGAAGGAAAAGAAGAAACAATCCGATTGCTATTAGTAGACACCCCAGAAACTGTTCATCCAAACAAACCTATTCAACCGTTTGGACCCGAAGCATCAAAATTTGCAAAAGATACACTTACATTAGGTAAAAAGGTTCAAATTGAAATTGATGTTTCTGAACGTGATAAATACGGTAGATTACTAGCATATCTGTGGGTAGAAGGGAAATTGTTTAATGAAATGCTCCTAGAAAAAGGACTCGCTAGAGTGGCTTATATCTATCCACCAAACGTAAAATACGTGGATCAGTTTCAGGAGACACAAGAGAAAGCAAGGCAAGAAGGCATAGGGATATGGTCTTTAGAGGATTATGTAAAGGTAGATTGGCTAGATGGTGATGTAACTTTTAACGAAGTTACAGAAAACGAAAGCATAGATCCAGTAACAACAGAAAACAATTCATACATTCAAATTACAGAACTGAATTTAGAGGAAGAATATATAACTATAAAGAATAGTGATAATACAGACATGGATATGACTGGATGGAGTGTGTTAAGTGTGCAAGGAGATCAACGTTTTGATTTCCCTGACTCGTATACGATTAAAGCTGGAGAAACAATCACAATTTGGTCAGGTGATTTTTCCAGAGGTGTATGGTCGTCTGATCTATATTGGACAGAGAAAAACATTTGGAATAACAACGGTGATCCAGCTCAATTAATTGATGCAAATAATGGCATAGTTGATATAGAAGGATAATTAAAAGAATAAATCAAGTAAATAAATAGTAGTAGAAACTTGTGATTTTATAGTCTATATAATCCCCCAGTTCACCACCCTAAAAAGCCAAGCGACTCCTTCAGGATTCCATTGGCTTTTTTAATGGTTTTCGCATGGAAGTAACGTGAATTTTAAAAAAATACCCTCGATTTGAGGAAATTCTTTTGGTTAAAAAAAGCTAGACAGGAGTCCATACAAAAAGTTGGGGTTTTCATAATATATAGAAGGAAAGCAAAATGGTTCAAACTAATTAAAACAAAAAGAGGTGAAAGCCATGTTTGAAAAATCAATTTGCGATTGTTGCGTCTGCCCGATGCAGTTTGTTTTAGAGCAGTTTAGAGGAGAAGAAGTTTTGGTAGATTCAGAATTTGGAGTAGAATTTACAATTCAAATTACGGAAGTCAAAAACTTTATTGTGTCTGGGATAGACAAATCTCCTGGTAGTTCAGGTAATCCAATTCATATTGCGATTTGCAATATAGTTTTTATTTCGCCACTTTCAACAACAAGGATTCCAGATGTCAAACCGATTCAAAAAAATACGAAAGGGGAATGTGTATGTTGCGAGGATCCTATGACCAATGTCGCTAATGCATTAAAAGGAAAAGAAGTAATTTCTGGTGCTTCCGGTAATTCACTTATTATTGAGAAGGTAGGAGAAGGAATAGTGGTTGGAACATTTGTATCCCCACCACCAGTATTAGGATCAACAATCATTTTTTCCAGTTGTAAAATAGTTCGAATAGCAGAAATTACAAATCCTCTTCTGGAAAAGTTAAATCACTGGGAAAATCTAAAGCAGATGTCTGTCAACTTTGCAAAATCAATTTGCGATTGTTGCGTCTCCCAGATGCAGTTTGTTTTAGAACAGTTTAGAGGAGAAGAAGTTTTGATAGTTCCAGAATTCTTTGGGTCTTTTACCATTCAAATTACGGAAGTCAAAAACTTTATTGTATCTGGTTTGAGTTCGGGTAATCCAATTCATATTGCGATTTGCAATATAGTTTCTGTTTCACCACTTTCAACAACAAGGATTCCAGATGTCAAACCGATTCAAAAAAATACGAAAGGGGAATGTGTATGTTGTGAGGATCCCATGACCAATGTCGCTAATACATTAAAAGGAAAAGAAGTATGTATTTCCAGTCCTTTTCCAGTTATTATTGAGAAGGTAGGAGAAGGAATAGTAGTTGGAACATTTGTATCCTCAGGCTCAACAATCATTTTTTCCAGTTGTAAAATAGGTGGAATAGAAGTAGTTGCAAATCCTCTTCTGGAAAAGTTAAATCACTGGGAAAATCTAAAGCAGATGTCTGTCAACTTTAAAAAATCAATTTGCGATTGTTGTGTCTGTCCGATGCAGTTTGCTTTAGAGCAGTTTAAAGGAGAAGAAGTTTTGATAGTTTCAGAATTTGGAACTTTTACCATTCAAATTACGGAAATCAAAAACTTTATAGTATCTGGGATTAATAGGTTTCCTGGGGATGATCCTAATCTAATTCATAGTGCGATTTGCAATATAGTTTCTGTTTCGCCACTTTCAACAACAAGGATTCCAGATGTCAAACCGATTCAAAAAAATACGAAAGGGGAATGTGTATGTTGCGAGGATCCTATGACCAATGTCGCTAATGTATTAAAAGGCAAAAATGTATCAATTTCCCGTCTTTCTCCAGTTATTATTGAGAAGGTAGGAGAAGGAATAGTGATTGGAACATTTGTATCCTCAGTACCACCATTTGGCTCAACAATCATTTTTTCCAGTTGTAAAATAAGAGGAATAGAAGAAATAACAGATGGTACTTTGTCTTTGAAGGAAACAGCACAAAAATGTAAGCATTAGTTCACCTTCTTTTCGCCATTTTGAAACTTAAAGTCTTCTTTTTTGCTATCTAGTTTTCTTAATCTATTATAATTTAAACCTCAATTTGTTTAAACCTACAAAATTTTTAAATTTAGATAAAACTCCTATATGATTGGCCCAAGCATCTTTACTTGTTTGTTCATATAAATAAGTAACAAGATAATTTCTTAAACAGTCTTTTGATAGAGTAATTATCTTGATTCTAATCATGGTAGGAGGTAATTTCATTTGCCTAGAAAAAGAAAGTTAATTTATATTTCCAATCTATGTTCTAATACCGTTTCTGTCATTAATGTAAAAACTAATAAAGTGATTGACACGATAAAAGTTCGTAGAAAGCCATTTGATTTTGCGGAAACATCAGATAATAAGCTTATTTATCTAACTAATTCTGGAACGAATAAAGTTTCAGTGATCAGCACATTTAGAAATAAAGTAATAAAAACCATTACTGTGGGGAAGAAACCGGATGATATAGACTTAGATCCATCTGAAAAAACAGTTCTAGTTGTTAATTCTGGTTCAAATAATGTATCTAAAATAAATGCAAAAAATAACAAGGTAACAAATACGATAAGAGTTGGTAAAAAACCATTCACATCAAGTTTCACTCCAAATGGAAAATTTTATTATGTTAGCAATTCGGGTGGAAATACCGTTTCAGTTATTGATGTAAGAAGAAATAAAGTGGTGAAGACCGTAAGAGTAGGGAAAAATCCGTTCCAAGCTCGTGTATCCCGAGATGGTAAGTTAGTGTATGTACCGAATAACGGATCGAATACAGTATCTGTCATTAAAGTTGCCACGAATAAAGTAATAAAAACCATTAAAGTAGGTAAGAAACCATCCAGATCCTTTGTTTCTCCAGACAATAAACTAGTATATATAAGTAATTCTGGTTCAAACAATGTATCCGTTATATGTGTATCAAATAATAAGGTAATTAAAACAATACCAGTTGGTAAAGGACCTTTTACTGGTATGTTTACACCAGATGGAAAATTTTATTATGTAAGTAATGCAGGAGGCTGTACCGTTTCTGTCATTAAAGTAGCAACCAATAAGGTAATTAAAACCATTAGAGTAGGTAGAAATCCTTTAATTGGTAGATTTACTCCAGATGGAAAACTCTACTATATTCCAAACTCTGGAGGCAACACGGTATCCGTCATTAAAGTAGCAACCAATAAAGTCATAAAAACCATCAAAGTAGGAAAGAACCCACAACAAGCCATCTTTATCATGAGATAAACATTGGGGTTTTGAAAAAAAAATACTAATAACTCATAACTTGAAAGAGATTAACAAGAGGTGATTCCCATAAATCATAGGAAAAAAAGAAAGCAAGTTGTCAATATCATTAATCCAGCATTCCAATCCTCTAAAGGCAAGTTTTTCGGAGGAACAACCAAAGTGTTAACCTTTGGTGGAAATACGAATGCATGGGCTCGTTTATTCAATCCGTCAAGCTCCAAAGTTAATTTATTTGTGGATTTCTTTACACTTACTAATCTCTCAAAAAACCCTTATTCAGCAAACTTCTTTATCAGTTCTAAGCCGCCAGGAATGATTTTTAATTCACGTAATGTGGGTGTTGCAAATACTAACTTTAACACAACTCCGCAAGGCAAAGTTCAATTTAATCCTTCAGTAAAAGGTAGACCAAGGGGAGGGGTAAACTTTTCAGATAGACGAGTTCCAGGTAATGAGACGGTAACCAGTGGTCAAATCGGTGGAAAAGTTATTTTGTCCCCGGGCAAATCACTTTTATTCTTTTTAACAAGTCGTAATATCGTTAAAGCGAAAATCGGGTTCGCTTGGTTTGAAGGAAAAACTATTTTTAAGTAAGGGTTGAAAAGATTCATTTGTTGATATAGTGGTTCCATTGAATTGAATTCGAGTTTACATCTAAGTAGTCAGATACTTAAATGAAAGGAATCTGACTACTTTTTATTGCCTGATAACAGGTGCAAAGTATCGCAGAATATTTCAATATGGGATAGTGTTAATTTAAACAGAAGTAAATCGTTGTCTAGTTACTTTTCCCCAGTGAAAATCCATATAAACATCTTCTTCAAATTCCCCAGAAGTAAATTCTCCAATTACTTTCCTCCAAAATGTAGTTGCATATTCCGCACCCTCTATTTGTTTAACTTGCCATTGACCCTTAAAAATAGAAAATAAATGATGTGCAAACTTTCTTCCGAGGTCTTTTTTTCGACAAGAAGGGATCACATAAAATTCGCACACTTCAAAAAAATCTTCTATTGATTTTCTAACTGCAGCTAAGCCAATTGGTATTTCTTTTTCATAAAGTAAAAAGCCTTCTATATTAACTCCTAAAATTGTATCCAATTTAAACACTCCATCAGTATTAGGTAACTTTTCAGTAAGAGCAGAGAATTCACCTTCATAACTTTGACATAAATTAAGATATATTAGCTTATTTCTAGAATCTACTGAAACAATATTCATATTAAATCATCTCCTAGGTTGAATTAACTAATTCCTTGGTTCTTTGCTTATATAATTTTGCTTAACTTCGCTTTTCTTAACTTTTAAATTAAATTTCTTTTGAATTTCTTTGGATGCTTTCTAAGAAAGGATGGTCTATTTATGACGGTTTCTATAATATATCATTTCTATTATAGTAGAAATCTATTTATAAATGTGTACTTGCACTAGAACACCCATCCAAGCAAAGTAGATTCTCTAAACATAGTATATATTACTACATACTGAGAGGAGGAAATCATAATGAGTAAACATAGTTCTGCTCAGGTGCTGCTATTATAATGATACTATTTATACTCTTAGTGATCATACTTGTTGCTTCGTGGTCAGTACCGCATGTAACCCAGTGTCCAATTGCTCCATCCTTTTAGTAATCATCATAGTTACTTCAATAAGATATGATGAGGACGATCTAACTCTATTCTACAATTCATGATATAACTGTTTAGGTACTTTTTCCAAATGAAGTAAACAATTCATTTGTGACCTGAGACTCTTCCATCATGGAATCTGATAACTCTCGAAATATAATATTGACCTCTTCCTCTACAAGTTCAGGTTTAATCTTTCTATTCTTTTTGATAATGGTTCATCAATTTTTCATTGTTGTTTCATCTAATTACCTCTCATAGAATGTTTGTTCTTACTATATAGGAGGTATAAGAAAATATACAAGAGCACATTTTATGAGGATGGGTACACGTCCAGTCAAAAAATCAATTGTTCTCATACAATGTAAAAAATGGAAAGGACGTGGTCAATATGGGCGTTTTTGATAAATCATTTTGTGACTGTTGCGTGTGTCCGATGCAGTGTGTTTTGGAGCAGTTGGTAGGGGTGGAGTTTTTATTTGCTTCCATTCTGACCCCAACATCTAATCAAGGTGTAACAATAAATGACGTTAATGACTTTATAGTATTTACTTCACAAGGGGATTATCCTATTTGCAATGTTGTTGCGGTTCAAGTCGTTTCATTCCCTGGCCCAGAACCAAGTATCAAATTAAAATCAATTAAAAAAAAATGTGGGAGAATGTAGTTGTTGTGAAGATCCAATGACAAATGTATTAAAATCACTTATAGGAAACGATGTATTAGTGGAAACATTGGGGATACCCCCTAACATACAAGGTACAATTACTGATATTGGGGAAGGGATTGCGATAGTAACTTTAGATACCGGAAGTGGCATAATTTCAACTGCAATTTCCACATGTGCAATAACAAGGGTCATCCCTCTGTAAAATACTCCCCCCACCAGCTACCTAAAGCCAGCGGGGGATTATTTTCTCTATGTCAATTTTTATCTGACTTAATAGAAATGTTATTACATCAACAGACATTTGAAATATTCCTTGTTCAATCAAAATGCTCAAATGCTTGATATATAAGAGCAGCAATCATAAATAACATAAAAAAGAATTACCAAGGCATATCATGAATGACTTCTTGTGGTTTTTCTTCTATTTTCTTTTTCCATTCATCAACATCATGAAGCAATTCTTTCTCATTTAAGTTTTCAATAGATTGATGAGCCATATCTATTTGGCAATTTTTTAGTTTCATTAATATATCCTCCTTTGGTAGACAGTCATAGTATTCTTTCACTACGTCCTGGAGCAATTGATCATAAGAACTATCCATTTTTGAAAGTGCGTTTTGTGGGTCTGTTTTACGCTGTGGATCAAGAATATGATGACCGATAATAAATTTTGTAGGGTCTAGTCCAAACTTAAAACAGATACCTACTCCCGGTTGTGCTCCCCAAAGATACGAATTCCAATCGATCCATTTCTATTATCACTTGATTCACAATCAATGACTATATTTCGTTGAGAAGGTCCAGTGATCTCTATTCCATAATTTGAATTGTTAAGTATATTTACACAATTCAATATATTATCACATGTATCCACGCGGATTCCAACGTTTTCAAAATTTTGTACCGTAAGATTTCAGATGGTGACAAAGGAAGAACCATCTATATTTATTCCAATCACATTGCCAAGATCATTTCCTTCGATCATTGTTTTTTCCTCACCTGCTCCAATAATTCGAATACGATCTTTGTTTGCTGGAACAGTAATAGCTTCGTTAAAGATTCCTACGCCAATTCGAATCGTAAAGCCTTCGGTTGTTGTCACCGCATCAATGGCTGCTTGAATACTCTCACCCTCAATTACTATCACTTCATTATTGATCCGACATAAGCCAGCTGGATCGCTTGTTGTACATTTGTTATCGTCGAATACGGTGTCAACTCCATTATCCTCAATATCTGAGTTATTCCCTCTTACATTGTTAGATCGGATAACGCTATCTATAGCAAATTCACCTATAAATACCCCTGCGTTCACATTGTTCTCGACACAGTTATTGTCTACTATATTCTCAACCCCAAAGATATTAATTCCGCTATCCTCCTCTTGTTGAACCCCATTTCTTACGACTTTATTTCGGATAATTCGATTATTGTTGTTATCCGAATCAAGGCCACTCTCAATATTACATAGTACATCATTCCCCCAAACTAAATTGCTATTACCAAAATCAATCCCCTCTTCATCATTACATAAAGCTTTGTTCCATAAAATTAAATTATTATCCGTGAAAATTTCAAATCCATCATCACCATTTCTAATAGCCTGATTGCATATAAATAAATTGAAACCTGAGCTCTGTTCAAGAGTGAAAATACATCGTCACCATTCTCTTTTGCAAGATTCAAAAACACTAGATTGTTGGAACTGTTCAACTCTAACCCTTCATCAAAATTTCCAATGAATTTGCATTTTACAAAATAATTTTGATCTCCATTCACTTGAATTCCATTTACGAGTAAATTTACATTGCTTGAATTAAAGCTTGCTTCAGATTCAATAATTAAATTTCTTTCAGCATTTAAGGCAATTTCCATTCCATTGTTTTGATTGTTTATCGATTTTACTTGATTTACGATATTATCACTTGTTTGAATCAAAATACCGTTACCTTCAAAATTTTGAACTGTAAGTTTTTCAATTGTTACCATGGATGAATTTTGAATATCAATACCGATCGTATTTGCACTCTCTAACGAGGGAGCCATTTCAGAAGCCCCTAATAACCCAACCATCATTGCTCAAGTAACTTTTGACTGCTTAAAACCAGGGGATCAAATTTGGTTAAATGGTATTTTCCATCTGAACAATCCTGGTGAGATGGATGTATTAGTAACCCGTAAAATACAAAAAAATCAAACAGATATATACACTGCGGTTACAGAAATATCTCCTGATACTCTTACAAATGATAATTTTGGTCAAATTTTCTCTCAACAATTTGTTGATGCGATTTCAGAATTACAAAAAGATGTTACCTATCAATTAGTTGCTTTCGCAGAAGAGGATGTAATGTTTGATATTGTCTTAATGGGTCCCATCGTTTTTACTGCGACTCAATTTGTCAAAGGTAAGAAGGGCTTGAGGTAGTAATTCTTTAATCATACATTTGGCAAGTAGTTTATTTTCTTTCATTATTATTCACCTCTAACAGAACATTCACTCCTATTTTTTGAGGATGGGTCATTTCTCTATATCAATTTATTCTTATTTGAATTATAAACTGTCACATGCAGTAAGTACCAATACAATTGCAGTTCCTGTAGCAAATCTATGTAGAAAATCTCACTATTAGTGTAGTGGGGTTTTAAACTATTAAAAATGTGTACTTGTACTAGGATATTCGTCTATACAAATTCATTAAGTGCACTGCAATATATCATTTCTATTATAAGTAGAAGACTTAAAATGTGTACTTGCACTAGAACACCAGTCCAAGCAAAGTAGATTCTCTAAACATAGTATATATTACATCATTTTGAGAGGAGGGATGATTCTATTGGGTAAACATAGTAGTTTTGCTACAGGTACAACTATTGTATTGGTACTATTTATACTCTTAGTGATCATTTTATTTGGTTCATGGGGAATAATGTTTGATGGATTGTAGTCCAAACAAAATAGATTTCTTAACATAGAATGTATTATCTTAAATAATGAAAGAGGTGAACCCCATGAGTTTATTTAAAAATGTTGGAGTGGTTTTAGTATTATTTATTCTTTTAGTCATAGTATTAGTGAGTTGGGGCGGTGTCATTTTAGGTTTTCCCGCTTAGGGAAACCAATAATAAATTCAATTAGGATGCCCGTCCAATCAAAGTAGAATTTCCTAACATAGTATGTACTACATCATATATAGAAAGGGGTTGAGATTATGAGTGAACACAGTGGATTTGCTACTGGTGTAGCAATTGTTCTGGTACTTTTCATTCTATTAGTAATCATACTTTTAGCTTTAAGTAGACGTTCAGGATATAGCACGTCAGGGGGAATTTCTCTAGGAACTTCGTTAGAAGGAAGCACTGTTCTCGGTTAGTTGTGAATCTCTTGTATACGAATATAAGCTACCAAAGTTCAAAAATAGAATTACACTCTCCCACTAACTTAAACCAGTGGGGATTATTTCTCTATATCAACTTATTCTTATCAGATTTATAAACTATCACACCAAACAATAGAAATGTTATCACATACATCAACGGTCATTTCAAACGTTTCTTGTTCGATCCCATATCCGAAATATTCTAATCCCTGATATATAAGGGCAGCAACCATAAATAAAATATGTGGTTGTTTAATTCTTTCTAAAAATGTGTTCATATTAATTATCCCCTTTACTAATTAGTTTTTACCTGTTTTTATTTCTAGTTCTAGTATAGTTGGCATTCTACGTTTTGAGTGAGTGGAATTATAAAAGATACGCAATACTTTTCTTTCTAGGTCAGTAAGCAATGAAATCACCTTATAGGACGTTTGTTCTCATTATATTTGGGGTACAGACGTTCAGTCAAAAAAACCAATTCAATTTACCCAGATATAATGATTTCCGTACAAATCCAATCCATTAAGTTTTTTTCATGTATATAATAAGTACATTTTGGATGGATTTCTCTCGGTTAACTTGACGATGCCTCTTTTAGAGGGGTTAAAATTGGGTGTTTAACCCCTTACAAATATACAGGTCAATTGTATTGGATGCTCATATACTAATCTAAACAAACATAAAGGAGGGTTAGCATGGGGAATAAAACAGGTTTGTATCAGAAAATGATCAATGTCATGATTGCGGTTTCTTATCTTCAAAAAGATGACAAGGTGGAGTACAAGACTACAAAATATAAAGCCATTACAGAAGAAAAGGTAACTGGCGCTGTGAGAGCTGCATTAGTAGAAAATAAATTAGTTGTATTCCCGATTGAGCAACAACATCGAAAAGAAGGAAATCTCACAACGGTAGATGTGAAATACAAGATTGTTGATGCAGAAACGGGTGAAAGTGAAATATTGGTTAGTTCTGGAACAGGGGTGGATATGCAAGATAAAGGGGTAGGAAAAGCCATGACTTGTGCGTTTAAATATTTATTCTTACGTTCATTCGCCATAGCAACGAGGGAAGAACTGGACAAGGTTTCACCTGCTGAATTAGATAAGAAACAGAGAAAGCAAAAGGAAGAACGGGAAAAGAAATTAACTAATGTACCCGAGTCTGGCGACATAATTTTCCAAAAGAAGGTGTAGCAAAGGATCTTAGGTTTTTAAATGCGATCTTTTGAGTCTAATCAAAGTTTATCAACACGTGATTATGATTCAGAGGCAGCCGATGAAATTTTTATGTCGCCCGTGGCAGTGATGATGATCCAAACTATATCTCCATATAATAGCATCGATCGATTTTACCGTCATCTGCCCAATAAATGTTGTACATTATAAGAACATTTTGGATGGATAAATACCCCAACACGGCCAAAATAATACCATTGAAAATAATAGAATTTATATTCCCCTTTGTGAAGATTGTTCAAAGTAAGCTCCTCTCACTAAAATTTAGCGGAGGGACTTTTTATTTTCGTTGAGGCATGAGACTTTTGAAAACTCATTTGTGATTGCTTACTTGTAACTTATACAGCAGACAACAAAATGACACAGACATATGTGGATTTTGTAGAACTTAAGGTATATATCCAATCAGACTATTTATTTTGAGCATACAATAACTCATCAAATTGAAAAAGGAGGTGAAGCTTATGGGACATTTCGACAGGTCAATCTGTAATTGCTGCGTCTGTCCTATGCAGTGTGCTTTAAAGCAGTTGGCTGATGCTCAAACAGAGATAACTGTCATCGTCACTACACTTGGTGCTATACTCCCAACTGCCCCGGCTGTGTCTTTTACGCTAACAGAAGTCAAGGATTTTATTGTAACGACAAGTGAGGGAATAGACATCGCAATCTGTCAAATCATTACAGTTGGTTTTCTAACTCTCCCAACTGATTTTAAATTAAAGCCCATTCGAAAGGACGTCGTTGGAGAATGCGTATGTTGTGAAGATCCAATGACGAATTTGCTAGTAGATAAGATTGGGACGAACATATCTATACCTTCTGGTGGAGGACCTAGCGGCATTTTATCAGCAGGTGTAAAGGCTGTTGGAGAAGGAATCGTTTTATTGGAAAATATTGATATGGGAACTGGCTCTGTAACGCCCTTTAGCATAACTTCTACATGCTTGTTGGACGCTATAGGACCTCCTATTGTACCTCCACCACCTCCACCAGCGCCACCAAGTTTTCAACTGTAAGGTGGACTTTTTCTATCCTTTTCCCCCACCAGCTGTTACTTAAGCCAGTGGGGATTATACTTACTTCTGAACTGTACTCTTCACACCTGACCACAAACCACTTGCAGCAAGTCCCATTACAATCCCAACTAAAATAGCTTGTTTGAGATCAGTAAGAGCGACATAAAAATACCAGTTGCTACTCCTAATACTAGAAATATTAAAGGTTCAACAATATTAATAACTATCAAAAATATGTACTTGCACTATGACACCAGTCCAACCAAAACCCAGTGTCCAATTGCTCTATCCTTCTAGTAATCATCATAGTTACTTCAAGAAGATATGATGAGGACGATCTAACACTATTCTACAATTCATGATATAACTGTTTAGGTGATTTTTCCAAATGAAGTAAACAATTCATTTGTGATCTAAGACTCTTCCATCATGGAATCTGATAACTGTCGAAATATAATATTATATAAGAGGTACGGGGAGATATGCAAGAGTACAATTTTTAAGAATTAGGTACACGTCCAGTCGAAGCAATACCAACATGAATACATTATTAAAAACTAAAAAGGATGTGATCACATGGGCGTATTTTATGAGTCTAAGTGTAATTGTTGCGTCTGTCCGATGCAATGTGTTTTGGAGCAGTTGATAGGTGTTGATAATGTAGGGATTGTAACTCCGACATTTTTTGAAGATGGTGTAAATATTAACCAAGTAAAAGATTTTATAGCATTCACAAATAAAGGTGATTTTCCAATTTGTCAAATTTCTTTAGTTGCAATCTTTGACCCTAACATTCCAGTAAATATAAAACCTATAAGAAAAAGCAAAGGAGAATGTGCTTGTTGCGAAGACCCTATTACAAACTTAGCAAAGTCATTGATTGGTAAATTTGTTGAAATTGAATTTATTAATAATGAAGGGGATACATTTGATGATGGAATAATAAATGTTGGCGAAGGTATTGTTGTAGGAAGAAATATTGATAATCCAAATCGAACTGACTTTATTTCTTCATGTGCAATAACCAGGATTACTTCACTTACCCAACAACAAATTAACGATCCAAATAGGCTATCTAATTCATTTTATTTTAAAAAAATCACTCCCCCACTATCTACCTAAACCAGTACTTAGTACAGGATTTCTCATACATAGTTAAAACCACAATTTAATATATCCACTACAAGCGCTCAATCAAAACACTAATAGAAACATATGATGGATTAAGTGCCGATACAATTGCAGTTCCTGTAGCAAAACTATGTAGATAACCTCACTACAACTAATAGTGAGGTTTCCGTAGAGAGATACTATGAGTGGATATAGCCCTCCTATTACTAGGAGGTTGATATATTCTATGTTCATACCCTTCATTTGGTATAGACAAGTGACTTGCTTGTTTGAAAATGTGCTATTTTACCAAGCTTGTTATTATAATGCGTGCCATGTAACTTTTAAGTCAAAACCTTCTGTACTTGATGATGACCGATTGTAGAATGTAAGTTTAAATCAGAAGATGTTGCTTGTTCAAAAACTTCTCACTTTTCATCCTGTAAAATCGGTATTCTATCGTAAAGAAAACATCTCCATTTACTGAAGAAGCTTTAGTTATTATATTCCCCACTGGATTAGCTAGCTTAGGTAGCTAGTGGGGGAGTATTTGTTTTGTTATACTTTATGTTTCTCTGCTCCAAAAACTTGAATTTGTTCTTTCTGATAAACTAACGCTACTTGCAACTGGTATAATTTTAGTGGTAAAACAAGAAGATATTACAAAATCTTGAAAGCAAATAATACCTTCACCAACATCACGAATACGACCAGACCCAATAAAATTTATAAATTCGATATCTACAATCTGTCCAATTAAAGAATTTGCTAAGTTTGTAATAGGACCCTCACAGCATGAACATTTTCCCGTGCTTTTTTGTATCGGTTTTAGTGCTAGTGCGATATCAACTCCAATGAATTCTACTCCAGAAATATTACATATAGGTAATTCTCCTTCTGAAGTAGAAGCAATAAAACTTTTGACGTCTAAAAGCATTACATTATCTATGACTCCTACAAGTGTTGCTACTCTTATCGTTTCTCCCACCAACTGCTCCAAAACACACTGCATAGGACAGACACAACAATCACAGATTGTTCGATCAAAATGTCCCATGTTCACACGTCCTTTCAAGTTTTTTTATATTGTATGAGTAAAAACAACATTTTGACTGGACGTGTATATTGTATAAATAAAATTGTGCTAATTATTCTACATACTCTTCACCCGTAATTTCCAAATACTCTGCTTCAGTAATCTTTTGCCTTTAAACATACACCATTACTTGGTCAACCGTATAATATTTAGGATAATATCGCTCTACAATCTTTTTCCAATGCATTTTAAATAACGACTCCTGTGACGGCGTTATTTAAAATTAATAAAAAAAAGACCCCGTATGGGGTCAATAGTGAATCCTTGAATTACTCGGAGTTTAATTCTTTCTTCAATTCAATTAGTTCTTTAATGCTTTTACTTTCCGCAAATCGTTTATCAACAGGTTGATTTTCCTTCTTCGCATCCACTTCCAATTTACCACCGAACAAAATCCATTCAGTACGCTGAAACGTATCATGGGAGCGTTGAATCTTTGTATCTTCTCCAATCATTCGGGGAACCTCAAAGTCTTTAAAATCATCCAACGCGTCACGGTAAGCTTTATCAACGTCGTACAAAATTGCTGAATATTTGTCAAGATAAATGATAGAACCGTCACTAGTGAATCGCTCTCCTCCACCTGCTTCTAACTTAGGAGCAAAGCGGCAACCCTGTGGTAAATTCTCAGGGGGAGGAACATTTCCTTCAATCGATTGTAATCTAGAAACCTCTCCATCGATAGATGGAACGGATTCAATAAGACCTTCTGAATAAGGATGAAGCGGATCTCCAAATGCTCCCCTTTAGGTAGACAGATTAAATACAAAAATCTGGCTACTTATGGGGGAGTATTTATTATGTCTAAAAGATCTTACTCTGCAGAAGAAAAATACGAGATATTAAAGGCATTAGAGGATCATTATTCAACAAATGAACTTGAGTCAATATATAACGTGCACCATACAACAATTTTGGAATGGAAACACAAGATTGTCTGTCTGGTAAGTATTCTATACGTGAGGTTGCTAGAATGTATGAAATATCGGATACATCTGTCCTCAGGAAATGGATTAGGAAGTATAATAGTCATAGTGAATTAAAAGATACTACCTTCGGTTAGTTTATTTTTTTTCATTTTTTTCACCTCTTTTAGAACATTCGTTCTTATTATATAAGAGGTAGAAGGATATGTGCAAGAGCACAATTTTTGAGAATAGGTACACGTGCAGTCAAAACAACATTAAATCTCATACAATATTAAAAACTTAAAAGGACGTGTTAACTATGGGCGTTTTTGATAAATCCATATGTGACTGCTGCGTCTGCCCGATGCAATGTGTTTTGGAACAGTTGGTTGGAGTGGAGGGTTTGGAGATTGATACACCTGTTAATAATATTCCTACAACTATTTCTGGTGTTAATGATTTCATTGTATCAACTACTGATGGAGATATTCCAGTATGTCAAATTACTCATGTAGAAATTATGAATCCTACAGATACGATAATTACCACAGCATTATCTGCTTTAAAACCTATAAGAAAAAATAGTAAAGGGGAGTGTGCTTGTTGTGAAGACCCTATGACAAATTTATTAAAGTTTGAAATCGGAAATACTTTCGAAGTTGAATTCATTGGTCCAGATGTACCATTCACAAACGAAATCCTAGGTGTAGGTGAAGGTATTCTTGTAGGAGTTGAAAATGGAATTAGCCTTTTTTTTGATATTTACTCCACATGTACAATAACAAGGGTTATTCCAATAACCCAACAACAAATTAATGATCCGTCTAGACTTTCAAGAAGAACCACTCTCCCACCAGTTACCTAAAAGCCAGTGGGAAGGGGTATATTTATTTTATTTTAGAATTATAATCCAATACTGCTTTTTCAATGGTTGCTTTAATTTCATCACTTGTAAACTTATTCCTTTAAGTCTTGAGCTCACATATACAAAAGCAGCATCCAGTTTTTGTGGTCCTTTTGATTCCATAAATACATTTTCAGCATAAGAAAAAGCTTCCTCACTTATTTTTTGAAGAAGCTCTCTTTGTTCTTTATTTGTTTTTGACTGTATCCAGGATAAAGCTTATCCCTTAACTCAATTAATGCTGCTACCACCAAAGTTGATATTAAAGATATAAGTGAAAACACGATTGTTTCCAGATATAGTTGTATAAGTTCATTCATTTTATTTTCCACCTTACGTAATTGAGTAAATATATACTATATTAGGAAATTTACTTTATGGTGTCAGATTTTTACGAGCAAAGGTGAGATCAAGAGACTGGTAGAGGCTACCAATTAAAATAATAACTAAGAGTATAAATAGTACCAGTACAATAGTTGCACCTGTAGCAGAACTATGCTTACCCATAGAATCCCTCCTTTCACTATGATGTACTATATACTATGTTAAATAATCTACTTTGATTGGACTGGTGTTCAGGCAGGTACAAATTTTTGATAGATTAAAACCCCCTATATTAAATAGTGAGGTTTAGAGTTTGATAAATGAGCGCTAGTTGATTATCTATAGACTTAAAAGCTGTGGGGCCGCCCAGCGTCACCCATATTGATTGTAGGTCGTGTTTGTTGAATCCAACTAGTGTCCTAACCAACAAAAGGGCCGCCTTGGATCACATCGCATCCTGGTTGAATCCAAGAAGCTAATAAGATAATAACCAAAAGAATGAAAAGGACTAGAACTAATGCAGCTCCAGAACCACTGTGTCCACTCATGTTAATCCCTCCTTTCTATAATATGATGTACTATATACTATGTTCAGAGAATCTACTTTGATTGGACGGGTATCTTAGGGCAAGTACACATTTTTAATAGTTTAAAACCCCACTACATTAAATAGTGAGGTTTCCGTAGAGAGATTCTATGAGTGGATACAACCCTCCTATTACTAGGAGGTGATATATTCTATGTTCATACCCTTCATTTGGTATAGACAAGTGACTTGCTTGTTTAAAAATGTGCTATTTTACCTTTACCAAGCCTGTTAGCATGAATCTTTAATTTCTTTTACCTTTTTATAAAGCGTGCCATGTAACTTTTAAGTCAAAAATTTATGTTTTTCGTGAGAAAATCATCCATCATTTCATCCTTATCCAGTGCTTCTTTGAGTCTTTCCCTTATGTTTTTTACACCTTCATCATAGGAGCAAGCGATAGGATTTGCTTTTAACCACGCTTTTTCATCCCTGATATCGTCCATCAAGTTTCCATCCTCGTCTTTATCCAGTTCATTGACCATAGCAAAGTAGGAATCATTCTCTGCTGGATCATCTGGGTGAAGCAAGCGTGAAACATAATCATATTCCACTCGGTAACATGGATGATTTAAGTCGTTCCCTGCGGTTGTGATGATCATAAGTAGTGGCTGTGCTCTTGCAATCATACCTGAGTCTAGTATATTAATGATCTCATCCGTTTCATGTGCATGGTATTCATGATAATCCCACACTGAGGATTTAATCCATCTCCTATCTTTCGATCTTCTTTCGATAACGCCCTCATGATGGAATCACTTTTTAAGTGTGTGATTTTCCCATAAGCAATCTTGTATTTCCCCTCTAGATCTGGACATCCTTTTAAAATCGCTGCTGATTCATTCCAAACAATCTTGGCTTGTTCTGACTTTGTAGCTCCAATATACACCTCTGACATGTTCTCACCAAAGGCCATTTGCTCATAAGTTCCTACGGTGGCAAGGCTTTGTGACTTTGCATTTTTACGTTCCACTTGCCAATACGCCTTTCTAAAACGCCTGTATCCTTTGTCTCGATGAATCCAACCGTAGATATTCCCGAATATGAACACTTGAATCTCATGGGGTTCAATTCGTTTCCCTCTGAGTATGCCTTTTGTATGCCTAAATAAATGCATCCATTTGAAAAAACGAATGGTCTTATCTTCGTCAAAAACATAAGGAAAATCATCTGTTCCCTCCTTCTCTATATCTCGTAAGAACCTCATACAAGACCATTTATGTTTTTGACAAGCGACGACCTCACCTTTTATGACATCGTGGCAATAGTGGATCATCCATTGCTTCAGGTCTAACATTAAACATCTCCCCCAAAATCTTTTTCTAGCTTTGTTTGTTCTTTCACTTCCTGCTTGGGGATCACTAATTTACACCTAGAGGAAATCGTAAGACCAAGATCAGAAGCTGCGGCACGACATTGTGAAAAGTATTTATCTTGGGTTTTGGTTAAGGACGCAAACAATCCACTAGGGTATTCTTCTATTCTCGTACCGATCTCGTTACCCTCATCATCCTTAATCGGGATTTCCATTTGTGATATAGGATCTCTTTCTAAAAGCTGATCCGATATTTTTAAATACAATGTCTTAGAAATTAAATAACGAGCTAATGCATCCACATCAAGATTACTCAGGATGCCAATTCTCATTAACTCGTCAGCTATTTTCTTAAATTCACGTTTTAGCTCTTTAGGAAGATGAGCAGGGGCTCTAATTTTATCACTGGGTGCTTTTATTTCCTGCTTTTTTCGTTCTTTAATCTCTTCTTTCGTTAAATTTTTATTCCCTTTGTAGAGAAGCAAGTCTACGGGTTGCCTTGGTCTTGCCATACTATTTCCTCCTCTCAAAAAATTTCATTTAGGGAATTTTATATAAAGAAAAGGGGTAGTCGGTTTAAAAGCCCGATATGATAGGCTTTTTCATACCCCCCCTGCCCTTTCTTAAATAAATTAAAAATTTGTGGCACAACCTATACTTATTAAGCAAATACACCGAATTCTTCTATTTTACAACTAGATATAGCTGTTGTCCCACCAGAAGATAAAATGACAATCCCTTCTCCAACATCACTAATTGTTCCATTATTTATAAACTCACCAGCTCTAATTCCTTCAAACGATCCTATCTTAGATTCTGCTAATTTTGTTGTTGGATCTTCAGTACACGAACATTCTCCCACAACACTTTTTCTAATGGGTTTTAATTTGAAATCAAATGGACTATAAGTCGAAACAGCACAAATATTATGAATTGGAAATTCCCTATTATCTAGAACAGCGATAAAATTATCGACATCAATTAAAGTACCTGTTCTTCGACCATTAAGAGTAAATATTTCAACATTTAACCCCACCAACTGCTCCAAAACACATTGCATCGGACAAACACAGCAGTCACATATAGTCTCATCAAAATGTCCCATATGGATCATCTCCTTCTTATTTTATTTGATGAGATATCTTATGAATGGGATTGCCTACATGATTGGACTTATGTCTTAGGAGATCATAAATCCGCACTTGTCAGTGTCAATATGGGATGGAATGTCATAAGATGAAAGTACACCAATCACAGATGGTTTTTGTCAAAACACCCATTAGATCATCCTTTTATAATAAGTTTCTTCTCTATTATGATGAGAAGGAACTTTCTTACGATTAGTCAAGTACATTTAAAGATTAATATTTTTATGGCTGGCTCAAAATAAAATTTTGATCATTTCTTCCTATTTTATTCATCAATTAATGCGCCATATTCTTGAAGATCAATATCACTAAAAAGGGACTATCCAAGTACTCTCTTTTTAAATTAAGTCAAGGTTAATTATTAGGGAACCGTTTTTATTTTGGGGTGACAGTTGTTATTGCACATGTGGATATATATATTCTATTATTTATATTTACAATCCCTTCCCCTACTTCGAAGACAGGTGCATTGATAATATTATTATTTGGTCTGACTTTAATATCGACCACTTGACCTTTAAAAGTATTATTTAATAAATTTGTTATTGGGTCTTCACAACAAGCACATTCTCCTGTACTTTTCCTAATTGGTTTCAATTTAGGTAACTTAGAAGCGTTTTCCTCTATGAATAACACTGTAATTTGGCATATAGGAAAAGTGCCTTTTGACGTAAATAACAAAAAATCCTTAACCTCATTTATCGTAACTTCAACCAAATTTCCATCGCTAAGAGTAACTATGCTTAATGTCTCATCAATCAACTGCTCCAAAACACACTGCATCGGACAGATGCAGCAGTCGCACTTGGATTCATCAAAAACGCCCATCTTTAAACAACTCCTTATTAATTATTAGTTAAGATATTGTATGGGTTAGAATGAAGTTTTGACTGGACTATAGAGCAAAAAAACTGCTAATTGGCGACTATACATGGTACTTTCTTGATTTTCATATTCACTCTTAAAAATCCATAAATATCGTGCTACTTACTTAAAACTTATGATTAGGAATGAATTTATCTAAATAGTTAGTTTTTGAGAAAAGCACAAATAAACCTAGCTAGATTACTATTTTTGCACTAGGATTCTTTATGTTAAAGTTATATGTATAACTATGATGAGGCTGCGAACCTGTAGTCATAGTTTAAACGATGTGTAACAAGATAAAAGATTGTCTTTAACAGTTTGTTTACACATGCAATGGATGCAACCTTATGACATTTGTTATAGGGTTGCATTTTTAATCAGGGAAGGTTTCTTGAATCACCTTATGCATTCGGTTTCGAACAATACTCAGCTCATCGTCCAATTCTGCATAATGCCTTGAACATCTTTTTAATTGGCGGTAAACCTCATTTTCTGCTACGTATTCCCTCCGCTCATTAGTAAAAATGGGTAAGAGCAAGTTGATGAGCATCACTCCGATCTGTTTTATGAATTCGAAGAGAATCACATTGCATTTTCGACTCTAATGGATTCAATAGATAATAAGAGAACACGTTTTCCTGCATGAAACGTTCGAGTTGTCTTGAATAGACTCCAGTGGCTTCAAATACAATATGTGGTTGTTCCATATAAGCATCGATCAAGTCTTCAATCGTCTTTTTTAACTTGAGAAATTCAGGACGATTATGCTTTATTTCTTTTTCGATCACACATTCTTTAAATGGACTATAAATAACCATGTAACTTTTCCCCATACTAACATCAAAAGCAATAACATGTTTCATTTTCATTCTCCTTTGTTATTTTCAAGCTTCACTCTATCCTTATCGATTCCCATTTCTTATACACGATCTCAGTGGATCCAACATACTTAAACCTGATTCTAATAAGGGTAGTGAAGTAGACCAGTTTTCGTCACGGATTCATGATCCAAAACAGTACCTCGATCTATTCTTCACTTCTACTATATAAAAAATAGTAGTGCGAACCAATGCCTTGGTCTGCACTACTAATCTTAGTATGTTTTTGTTTTATCTCCGTTATCTCTCTTCTGCTGTCTTTTTGTTATGACAGCTATTACATAATGATTGTAGATTACTTAATACTAACCTTAATGACCAATCATCTTTGATCGGTGTAATGTGATCCGCCATATCTGCAGGTGTGATTTGTCTTTGTTTTAAACAATACTGACATAGGTGATGATTTCTAGTTAATGCTTGCTGTCTTACAATCTTCCATTCCTTGCTTTGATAGAAGGCTTTACTCTTCTTTTCTCTTATATATTTGTCATAGTATTGGTTACTATCTTTCTTGTGTTCATCACAATAAGCTTCTCTTGTGAGTTTTGAACAGCTTGGTTGATTACATGGTTTCTTTGGTTTAGATGGCACTATTGTTTATCTTCCTCTCAATCTTTGTAAGGTCATTTCATAATATCCTTGGTCAATAATTTATTTTTTCATCCTACTTCCTCCCCTAGCACAATGGATGATATTTTCCCAACAAAAAAAGCGCTATATCAGCGCCCTTCCTGTTAACCGTTTAATAATAAAATTTTATTATTAAACGGTTATTTATAATGTTATTACTGTTGCTTTTAGGCTTCGTGATGCAACAAAAATATCATCTACAAAACTTGTTGAAACCCTTGTAACTTTGAGATCATACGTATTGATTCCAGCTCTTGGATTATCATCTACTATAGGAAAGTTTGGAAAGTTGGTATGTCTTCCAGCAGCTACACCTTCATAATCCATTTCATCATTGATCGTTGCAATGACATTACCATTACGCAGGATCTCATATCTCACTTCAAAAGTTACAGAGACATTCAAAATTACTGGGTCAGATGCAACAGAAGGAGGAGCAGGAGGAGGGGGAGGAGTACCACCTACAGCAATTTGAGCCATTGAATCAAGTGATACTTGTGTCTTCTGTGGTTCTTTAATACATACATCGACGGTAGCTACAATTTCAGAATCACCGTCAGCAGCAAGAGTAATTGCACCTGTTCCCCCATATGCATCCTCTACTGAAAATGTCTGAGCAACAACAAAAGGTCCTTTTTTTAGTCCCATTAAATTACCTCCCAACTTTTTAAATTAAAATACCATTTCACTCTATCTTATGAACAATCTAATGAATTTGCTTGGACTCTTATCTATGGGCATAAATACAAAAAGGAGCGCCATACTAGCGCCCTTCCTGTTACAGTTTACAATAAAATTTTTTATTTTCAATCGGTTCTTTATACTGTATGTTATTTAATATCCTTTTGATTGTGCGAATGCGGATACGTGGAATAAATAGACGCAATTGAACACCTCATTGTTTTATTTTTCCAACAAAAAAGAGCTCTTATGTGCGCCCTTCTGTTAACCGTTTAAACATAAAATTTTATTTTCAAACTAGTATCTATGCAGTAAATACAGTTGCCTTGAGACTTCTAGATGCAACAAAGATAAATATCACCCCTGTATCTGGTGCAACCCTTGTAACTCTGAGCTCATACTTATTGATTCTGGCACTTGGATTATCATCCACTAAAGGAAAGTTTGGAAAGTTTGTATGTCTTCCAAAGTTAGCTCCTTCATAATCCATTAAATCATTAATCGTGGCAATGACAACGTCATTACGCAGGATTTCATAGGTCTCTTCAAAAGTCGTTGCACCAGTATTATTACCATCTACAGCAATTTGAGCCATTGAATCAAGTGATACCTGTGTTCTCTGCGGTTGTTTGACATACACATCGACAGAGAGTATAACTGTAGGGGTATTGAGTGCATCAAGCTGAATCACTTTTGGATCAGTAAAACTATAAGGGCTACCCTAAACCGTATCAGCTACGACAAAGGGTCCTTTATTTAAACCCATAAGATTCACCCCTCTCTCCGTTTAATATCTTCATCCTATCCTATGAACCATCTCATACATTTGCTTGGACTGATGTCATATAGACATCTGCGTAAAGTTACAAAATATTCTCTCTTTATTCATCTTGCTTCCCTCCCCTAGCACAATGGATGAAAAGAGACCAATTAGTCCTTCTTTAAACCGTTTAAGAATAGAATTTTATTTTTAAACAATCTATACTGTGAATACTGTGACTTTTAGGCTTCGGGATGCAACGAAATTATTAAAGCCGGTTACCGCTGTGCATACAAGATCATAAGTATTAATTCCAGCATAAGGGTTATTATCTAAAATCGGAAAGTTAGGAAAGTTTGTATGCCTAGCTCCAGGAGCATTAGACGCAAATTCCATTTGATCATTGATAATTGCAATTCTATTTCCATTACGGTGAATTTCGTATGTCATATCAATAGGATTACTAAGAAAAGTAATACCTACTACAGCAATTTGAGCCATAGTATCAATGCATACCTGAGTTCTTTCTGGTTGTTTAATACACACATCTACCGAAAGAACAACTTTAGGAATAGAATCATCAGGAAGTAAAATAACTCCTTCGGTATCAGTATTATAAGGATCTCCTTCTACCGAAACACTTTGAGCCACAACAAAAGGTTCATCTTTAATACCCATAAAATCCCCTCCCAACTCATTAAATTATCCTTCACCCTATCTTATGAACAATCTAATGTAGTTGCTTGGACTCTTATCTATGGGCTGAAATGTAAAAAACCAACTGTTATATTTTAATTGATAATTGGGATAATATAAAAGCAAGCTGTCTGTACTAGTCCTTATTAAGAGTATTCTTAGTAGGGACTTTCTTTTTATCACCCTGCTTCCCTCCCCTAGCACAATGGATGATATTTTCCCAACAAAAAAAGCGCAATCAGCGCCCTTCCTATTAACAATAAAATCTAATGTTCAAACTGTATTCTATAATGTAAATACTGTTGCTTTCAGACTTCGAGATGCGACAAAAATAAAAGATGTAGCTGATAGCCTTGTACACACTAGATCATACGTATTGATTCCAGCACTTGGGTTATTATCTAAGACTGGAAAGTTTGGAAAGTTTGTATGTCTTCCAGCATCTGGAAATGATCCTGTTGGAACATAATCCATTTCATCATTGATCGTTGCAATAGTAGTTCCATTGCGCATGATTTCATATGTTACTTTAAAAGTTTCGGATGATTGAGTAGCACCTACAGCAATTTGAGCCATTGAATCAATTGATACTTGTGTTTTCTGGGGATTTTTAACACATACATCGACGGTAGCTACGGTTTTAGGATCGAGAGTATTACTTAAATCAATTATATTTGGATCATCTGGATCATATGGATCAACTACTGAAAAACTTTGAGCTACAACAAAAGGTTCTTGTTTTAGTCCCATAAAATCTACCTCCCAACTTCTTAAATTGTCCGTTCACCATATCTTATGAACCATCTAATGAAGTTGCTTGGACTGATATCCCTAGACATTTACACAAAAAACCAAGAAACTTTAAAAGCTCCTTGGTCTTAAGTTTCTTTGACTGCATCCAGAAGTCTAAAAGCGTGTTCACATTATAGATCACAGTTTAAAAATAAAATTTTATTATCCATATACTTTATGCTGCTCAAACCTTGTTTGATTGTGCAAATGCGGATAAGCGAAAAAATAGGCGTAAAAACTAGTCGTTCTCTTTTTTATCATCCTGCTTCCCTCCCCCTGTTTCCCAAACAAAAAAAGAACGTATTTCTAGCCCTTCTGCTAACCGTTTAATCATAAAATTTTATTTTTAAACTTAAGTCTATATTGGTATAACTGAGGCTTTTAGACTGCGTGATCCTATGAATACATTTGGAAATGGTAGTGGTGATTGATTTGTACATCTAAGAACATATTTATTCAATCCAGAAACCGGATTTTCATCCACTACTGGAATGCTTGGAAAATTTGTATGTCTTCCATCAGCAGGTACTGCTTCATAGTCCATCTCATCATTTATAGTTGCTATACAATCACCATTTCGAAGAATATCATATTTAACTGAAAATGTTGTATTCCCAAAATTAGACATCCCTACAGCAACTTGAATCATTGAATCAATACACACTTGTGATCCATGTACACATACATCGACGGAAAGGACATCAATAGGTGTGCCATCTGAAGGAAGAGAAACTACACCTTCAGTTTGCATAGTATATGGACTTCCCTCAACTGAAACCGTATCAGCTACAACAAAAGGTCCTTTGTTTAAACCCATAAAATAACCTCCCAACTTCTTTAATTATTCGTTCATCCTATCTTATGAACAATTTAATGAATTTGCTTGGACTCTTATCTATGGGCTGGAATGTAAAAAGAGCGCTTATGTGCGCCCTTCCTTTGTATCTCACAATATAATAATATCATTTCAGAATCCAAATCGTTGGCATTCCTTTGGCATTTTATTGTTAATCTTTTGGCATTTCATTGGCATTTTTCAATTCTTACCTCTACCTTTAGAATGAATGCTAGTTTATAGAATGCTCTTTCCCTTATTGCTTTATATTTCTTTGGACTGATTTCCATTTCTCCATAGTACACATGGTGATCATATATATACTGATCTTTTAAATAACGTTCTATGATGAGCTGCCTTTCTTTTGCACTTAATCTATTAACTGCCCTTTCAACCCATGCTACATACCTTCTACGTCTTTCTGGTTCGTCTACATTCTCTATAGCAATATCTGCTGTTGAGTCGCTTTTTTTATTTGTTGATTGGTGTTCTTTGAATATATATGCAGGTGTAAGGTTCGCTTCTTTTTCTTGATACTCTATTGTTTTGTACAAAAGGCAATTTGATAGAACTTCCTCTACTGCTTCCCTTGTCAATTCTGCATCTATCTCTGGTAATTCAAAGTTTAATTGTTGTTGTTCAGCCATATCCCACCCTCCTAGAACAAATGCTTTTCCACTTTCAGTTATCATACCCTCTCATAATACGACACGCTTTATATGTTGCCCCATCTGCAAAAGCATCAATAGCCCTATAGTGTCTATCTAATAACTCCTCATGCTTCTTTAACATACGATATAACCCATGAATACCAAGGCTATTAGCTTCTTGTTTTAATTTTTCTATTTCTTGATTTGTATCACCCAACCTCTTTCACTCCTTCCAACTCTTCTATGAAATTCATGCTATTAATTTCCAAACCTGATCCACAATCTTTAAATAATCAACGGGCACTTTCCCTTGATCGATTGGGTACGCATTTACGTCTAGTGTTTCAAGGGTTATACTTTGTGTTCCTCGCTTTCCTTTCTGCCTAACCTCCCAATAGTGTTTGAGAGTGATAAAAGGCATGAGGTATATCGTTCTGTGTTTATCAAAGGAAATTAGGATAAAACTAATCGCTCCATGTCTATGACATTTCTCTAAATACTCAAATGGTGATCCTCAATGTTAGAGAGTGGGAATCTATTAAGTTGCTTTGTTGACTTCGCTTCAAACACAATTGAAAGTCCTTGATATGTTCCGTCATAGTCCACTGTTGATGGCTTTTCAAGAAACCCTGATATCCTGCTACCACTCATTCCAAGTATTTTTACAGGTGTTGGACGTTTATTGATTACAGCTTGTCCCTTACGTTCATACATGGCATTGGTGTAATCTATCATTTGTTCAAACCCCATTCCTCGGTTAGCGTAGGTCATTCCACGTCACCTTTCTTCACATCAACTAATCCAGTATCTATAATTGCATCCCTATGCTTATCTAGAGCGTAGATATATAAATCTCCACATCGTTGAATTGCTTTGTACATTCCATGTTTTTTACTGACCTCGATTACATCCCCAATATTCAGCATTTGCCTGTAGTCTTTTGGATTTTCTGTGAGTAACCTTAGTTCTTCATTCGTTGTTTTAACAATCAGCTCTCTAAGACCTGATTTAGTAACTTTTCCTTGACCTATTATTTCCATTCCATTCCATTCCATTCACCCTTTCTTAATCATTCGATTTCCGTACATTCCTCCAAAACGTGGTTGAATCTTCTGTTTCTTACTGCGGTCAATGACTAATATTGCAACGTCATCTGGCTTTCTTTTAAACGCTCTAGCTATATCTGTAATGCAAAACCCTTGTTTCCACATGTTGTCAAATTCTACAGCGATATAAAGCTTCTTGAGTTGGTTTGCATGTGGTGTGTCTTTCAATATTTCCGAAGCACGTTCGTAGACTTCTGCTTGTTTTCCGTCAAATATCTTGCGACCACGTTTATATTTGGCTAGACGTTCAATAGAGTCCGTTGTAGGGTATTGTCCGCCAGAATCAAATAGTTTTGACATTCGTTTTCTCCTTTCGTAAGTGTTTTCGGGCAAAAGAAAAAGACGCTGTTTAGCGCCCACCGCCCATAATATAATGTGTTCAAATATATCACTTTGATTCATACTTTTTAGAGACTCATTTGCATCAAATAAATAGGCAGAACAATGTGAATCATCTATTTCTCTTCATTTAGATGTGGTTTAAGATTGTTTAAATCGAGGAAATTTTCCTTTTTGTTTGAAATTTTGCTCCTCAAGCAAAGGGGTAATTGCCCCTATTTTACAACTAGAAAAGGCAGCTGTATTAGCGCTTCCCATACCTTCGATAGACATAATAACAATTCCTTCTCCAACATCAATAATTACCCCAGTTGTTAATATATTACAAACTGCAATACCTTTCGATTCTCCGATCATAGATTTAGCTACGTTAGTTATTGGATCTTCAGTACACGAACATTCCCCAACGCTTTTTCTAATGGGTTTTAATTTAAAATCAAATATACCTTCAACTCCAACAGCACAAATATCATTAACTGCAATTTGAATATTATTGCCTTCCAAATCAAGAGTAGCGATAAAGTTATTGACAGCAATTAAAGTTCCATCAAGATCAGCTTCTGGAAGAGAAGAAATTAATATTGCAACTTCTTCCCCCACCAACTGCTCCAAAACACATTGCATCGGGCAAACGCAGCAATCACATATGGATTCATCGAAATGTCCCATAATATTCACCTCTCATTCATAATTTTAGTTAGTGTATTGTATGAATTCTATTGTCATTATGAATGGACGCTTGTGCTCTATTACAAAATTTCCGCTAATTAACTATCATTTCTCTACAACCAACCCGGTTTATCCCTAACTACCTTCTTCGCTTTCGCCACGTTCTCAACCGCTCCAGACAACGCATCTAATAAATCTACATAATCACCGTGCGGATACTGCGTTATTTGTGAAACAAATCAAACATAAAACCTAATGAAGAAATCATTTTAAGTCTTTTCACCCCGTTTGAAGGAATGAGTGATCCAGATTTAATGATCGATGAACCTTATATTGAAATTAATGGATATTTTGAAGAAGTTGATGATAAAAATCTTTTTACTTCTATCTTCCCTTTAAAAGAGGAATAATTTAGATATATTTACTTCGTTAAAATCCTGATTTTATCATAGTTCTATTTAATCTAAATATGTTATTATATCCCTAGCCAAAATGAAAAGGAGATTTGATTATGATGTTAACTGCTTCAGCATCAGTAAATGTAGGTTTTTTAACATTTTTACCTTTACTATTTTATTTACTAATCATCCTATTTGTAGTTTCTTTTGTTCTTTTTATTCGAAGACTGCTTATTAACTCATCAACCAAAGTCACACATAATGCTGAAATTAGCAAGAAACTTGATAGAGTAATTGAATTACTTGAAAAACAGGAGAAAAACTGACTGGCTTATAAAGATATTTTATAAGCTTGTATCCCCCTTTCATTTTCAATAGAATCTCTGTTTTATTCGGTTAATATTTTTCATTCAATCTTTTATAACGCTCTTCAAAGCCATTGCGATTACTCGTTTACTATCATCTATGCTTTTTAAAGCTTCATAAAGCCAATCTGAATTACTCTTCATAAAGTCTCTTCTCCATTCTATAAAACCTCTGTTTTATGATTAAACTTGATATGAAACAATTATTTGATAAAATTTTAATGATATGTAACCTTAAGATGATTTATTACGTCTAAGTTGAAAAATAAAACAATACCTTAGGAGGTTGTAATAAATGAAAAAAATTATCTTGCTTGCTTTATCAATGGCTCTTATTTCTGCAATTCTTTTGGGGTGTCAATCAAATGGGAATAACGGATTAGCAGATGCCGAAGTATCAAAAGTAAGTATCTCTAAATCAAGTGGTTTCGGTAAAGTGAACCCTGATTTTTTTACAGTATATGAAGATGAAGAAACTCTTAAGATATTCAAAAATATCATCTTAAAAGCAGTTAAAGAAGCATTTAAAGTGTATATGGTCGATCCTCAGTTTGATTTAGAATTCATTTTTACAGACGGGACTAAGCAAGGTTATCATTTATGGGTAGGAGAAAAGGGACAAAAAAGCACCTTAATGAATATTGATGATACATCCACTATCTATTCCATTTCAGAAGAAATGACTAACCAGCTAATTGACTTGATTCAATAATATTTTAATCGAAGACCTCTTATATGGGGTCTTTTCTTACTGTTTTTAATTTACTTTCAATAAAACTCTGATTTTATTTACATTTTTCACAATAAATTTCACTAAGAATTATCCATTCTTCACATTTTTTGCATTGATGCTTAAAATTCTTGTCTTGCCATTCTACTCTGTCAGAGTGAGCCTGAAGATCTGTTAGTGGCACATATTCCCCACATAAATTCATCTCCTTTCTTTGGATAAAATCCTAGTTTTATCTTATAAACTATAAAAACAATGGTATAATATACTTTGTTTCAAAACTCACATGAAGGACTGATCATTCTTGGACATCGAACAAAAAAATGAAGTAATTGAATCTAAAACCGTTGTAAAATTAAATCCTTGGACAACAATTATGTTTAAACCCCGTGCTACAATGAGATACATATTAGACACTGATCCAGGTAAAGTGTTTTTGTTGATCTGTTTAGTAATGTTTATAGACACATTAATTTATTCAATTCAAGGCTTTATACTAAATTCATTTGTAATAGGAATATTTTGGCGTTCTGTTGTTGTTTCAGTTATTGCTATACCGGCTGCTTACTATCTACTTCCACTCCTTTATAAATGGATAGGAGATATCTTAGGTGGGAAAGGTACTACAAAAGAGATGCGTTATGTTGTTGGCTATACTTATATCCCATCTATCTACTCATCTTTAATATTTATGTTCTTTCAGATAATTGCATCTTTCTCTCCTGAATTATCAGTTCTACCTTTTGTGATTTTATCTATATCTATTTCAATATGGATATTCATAGTAAGTTTAAAGTGTTTATCTGAAGCTCATCAATTTTCAGTATGGAGAGCGTTAAGTACAATGATAATAATCTGGATAATTATAATAGTATCTGTTGTGTTGATTGGTTTTGCATTATTTACATTGATCGCTTTAACTTAAACAATTAGACTTTGTTTATAATCTCCTTATTTTATAGGAGATTATTTTATATGATAAAATTCTAATTTTATTACATCTAACATTTCATAATCCTATCAATTTGTTTGTGTAAGCTATCAATCGAACCCGTGTTATATACGTCATAATCAACAGCAAACGTATCGACGTACTTCTCGGTATCGTGATTGAGAATATCTTTAAGTTTGCTATCGTCAACTTCCATATCACCAGCCTCTTTCATCCGTTTGATACGAAGATCTTCCGAAGCATTGACTCGTAAAATCATATAGCCGTGATCCTTCAACGCCTTGAATTCGTTAGGCATTCGTAGATCCGTGATAATAATATGATCAAATTGTACATGAGGTCTTAATCGGTCGATTCTATCGAAACACATTCGAATCCATATGTTAGGATCACGCTCTCTCATCGCTTGTCCGAACCACTGGTATAAATCGTGGTCCTTTTCTGTAGGTTCACCGAATAACTCGTGGGCATAACGTTTCATTAACTCAGCGAAAGCAAATCGTGCTTCTCCGTATCTGTGAGAAATGTAATGAGAATGTTTTTTTAGTATGGGACCTTTAAAAGAAAAGTAAGAGGACAATTAAATGGCATCAATTCAAAAAAGGGGAAAGGAAACTTACCTATTAGTAGCAGAAGCTGGAAATGAATCTAACGGAAAAAGGAATAGACGAACTAAAACAGTAAAAGCAAAAAATAAAACAGAAGTCAAAAAATTACTTGCGGAATTTCAAATCGAAGTTGAATCTGGTGAGTATATAGCACCAGAGAAAATGAAAATCATTGACTTTATAGAAGAGTGGAAAGAAAAGTACGCTATCAAACAACTTGCCTCAAGAACATTTGATAACTACATGAGTCAAATAAATACAAGAATCATTCCGACTTTTGGTCAAAAAAGAATTGATCAAATAAAAACAATGCACCTAGTTAATTTTTTTAATGACTTAAAAAAAGAAGGGAAATTAGCGAGTGGAACAATACACTATATCCATCGGGTTTTAATGAGGGAAAACCAGTTATTAAAGAGCCTAAAACTAAAAAATCAGTCCGATCAATTTCCATGCCTGAATCGGTATCTACCGAATTAAAGCAATATCAAATATTACAACAAGACAATAAATCACATGTGGATTCGGATTGGATTGAAAGTGAATATGACTTTGTTTTTTGTGGTCTATACGGACAAGCTCTATATTATACTTCACCCACAATGTGGTGGAATAGATTTATTAAAAGAAACAACCTTCGTAAAATAAGGCTTCATGATATTCGTCATACACACGTTACAATGGCTATAAGTGCAAAACATCACGACGCTACAATCACTAAAAGAATGGGATGGTCAACATCAAGAATGATCGATATGGACATTTAATCAAATTAGCGGATGAAGCTGTTGCCGATACATTCGAACAACTTAGAAAGAAGTCGAAATAGTACTGAAAAAATTCGTCAACAATTCGTCAACAAATGTGTTTTTTACAAACTTTTATCAAATTAATGAAACTTGATAAAAAAGAAAAACCCCTTGATACACAAAGGATTTGGACGTTTTTATTATGGTGACCTGAACAGGGTTCGAACCTGTGACCTCCACCCTGTCAAGATGGCGCTCTCCCTGCTGAGCTATCAGGTCATTTATAATACAAAGCTTTTTGCGAGTGTTTAGTATATTCATACTACCAAGGATGAATTAAAAGGTCAATCATTATATTATAAAACCTACTTTATGATGTGATTAATAAATTTTTTCGTTTCTACTATAGCTTGCTCCAATGGTTTAGTTGTTCCTTGAAATGGATGCACAGAGTTAAACGTATGATTGCCTTCTGAAATTTGAATCAAATCAATAGTATCATTTTTTTCAACTAGCTGTTTAGACCCTCTAATTAATCGATCATGATCCTTTGTTCCTTGAATAAGAACGATAGGAGTTTGAGTAGATTCTACTCTTTTAAGAATATTATACTTTTCTTTATTCTTTTCCATATCCTCCAATATCTCCACATTTAAAGGCATTTGCTGTTTTGTACGCGCATTATATACAGAAGACCTTCCCTTTTGTTTCATTTCCTCTTTCTGCTCTCTGGTGAATAAATCTACGTTTGTAATTCCATTCCAGCTGACTACTCCTTGAACTACTTCAGGATGATCAAAGCTATATATCAAACATACTCCTGCCCCTCTACTGTGGCCTAGTAAGTAAAGCTGAGATGTATTTATCTCTACATCAATCGGGAGATTTTGATTTTGAACAACATCCACTAAAATATCTAAATCCTCTAACTCTCTTGCATATGTATTTTGTGCAAATTTATCCAACTCCGTAAAATCAAGTAGATTCTCACCAACGCCATTGTGCGAGAAATTGAATGTGACTACATCCAAATCATCTGATAATGCCCCTCCAATATATGAAAACATGCCCCAATCTTTAAAACCTTTAAAACCATGGCAAATAATGAGAGTACCTTTAGAAAGGTTTTTAGAGAGATAAACATTCCCTCTTAACACCCTATTTTCTTCGATTTTAATTTGAAATGGGATGGACATATGAACTCCTCCTTTTATTGATATTAGACTAATTCAATCCTTTTTCTTGCTTTGGCAGATTCAATGCAAGCTGAAACCACCTTCATATTATAATACGCATCCTTAGATGGAAATGGTAAAGGTTGATTTTGAAATACACTTTGTGCAAAATGATCTACTTGCAACGTATATTGATTTACATCAGGTACCTCAATTACTTTCGAATCACCTTGTTTTGTAACCGTAAGATAATTCTTTCCATCCATTGTAATAAATGCACTTGGCACTTCAATTTTCCCATCAGAACCTACAATCTCTATACTGTTTCTAAATTCTGCCCACATCCCGCAGTCAAAAGTTAATGAGATTTGATTCGGGAATTCAATCAATCCAGATGCCATCATATCTACTTGATCATGTTGTGAGGAGAAAAAGGCATGGGTTGTTACCGCTTCAGGTTCATTTTCTACAATAAATCTTGCAGCACTAATTGGATAACATCCTACATCGTATAATGAACCTCCGCCCATATGTTGTTTGTATCTAACGTTTTCCATATCCTCTGCATTATTAAACGTAAATACACTATGTATTCCACGTATTTCACCTATCTCACCTGATTTAATAATCTCTTTTAACTGTTTATAACGTGGATGATATCGATACATAAAAGCTTCAGCAAGACTAACCTTAGCTTTCTCACAAGCTTCAATCATTTCACTAGCTTCATTTTCATTTAGTGCCAATGGTTTTTCACATAACACATGTTTACCTACTTGTGCTGCTTTGATCGTCCACTCTTTATGTAAATGGTTTGGAAGTGGGATGTATACTGCTTCTATGTCTGGATCAGCTAACAATTCCTCATAACTTCCATATGCTCTTGGTATGTTCAATTCTGATGCTACTTTTAAAGCCTTTTCTTTCCCTCGACTAGCAATAGCCGTCACTTCATTATTTATTGATTTTTTTATACCAGGGATGACTGAATTTATAGCTATATTTGCACAGCCCAAAACTCCCCATTTCATTTTTCTAGTTTCAATTATGATCACTCCTAAATGCATTTTTCTTGTAAAAGAAACTTATTTTCTGTATATTAAAAAAAACTTCATTCATAAATATGCTTTACTTTCTATATTATGAAGTAGGAAGTTCTGTTAAACAAGTAATTAAGAAAAAACAAAAAATATTTCTGCAACATTTCTGCCACATAGTCCGTCTAATATTTAAATCAATTAACGAAAGAAGGGTTTAAATTGAACAAAAAAATATTAACAGGGTTATCCGTCATTTTCATGTTTATTTTTGTGGTTGCTGGATCAGTTTTTGCATTTAGTGACTTACCTGAGGGAACAGACAAAAACATGATTATGGAATTAAAGCGAAATGGAGTTGTAAGTGGAATGGACGAAAATAATTTCGCTCCAAATGGAAAACTTACCTATGCTCAAGGTATTGCCTTAATCGTTAAAGGGTTAGATTTGAATTTAGCCCATATGACCTTTATCAAGCAGCCTTTAGCAAGTGACTATTTTACAAACATATCAGATGATTCCTGGTATGATGATTATTTTGTAAAAGCCTACTTAAATGGTGTAGATATAGAAAAGGATGTTAATCCAAACAAGAAGATGACGAAAGAACAGTTTGCACATGCCTTATTTCAAGCGATGGATGCAAAAGGAGATTATAGTTTTATCGAGATATTCTTAACGATTTCAGATGGTGATAAGATTGATTCAAAATATATGGATAGCATTCAAAAAATATTACTTTCAGAAGTTGCTTCTTTAGATCAAACAAACAAATTCCATCCGTCACAACTTGTCAAAAGAATTGATGCTTCAGTGATGATATATAAAGCAATAAAATTCGTAGAAAATAATCATTCAGAGGATGAACCGCCTTTTGAAATACCTGCACCCATCCCGGATGAAGAAGTGACCTTTAAAGTTGAGAAAATGAATGAGGAAGTGAGCAAAGTCACTTTATCATGGGGAGAAAAACCAAATTCAGGCTACTCCATAGAAATTACATCGGTCGATTTTATCAATAAAGAAGCTGTAATTCATTATCAACTTCATTATCCTGTTGAAGGTATGATGTATGCTATGGTGATTACTGAACCTAAAGCAGAAACTTATATTTCTAATTCATTAACACCTAGTATTCAACAATTAAAACAATAATGTTGTTCAAGTTCTGAACGTAATCGATTTACATAAACAACTCCTTTCATTGTCTCAAAACAAAGTGATGGGGAGTTGTTTATTCTTTTTTTAATAAAAATATATGACACCAAATACGATTTCAAATTTATTTCGAGCTAAATAAGCAGCTTTAATGTTCCCTGGAATAGCAATTGTGATAAAAACCAACAATTTGAGAAATAGTAATACTATGAAGTTTGCAAATAAAAAACTCCCCTCTACCTACCTCTATGGATAGAAACAAGGGAGTTTTAAATGGTGCCGAGGACCGGAGTCGAACCGGTACGGTAGTCACCTACCGCAGGATTTTAAGTCCTGTGCGTCTGCCAATTCCGCCACCCCGGCACATTTTTAGTTGGTGGGCCTTGAGGGACTCGAACCCCCGACCAATCGGTTATGAGCCGATTGCTCTGACCAACTGAGCTAAAGGCCCAAACTTGGTTGCGGGGGCAGGATTTGAACCTACGACCTTCGGGTTATGAGCCCGACGAGCTACCAGACTGCTCCACCCCGCGTTGTTAGCTTGTTTAAAACTTGTATAACAGCGACAAGAGTAATCATACACAATGCTAAAAACAAAGTCAAGGATTTTTTTATAATCTATATTTTCATAATGTTTAGAAAATTTAATTCATATGATATATCGCACACCATACCTACCTTTTAGCGATCTAAAAACCTCAACTTCCATTGGATATTCAAAGCCGTATACCCACCAATCTTCCTCCATTCTTTTAGCTAAACATCCCGCTTGAAATTTGGAATCATACAATTTCACACAGTAAATCCATTTCATATCCTCACCTCATAAACTATATACGATAGTTTTAGATTAACCGATTTTGGCACATTTATTTAAACTAAATGTTTTTTTATCAGATTTTATGATTTGCATTGGATTTACTTTGCATTGTTATTCTAAATAACATAAGGGTAAACTAACTTGGAGAAAAGCTTAACAGCCCGTTTTTATAATGAAAGGACATACGGACTGTTATATAATATGAAGGTTAACATCAGCACTAAGTAGAATAATATTATGATTCAGCTTGTTGCTCTTCCTCATCACGATATCGATGAGCAAGTCGACTAGATGCTGATGCGGCAATACTAGCCACTAAATCATCTAAAAAAGTATGGATACCATTGTTTCTTTTCGTATCTAGCTTTTTAATAATTCCTATTTTATTTTTGTCTAAATGTCCAAATGTTGTTAATGCAATACTGCCATATGCATACACTGAACCAATCGCTAACGTTTCATCACAACCAAATAAACCCTCGTCTGTTTCAATAAGTGACTGCAGTGGTTCAGATAACATCCCTTTTTCACATAAAACATCAATCTCAATCCCAACCAAAACGGCATGTTGAACTTCTCTTTTCTCTAATACGGCCTCGACACTTTCTATGCAATCGTCCATATGCAAATCCTCATGATAAGCTGACTGCATCTCATATACAATAAAAGCGATATCCTCTATTTTAACTCCACGCTGATTCAGTTTTTCAAAAACTGCAGCTCGAACTTCTTTACTGTGTACTTGTCTTTTCATTTTAAACCCCTCCCTTGAAAAGATTTCTATATTATATCATATCTTCACAAAATAGCCCTTATTAAAATGGATAAAAACAGCTATAATAGAATTAGATAGTAATAAGATACGTTATCATATGCAGCGTGTTCATTTTTCTTGCAAAACTCCTGTAGTCAAATTTAATAAGGAGGTATTTATTATGAATTTCGGAATTGTAGTATTTCCAAGTAAAGAGATTCAAGATTTTTCTAACTCTCATCGTATGAGGTATGACCCACATTATAAACTTTTACCTCCTCATATTACCATCAAAAAACTTGAATCATTTGATGAACAAAAAATGGATGAAATTGCAGCTCATCTTGAGCATGTCACTTCTAACTTGTCACCATTTGAAATCACATTTAATCGAGTATCCAACTTTTTCCCATTAAGTAATGTGATTTACCTTGCACTTGAGGAGACGAACAGAATAACAAATTTATATGAAAGTATTAACGAGGGAATGTTACAAGAAGAACATCCTCAATACCCTTTCACACCTCATCTGACAATTGGGCAAAATTTAAATGAAGACGAAATGTTTGATATTTTTGCAAACTTAAAAAACCAAAATATACACTACCGTATGAAAGTGGATCGTGTTCATTTGCTTTATCAGCTTGAGAACGAAGTATGGACTGCATACCAAAGTTTCGTATTAAAAGAAGAACATTAAATTCATAAGAATAAAAGTGTCAAATGATCATAAAAATGCTTACTTCATGTGTGTGAAAACATGGAGTAGGTATTTTTTTATTTTGAATCTAATAAACGATTTTATCGGATGGAGCTTAAGATGAGTGGTGAACAATTTGGAATTTTAGTTGAAGGAGATCTAGGTAAATTAACTTTTCAAGGGTCTCGTTATAAAGGGTTTTAAAGAATTGTAAATTGACTATAATAACAAACCTCCTGCCATGAACAAAGGTGTAGGAGGTTTGTTTAAATATTTTAAAGTAATTACGACTCAGCTGCTTCTAAAATTTTACTTAATAAATCACGATTTTCATCTAGTTTTTTTTGAAATTCTTTTGGAGAAAGTCCAATTTTCTCCGCCAAACAAACTGGTATTTTTTCTGCTTTTTCTCTCAAATCCAAGCCTTTTGATGTTAAACTTACCAGCACTTTTCGTTCATCATCTTTAGAACGTTCACGTTTTACAATATCAGCCTCTTCCATTCTCTTTAACAGTGGGGTTAAAGTTCCTGAATCTAATAAAAGATGTTCCCCTAGCTGTTTTACTGTCAGTTCGTTTTGTTCCCATAAAACAAGCAATACTAAATATTGAGGGTATGTTACATCCATATCCTTTAAAAATAAATTATACAATTTTGTAAATTCCTTAGACAATGCATAGATAGAAAAACATAATTGATTTTCTATCTTTAATTGTTCATCCATCAATATTCACCTACCTGCTTCTGTTATCAATGAAATCATATCGTGACCAAGTTCAAATGTAAACCTAGGTATCCTTATATTGAACAAATTAATTTACTTTGACAGCAAACAAATCCTATGTTAAATTTTAATTGTGCACAATTTAATTATACAAAATTTATAAAATAAAATCTAGTCTATTCTCTAATTGAACCACTAATCATTAGAAAAGAGGAGTAAATATGATAAAATTAAGTGTTCTGGATCAATCCCCCGTTTCTGAAGGAAGCAATCCACAAGAAGCTCTAAAAAACACAGTAAAGTTAGCTCAACAAACAGAAAAATTAGGTTATCATCGTTTTTGGGTAGCAGAACACCATCATACTGAAGCATTAGCAGGTTCATCTCCAGAAATATTAATAGCACACTTGGCTGCAAACACTTCAAAAATAAAAATAGGTTCAGGTGGGGTCATGTTACCTCATTATAGCTCTTACAAAGTTGCTGAGAACTTTCAATTATTAGAATCACTTCATCCAAATCGCATCGATTTAGGTGTAGGTCGGGCTCCAGGTGGTATGCCATTATCTACAATTGCTTTACAGGAGGGAAAAAAAAGAGCTGTTCATCAGTTTCCTGAACAAATAGATGATTTATTAGCTTACATTCATGATGATTTAGATGAAAAACATCAATTAGCTGGTTTAAAAGCAACACCTTTAAGTCCAACAGCACCAGAACTTTGGATGTTAGGTTCAAGTGGCGATAGTGCAGTTTTAGCAGCAAATAAAGGGTTGCCATATACATTTGCACATTTTATAAATGGACAAGGTGGATCACAGTATGTAGATCATTATAAACACACTTTTAAATCGTCCAAATATCTAAATAAGCCAAAAAACATTGTAGCTATTTTTGTAATTTGTGCAGAAAGTGATGAAAAAGCAGAACGAATTGCAAAAAGTTTAGATTTATCCTTGTTGTTGATTGAAAAAGGGGGGCAAACAAGAAAGGGAATTCCAAGTATAGAAACAGCAGAATCATACCCTTACAGTGAATTTGATTTAGAAAGAATCCGTCAAAATAGAAAACGAATGATTGTGGGTTCACAAGATTCAGTGACTCATCAACTGCTTCAGTTAAGAGATCAATATGGTACAGATGAATTAATGGTAGTCACCATTACTCATGACTTTGAAGATAAACTGCGATCTTATGAATTACTTGCAGAAGCATTTAGATTATAAATAATAAATGTATCCCTGCTCCTTTTAAACTAATCTGAAAGAAATAAAATTAAAAAAAACGGCATGCCATTTTTTGATATCCATGCATGCCGTTTCTGCTAACTTATACTATAAATTAAATATCTCTTTAGTCTACCATATACTCATCAGGATTGTGGCGCCAAGATTGAAGTAATTCTAAATCTTCACTATCCACTTTGCCCATGTCTGAAGCTATTTGAATGAGTGCAGTATAGTTTGATAAGGTATGCAATTGAATATTTTCTTCAACAAAAGCGTTCGATGCCTTTTCAAATTGATAAGTAAATATGGCTATAACCGCCTGCACATATCCCCCCGCTTCTTCTACTGCTTTTGCAGCTCTTAATGAACTGCCTCCAGTAGAAATTAAATCTTCGATCACAACTACTTTTTGATCAGGTTTTAAAAGACCTTCAATCTGATTTTTCTTTCCATGACCTTTTGCTTTATCACGAATATAAATCATAGGTAGTCCTAACTTATCTGCTACCCAAGCTGCATGTGGAATACCTGCAGTTGATGTACCAGCGATAACTTCAACATCTGAATATTTTTCCTTGATGACTTTCACAAATCCTTCAGCAATACTATTTCTAATATGAGGATATGACATGGTTAAACGGTTATCACAATAAATAGGAGACAACAAACCTGAAGACCATGTAAAAGGATCCTTTGGTTGAAGGTTCACTGCACCAATGTCCAATAGAGATTGTGCAATTTGATTTGCTAGCTGAGAATTCATAAATTATTTCAACTCCTCTATAATACTTTCAACTGACTTACGTGGATCATCAGAAGCCGTAATGGGTCTTCCAATCACAATGTAATCTGTACCTTGCTTAAATGCTTCCTTTGGTGTCATGATTCTAGATTGATCCCCTGCATTTGAGCCTATTGGACGAATACCTGGGGTCACTGTTACAAAATTTGTTCCGTTTTGCTCTTTTATGTTCTTAACTTCTAAAGGAGATGCTACGACTCCATCTAAACCTGCGCTCTGTGCTAACTTAGCATATTGCAATACAGAGTCCTCAACTGTTCCAGTAATCCCAATCTCTTCGTTTAAGGTAGTTACATTTGTACTTGTAAGTTGTGTTACACCGATCACCAATGGTTTAGGATTAGAATGATTTGCAGCTTGATCCACTCCTTCGAGTGCACTTTCCATCATTTTTTTCCCACCTGCAGCATGAACATTAAACATATCTACACCAAGTCGAGTAATGCTAGCTGCTCCACCCTTCACTGTATTTGGTATATCATGCATTTTCAAATCTAAAAAAACTTTATAACCTTGTTCTTTTAATTTCAAAACAAAGGATGGGCCAGCAGCATAAAACAGTTGCATTCCCACCTTCAAATAACAAGGAATACCTTTTAATTGATTTAATAACGATTGGGCTTCATCAGCTGTAGCATAATCCATAGCTACGATCATTCTTCCTATGAAATCTTCCGTTCTCCCCAAATCATCGACCTCTCTTTTACAAGATTTAAGTTGTTTTAAATTTACACCTGCACACCAGCAAGTCCAATTCTTAATTTTTTAACTTCTGTTATATCCTCACCCATGACAGGCATCGGTGTGGATGCGTAGTTAATCGTTTGTAACATTGTAAGAAGTGCTCGAACTGTATCAAGTGACGTTAAACATACAACACCATTCTCCACAGCTTCCCGACGAATTCTAAAACCATCACGTTCAGGAGCTTTTCCTTTTGTTAATGTATTAATTACAAATTGTGCTTCGCCTTTTCTAATTAAGTCTACGATGTTAGGTGAGCCTTCTTTTAATTTATTAACTTGTCGAACTGTCATGCCAGTATCCTCTAATGTATGAGCAGTACCCCCTGTAGCAATGATTTTGTAACCAAGATTGTAGAAACCTTTGATTAATTCTGTGGCTTCATCTTTATCTTTATCTGCAACGGTAACGATAATCGAACCGTATTGAGGTATTTTCATCCCTGACCCAATTAATCCTTTGTAAAGTGCTTTAGCATAATGAACATCTCGACCCATAACCTCTCCAGTAGATTTCATTTCTGGTCCAAGAGAAGTGTCTACTCGACGGAGTTTAGCAAATGAGAACACAGGCACCTTTACAGATACATAATCATCCTCAGGCCACAATCCACTCTCATATCCTAAATCGGTTAATTTCTGGCCTAAAATCACTTTCGTTGCCACATTAGCCATTGGAATATTCGTCACTTTACTAAGAAAAGGGACTGTTCTTGAAGAACGTGGATTCACTTCAATCACATATACCTTCTCTTTGAATATGACAAATTGAATATTCACTAACCCAATCACTTGTAATTCACTTGCAATTTTCGTAGTAATTTCGATAATTTGTTCTTTAATATCCTCAGAGACTGACTGTGGAGGATATACAGCAATGGAGTCCCCTGAATGAACTCCTGCTCTTTCAACATGTTCCATAATACCTGGGATCACTACAGTTTCTTTATCACAGATCGCATCAACCTCTACTTCTTTTCCTAACATGTAACGGTCAATTAATACAGGATGATCTGGATTAATTTTCACAGCTTTCTCCATATAATTCAGTAATTCATCATCAGAATATACAATTTCCATCGCTCTTCCACCTAAAACATAAGATGGACGGACTAAGACTGGATATCCTAAGGCGGAAGCCGTTTCTACCGCTTCATCTACTGTAGTCACTGTACTTCCTTGTGGCTGAGCAATCTCTAATCTTCTTAAAAGTGCTTCAAACTCTTTTCGGTCCTCTGCAGCATCAATGTTATCTATACTTGTTCCAATAATATTTACACCTGCTTTAGATAAAGGCTCAGCTAAATTAATTGCAGTCTGACCACCAAATTGGACAATAACTCCAATAGGTTGTACCTGTTCGATAACATTCATGACATCTTCAAAAAACAATGGTTCAAAATATAATTGATCAGACGTACTAAAGTCTGTAGATACTGTTTCAGGATTATTGTTTATAATAACCGCTTCATACCCTGCATCTTGAATGGCCCAAACTGCATGTACAGTAGAATAATCAAATTCAATCCCTTGACCGATACGAATAGGACCAGAACCTAATACGATGACTTTCTCCTTTGTTGATTGAATAGCTTCGTTCTCAGTTTCATAAGTAGAATAATAATAAGGTGTTGTAGCTTCAAACTCCGCTGCACAAGTATCAACCATTTTGTAAACTGGTTTAATATCATATTGTGTTCGAAGCATACGTACATCTTTTTCTTCTGTAAATGAAAAATTTGGATTCAAGGATCTACGCAGCTCAGCAATCGCTCTGTCTGAAAATCCTTTTCTTTTGGCTTCTAACAATAACTCTTTTGTTAAATCTGCATCTTTTAGTTCTTTTTCAAACTGAATCAATTTTTCAATTTTATTCAAAAACCACCAATCGATCTTAGTAAGGTCTTGAATTTGCTGTAAAGTATAACCTCTACGATAAGCCTCAGCTATGATAAACAAACGTTCATCATCAGGTGTTTGTAAACGGCTGTTAAGAACGGATTCATCTAAATCCTCAAGCTCTTTTATATATAAACGATGTACATCAATTTCTAATGAACGAATAGCTTTATGAATAGATTCTTCAAAAGTACGTCCAATTGCCATAACCTCTCCAGTAGCTTTCATTTGTGTACCTAATTTTCGGTTGGCACTCGTGAATTTATCAAATGGCCAGCGAGGAATTTTACTTACAATATAATCAAGTGTTGGTTCAAAACATGCATAGGTTTGACCCGTCACTGGATTTACAAGCTCATCTAATGTATAACCAACTGCAATTTTTGCTGCCATTTTTGCAATTGGATATCCTGTTGCTTTTGATGCCAAGGCAGATGAACGACTTACTCTTGGGTTCACTTCGATCACGTAATATTGGTAACTGAATGGGTCTAAAGCAAACTGTACGTTACAGCCTCCTTCAATATTTAAAGCACGAATGATTTTTAATGAAGCTGAACGAAGCATTTGATACTCACGATCAGATAATGTTTGACTAGGAGCTACAACAATGCTATCACCAGTGTGTACTCCAACTGGATCAAAATTTTCCATGTTACAAACTACAATACAGTTATCGTTTGCATCACGCATCACTTCATATTCTACTTCCTTCATGCCAGCGATGCTCATTTCAATTAAACATTGGCCAATTGGACTATAACGAATACCTGATGCTACAATTTCTCTTAAATCTTCTTCATTATCAACGATACCTCCACCAGTACCACCCAATGTATAAGCTGGTCTAATAATAATGGGATATCCAATTTCATTGGCAAAATCCACAGCTTCTTGTACAGTAGTAACAATTACACTTTCTGGAACGGGCTGTGCTAATTCATGCATGAGTTCTCTAAATAAATCACGATCCTCTGCTTTCTCAATTGAAGATAATTGTGTACCTAAAAGCTGAACATTTTCTTCCTCAAGAACACCTCTTTTAGCTAATTCAACAGCCATGTTTAAACCCGTTTGTCCTCCTAAAGTTGGCAATAAGCCATCTGGTTGTTCCTTACGAATAACCTGAGTAACAAATTCGGGTGTAATCGGTTCAATATATACTTTATCCGCCATATTGGTATCTGTCATGATCGTTGCTGGGTTACTATTAATAAGTACTACTTCATAGCCTTCTTCCTTTAAAGCTTGACATGCTTGTGTTCCTGCATAATCAAATTCTGCTGCTTGTCCTATGACAATCGGACCGGATCCTACAACTAATATTTTTTTCAATGAAATATTTTTAGGCATTTTGCATGTCTCCTCTCTTCGCTGCTGCAACAATTTGCGCTTGGCGAGGCATCTCAGGGGTTTCTGCTTTGGTTCGGCGAATCATTTGGATGAAATCTTCAAACAAATAACTAGAATCAAAAGGGCCTGGAGCCGCTTCAGGATGATACTGTACTGAAAAAGCAGGCACATGTTTGTGTTTAAGACCTTCTACTGTTTTATCATTGTTGTTGATATGTGTGATTTCTAATGGTGTGTTAGATATAGAATCTTCCATAACTGTATAGCCGTGATTTTGTGAAGTAATATAACAACGGTTGGAGAACAGCTCCTTTACAGGATGATTTCCACCGCGATGTCCAAATTTTAACTTTTCAGTATCCGCACCACAAGCTAAAGCAAACAACTGATGACCTAAACATATACCAAAAATAGGGAATTGACCTAACAGTTCGTGAATCATTGTTACAGCTTCAGGGACATTTTTTGGATCACCAGGTCCGTTGGATAACAAAATGCCATCTGGTTTTAATCTTCTAATTTGATCCGCAGTTGTATTATGAGGAACGACAATGACGTCACAATCCCGGTTATTTAATTCTCTTAAGATTCCACTTTTTGATCCAAAATCTACAAGAACAATTCTTTCTTTGTTACCTGGTGAACTAAAAATATTTTTTGTAGAGACACGAGACACTTGATCTGTTAATAATGGAGTCCCCTTTATTTGCTCCATTAATTCCTCAATGGAGTGATCCCCAGTTGAAATAACCCCTTTCATCGTACCGAAATGTCTAAGTTTGCGGGTTAACATACGGGTATCAACCTCACAAATACCAGGAATATCATATTCTTTTAGTAAGCTATCCACAGTGTACTGTGCCCTCCAATTACTTGGAATTTCTTCATGTTGACGAACAACAAAACCATGGATATAAGGACGGACTGCTTCAAAATCATCACGCGAAATTCCATAATTTCCAATCAAAGGATATGTCATTGTAATAATTTGACCGCAATAAGAAGGATCTGACAATACCTCCTGATAACCAGTAATTCCTGTATTAAAAACAACTTCACCAATTGCATTTTTTTCACTTCCAAAAGATTTACCTGTAAAAAGAGTTCCGTCTTCTAATAATAATTTAGCTTGCATAATGTCCTCCTTCTGTAATCTCGTGACATATCTTTCTTTATTCTGACCAAACCACTTTTCCAGCTACAAGTGTTTTGACTGGCCATCCTTGTAACTCCCATCCTGTAAAAGGAGTATTTTTACCTTTAGATAAAAATGTACTTGGGTCAACCTCTTTAGTGCTTTCTAAGTCAATAATGGTTAAATCAGCATCTGCTCCAATAGAAACTTTTCCTGAATTGAGGTTAAATACCTCAGCTGGTTTCTCTGTCATCTTTTGAATTAAAAAGTCTAATGTCCATTTCCCTGTCTGTACAAATTTTGTGTACAACAAAGGAAATGCTGTTTCTAACCCTACAATTCCAAATGGTGCTCTTTGTAGCTCTTGTGCTTTTTCTTCTTCACTATGTGGAGCGTGATCCGTAACAATCATGTCAATTGTTCCATCTTCTAAAGCCTCAACCATGGCTTCAACATCTCTAGGCGTACGAAGGGGTGGATTCATTTTCCAATTTGCATCTAAAGCTGGTATATCTTCATCTGATAAAAGTAAATGATGCGGGCATACTTCTGCCGTTACTTTAATCCCTATTTGTTTCGCTTGTCTGATCAAACGGACAGATTGTTCAGTGCTCACATGGCATACGTGATAATGTACACCTGTAGCTTCAGCTAGTAAAATATCTCGTCCTACGTGAATCGCTTCGGATTCATTTGGTATTCCCTTCAATCCATGTTTTTTAGCAAAGACACCATCTGTTACCGCAGCACCAACTACTAAAGTATTATCTTCACAGTGAGCAATGACTGGCATATTCATTTCAGCCGCTTTGCTCATTGCATCCTTCATCATTTGTGCACTTTGCACACCTACACCATCATCTGTAAAACCAATAGCTCCTATGTTTTTTAGAGCTTCAAAATCTGTTAAGTCTCTTCCTAACTCATTCTCTGTAATTGCAGCATATGGAAGTACTCTAACAATCCCTTCTGTTTCCGCTTTATCTAAAACAAGTTGTAAAGTTTCAACATCATCTACGATGGGTCTAGTATTAGGCATACATGCTACTGTAGTAAATCCACCTTTTGCTGCAGACCTTGTACCTGAAGCAATTGTTTCTTTATATTCGAATCCAGGTTCACGAAAATGGACATGCATATCAATAAAGCCAGCAGATACTAATTTACCCTCTGCGTCAATCACATCATGTCCATCAACCTGTGGTTTTTCTTGACTCTCAATGATATTACTTATTTTCCCTTGTTCAATATAAATGTGTTTTGTTTCTAACTCATTGTTTTCTGAATTTAGCAACTTTCCATTTAATAACCATGTTCCCAAGTTCAAAACCTCCTATATATATTAATCCAATTCATTTATGTTAATGCTCTCTCAATGACTGCCATTCGAATGGGTACTCCATTACTTATTTGTGGGAATATTTTTGATCTTGGATGCTCTACCAGCGAATCATCAATTTCTACGTTTCGGTTTACTGGTGCAGGATGCATAACAATAGTATGATCCTTTAATTTTTTTTCTCTTTCCTCTGTTAGACCAAATAGTTCTCTGTATTGTTCAGCTGATTTAATCATGCCCTGACCATGTCTTTCTAATTGCACTCGTAACATCATAATGACATCTGCTTTTAATGCTTCTTCTATGGAAACATATGGAGCAAATTCAGCTAGTTCTGGAGCTTGCATGTTTGGCGGAGCACAAAAGCTTACTTTTGCACCCATGGCTAGTAACCCCCATAGATTAGAACGAGCCACACGACTATGTAATATGTCACCTATAATAGATACATGAAGACCTTTAATATGACCAAAATGTTTTCTCATTGTATAAATATCCAATAACGCTTGTGTTGGATGTTCATTATTTCCATCCCCTGCATTAATGAGAGGAATTTTTATTTTTGGAGCTAACTCTTGTAACACTCCGATGGGCTTAATACGAATAACACCCGCATCAATACCCATTGACTCTAATGTTTTTACAGTATCGTATATAGATTCACCTTTTTGTACACTTGATACTGCTGCTGAAAAGTTTAATACTTCAGTGCTTAGTCGTTTTTCTGCGATTTCAAACGAAAAACGTGTTCGTGTACTATTTTCAAAAAATAGGTTTGCAACAAAATGCCCTGACAAATAATTTGTTACTTTTGTCGGGTAGTTTTCCCAATAAGATGCGCGATTTAATATACCTAAAATTTCCGTTTTACTTAAACCCTTTAATCCTAATAAATGTTTGTCTGATCCAACCGTCAAGTGAGGCATATATCTAACTCCTTTGTTGTTTAATTACAACCTGATCATCAGAATCAACTTCTATCAAAGAAACATTAATATTTTCCATTTTAGAGGTAGGAATATTTTTTCCAACATAATCGGGTCTAATGGGTAGTTCTCGATGACCTCGATCAATTAAAACAGCTAGCTGTATCATTTTGGGTCTTCCCATGTCAATCAATGCATCCATTGCAGCTCGTACCGTTCTTCCCGTATATAGAACATCATCGAATAATATAATTTTTTTATCTTGAATGAAGGAGCTCGTAAATGTTTGATGGTGTTCCTTTGTAGTTTTGTTGGTAACATCATCACGATACGAGGTAACATCTAATTCAGCCATTGGAATAGGTATACCTTCAATTTCTCCTATTTTATCTGCGATTCTTTTTGCTAAATAAATTCCTCTTGTTCGAATACCTACAAGCACACAATTTTCTACACCTTTGTTTTTTTCCAATATTTCATGAGCAATTCTTGTTAGTGCTCTTCGAATTGCAATTTCATCCATGAGTACGTGTCCTGAACTCATTGTTTCACCACCTATTCACCTGCACTACAAAAGTGAGGTAATTATGAAAGAATATCAAAAAAATCCTTACCCATTTGGGGCAAGGATTTAAGTATACAGATAAATCACATAAGTATGCAAAGTTTTTGTATAAAAACACATGCGTACTCATTGCTTTTGTATAATTCGTTCACCTTGCCAGCCTCACGGGACTGTTTTTAAAGGTTCATTATCAATATTCATTTTTAAAATTATGACATTATTCGATCATAAAGTCAATAGATAATCATTAAAATATAAATTCAACATCAGATAATCGACGTTTAATTTCATCAATAATTTCAATTTCCTTTTCAACTCCAGGAGCATTAAATGTAACAGAAAATCTGACAAAACGTCCTGCATCATCCCATGGAACTGTAGAAATTAGTTTTTCACGAATTAAATATTGCGAGAAATCCTCGCCTGTTTCGAATGTTTGTCCACCTTTAATCGCTTTAGGTGCTTCAACATACATAAAAAATGAACCTTTAGGCTTTTCAGCTTTGAATCCCACTTCATTTAATGCTTTTGCAAGCATATCATGCCGTCTCGAATATTTTTCAGCAATTTTTTCAGTAATTTCAGGATGTTCTAATCCATAAGCAGCCGCTTTTTGAATTGCAATAAACTGACCAGAATCATTATTATCTTTAATATCTTTAAATGCTTTAACAACTAAAGGATTACCAGCAATAAACCCTATTCTCCAACCTGTCATATTATACGATTTAGACAAAGAGTGAAATTCTATACCAACTTCTTTTGCACCTTGCACAGAGAGGAAACTAAAAGGTTTTACTCCATCATAAGTTAGTGCTGCATAAGGAGCATCATGTACGATAACGATATCGTATTTCTTAGCAAAGGCAATGACCTTTTCAAAGAATTCTACAGTTGCACCAGCACCAGTGGGGTTATTTGGATAATTTAAATAAAACAATTTTGCTCTTGTACGAATTTCTTCAGGAATTGAATCTAAATTAGGTAAAAAACCGTTTTCTTTTAATAATGGTACATTATAAACTTCCCCACCAAGGAATTTTGTATGTGTTCCTAATACAGGATAACCTGGAACAGTCATGATTGTGACATCACCAGGGTTAATAAATGCACTAGGCAACATTGCCAAACCGGGTTTCGAACCAATGGAGTGATTGATTTCTTCTTCAGCATCAATCCCATCTACACCAAAAACATTTTTTAAGTAATTAGCTGCGGCAGATTTGAATTCATTGATTCCATTATCCGCATAACCTCTATTTTCAGGTTTAGCTGCTTCTTCAGCTAGTTTTGCCACAATACCAGCATCCGCCATTTCATCAGGTTCTCCTACACCCATATCGATTAACTCAACATCAGGATGTTCAGCTTTTGCAGCTGCTTTCGCACGTTTAATTTTTTCGAATTTATAAATTTCCGTATCTTTACCATAGTTCTTTCCGCCAATTCTTTCTGCGAAAAGATTCTGTATATAATTTTCCTGTGACATAATAAATCCACTCCTTTATTCTAATCTACAACAATTTATCATGATATATAAAATAATAAAATAGATTTTAATACATTATTTTTGTATTCAGAACCCAATAAAACTTATTGATTTTTTATTTTATCAACAATATTATCCATATCCTCAGGAACAGGAGCTGTGAACATTAAGTTTTTCCCAGTGATAGGATGAACAAAGCCTAACTCTGCTGCATGCAAAGCTTGTCCTTCCATTGATATTCCTTTATTACGCCCATAAGTAGGATCTCCTACTAGATGATGACCAATAAATTTCATATGTACTCTAATTTGATGGGTACGCCCTGTTTCTAATCTTAATTCTAATAAAGCATAATTTTTGAATTGTTCCAAAACAACAAAATGAGTCACTGCTTTTTTACTGTTTTTATTTGTTACCATATAACTTTTACGATCTTTAGGATCTCTTCCAATCGGTGCATCTACAGTTCCTTGTAAATGAGATAACTTCCCATGAACAACTGCAATATATTTTCGATGAACAGTATGATTTTTTAATTGTTCAGATAACCCTGAATGTGTTGCATCATCCTTTGCTGAAACTAATAACCCTGATGTATTTTTATCAATACGATGTACAATTCCTGGTCTTAACTTCCCATTAATACCTGATAAGTCCTTACAATGGGCTAATAATGCATTCACTAAAGTTCCTGAATAATTTCCTGGTGCAGGATGTACAACCATCCCCCTAGGTTTATTCACTACAATTAAATGTTTATCTTCATACACTACGTCCAACGGAATTGATTCTGCAGTAATTTCTAACTCGGTTGGAGCTGGAGCTAATAATTTAATTTCATCCTCATCTACTATTTTATAGTTTGCTTTAATGGATGAATTGTTTACTGAAACATGCCCTTCTTTTATCCATTGTTGTATTTGTGTTCTGGAAATACCCTCAAACTGATCTGATAAAAACTTGTCAATTCTTATACCATCTAAATCAGGAGTTCCTTTCCAGATTAATTCATTTTCATAGATGTCTTCGTATAACATGTAAATTAAACCTCACCTTTCTTTACACTGAAAAAGGTAATTACTGCTGCTAAAATTGCGCCAACAACAATAGCTGAGTCTGCAATATTAAAAATGGCAAAGGGATAGTCTACTTCAAAACCAAATAAAGTAAATCTAAAGTTAAAACTTAAAAAGTCAACGACTTCACCCATTCTTACCCTATCAATAAAATTCCCAATTGCTCCACCTAATATTAAACTAAGTGCTACACACAATATGGGACGATTTTCTTTTTTTGATTGTTCTAAAAACCAAATGACCATTGCTACAATAATAATTGTAATAATGATGAAAAACCATTGTTGATTCTGTAAAATACCAAAGGCCGCACCTTTATTACGATGAGAAGTGATTTGAAAAAATTCTCCTATAACAGATATACGATCCCCTATTTCCAAATACTTAATGATCATCCATTTAGAAACTTGATCTAACAAGATCATAATGAAGGCAATCAAATAATACCTCAAATAACATATCCTCCTAATCAAAATAATACATCCTTACATTCGATAATTGTAGCATAGCATAGAACCCTACGTCTATGAAGCACATGACGTATTTCCCATCAATACATGGAATTACCTCTTTAAATTCATGAATCTTTGAGAAGAATAAACTCAGCAACATATAAGTGTGTGTTCAAAAAGTTCAGCTTTCAGGAATCACTTTTGAAAACCAGTGCCTACAACAAGAGTTTCCATATAAAATCAGTCACGTCCTATGCTAGCTAAGGTGACTTTTTGAACAACCTCTATAAGAAACTCATAAAGAGGAGTTGTAAAAATGTCTGGTCTAAATGAAAATCAATTAAATTTGTTATATCAACAACTTCTTCAAGAAAAAAACAACCTACAAGAACAACTTAACGAAAATGACCACTTTGGTCTGTCTCAATCTCAAAAGGACACCAGTGGTGAATTATCAAGTTACGATAACCATCCAGCTGATCTAGCCACTGAGACTTATGAACGAGGAAAAGACATTGCTTTAAATGAAAATGCTGAATACCATCTTGAAGATGTAATTAGAGCATTGAAGAACATTGATAATGAACAGTATGGAATTTGTATCACCTGTGGAAAAAATATACCCTTTAATCGATTGCAAGCTGTTCCTACCACACAATATTGTATAGAGCATTCTCAAGGAAAACATACTTCCCATGAAAGACCTATTGAAGAAACCATATTAAATCCACCATTTGGACGAACGAGTTTAGATGAACATGAAGGACAAAATCAATTTGATGGTGAAGATGCTTGGCAAATTGTGGAAAGTTGGGGTACATCTGATAGTCCAGCAATGGCTGAGGAACAAGAAATACATGATTATAACCATATGTACATTGAGTCCCATGAGAAAGATGGGTATGTAGAACCCATTGAAAGTTTCTTAGCAACAAATTTATATGGCAATCATACATCTGTCATTCGGAATGTGGAATACCAAAAATATATGGCAAATGGTGAGGGAGATCATGAATTAGAGATGAACTGAAATAGTAATAAAAACGAGCCAATAATTCGGCTCGTTTTATAATTGAATTCTTTTTTTAATTTATCCAATAATTGATGCACATCTTTGACATAATGTTGGATGAGTGGAATCACTCCCTACATCTGTTGTAACCATCCAACAGCGCTCACATTTCTCACCCTCTGCCACTGAAACCTTCACTTGAATATTTTCTTCTATTTCACTAGGTTCATGAACAGTTACAGCTGAAACAATAAATAATTCATTTAATTTAGGAAACTGCTTGAGCAGTTCTGCTGTAGCTAAATTTGGATGTAAATTCAATGCTGCGGCTAAAGAGTTACCAATAATTTTATCTTTACGTGCTTCCTCTAATTTTTTAAATACTTCCTCACGAATTTCCATGAATTGATTCCACTTTTGTTCTAGATTTTCATCAAATACATCTGTATTAACAACTGGGAAGTCTGCTAATTGTACACTATCCAACTCGACGTTCGGGATGAACTTCCACACTTCGTCTGCTGTATGAGGTAAAATTGGAGCAATTAATTTTGCAATCACTACTAAAGCCTCATACAATACAGTTTGCACTGCTTTACGTTTTGAATCATTTAAGTCATTGACATACAAAGTATCTTTTACAATATCTAGATAAAATGCACTCATTTCAACGGAGCAGAAATGATGAACAGATTGAAAAACAACATTAAGGTCGTATCGATTATATGCACCCGTAACTTTTTCCAACATTTTATTTAAGCGAATTAGGGCAAACTGATCTAATTCACTCAATTGATCATAAGACACTCGATCTGTAACTGGATTAAAACCTGTTAAATTTCCTAAGAAAAATCTCAATGTATTTCTGATTTTTCGATATACTTCAGATGTTTGTTTTAAAATATTGTCTGAAATTCTTTGATCAGCTTGGTAATCTACTGAAGATACCCAAAGACGTAAGATTTCAGCCCCTAATTGATTACTTACTTTGATAGGATCAACCGTGTTCCCGAGTGATTTAGACATTTTACGTCCATCACCATCTAAAGTGAATCCATGGCTAAGCACTTCTTTATAAGGTGCAATACCTTTAACCGCCACGCTTGTAATTAAAGATGAATTAAACCATCCACGATATTGGTCAGATCCTTCTAAATATAAGTCTGCAGGATAACGAAGGTTATCTCTAGCTTCTAATACAGATTGATGGCTAGATCCAGAATCAAACCAAACATCCATAATATCTGTTTCTTTTTTAAATTCGTGATGTCCACATGATGGACATATTGTTCCTTCACGCATCAATTCATTCTCATCCTTAATGAACCAAGCATTAGAACCTTCTTTAGCAAACACATCAGCAACGAAGTTAATGGTTTGATCATTTAATAACTCATGATTACAGCTCTTACAATAGAAAATCGGAATTGGTACTCCCCATGTTCTTTGTCGTGAAATACACCAATCTCCTCGATCACGGATCATATTATGAAGGCGGGTTTCCCCCCATTCTGGTGTCCATTTTACATTTTTGATTTCTTCAAGCATCACGTCTCTAAACTTATCGATAGAAGCAAACCACTGCTCTGTTGCACGATATATGACTGGTTTTTTCGTTCTCCAATCATGTGGATATTGATGCTGCATAAATTCCAATTTTAACAGATGACCAGAAGCTTCTAGCTTTTCTGTAATGATTTTATTGGCTTTATCATAAAATAATCCTTCAAACCCTGGTGCTTCCTTCGTAAATTTCCCTTGATCATCAACTGGACAAAGGACATCTAACCCATATTTCGCACCAATCTCAAAGTCATCTTCACCATGTCCAGGGGCAGTATGTACGCACCCTGTACCTGCTTCTAGAGTGACATGTTCACCAAGCATGACTAAAGATTCACGATCATAGAACGGATGTGAACAGGTGATATTCTCAAGTTCATTTCCTTTAAATTGATCAATTATACTCAAGGAGTCCCAGTTTAGTTCTTTCTTCAACGAGTCTAACAAACCTTCTGCAACAACATATTTTTTTCCGTTTACATCAACCATGACATAATCAAATTCAGGATGTAAGGAAATCCCAAGGTTTGCTGGCAACGTCCACGGTGTCGTTGTCCAAATGACAATGGATGCATCCTCTGGTAAAATTCCTTTCCCGTCCTTTACTTGAAATGATACATAAATGGAAGGGGACTTCTTATCGTGATATTCAATTTCTGCCTCTGCTAAAGCACTTTCAGAAGAAGGGGACCAATATACACATTTTAAACCTTTATAGATATAACCTTTCTTCACCATTTCTCCAAATACACGAATTTGCTCTGCTTCATATTCAGGTTGTAAGGTAAGGTATGGATGATCCCAATCTCCTCTTATACCTAATCTTTTGAATTGCTCTTTTTGTTTTCCTACCCAATTCAAAGCATAATCTTTACAATAATCTCTAAACTCTGAAATGCTTAATTTTTTTCGGTCTACTTTCCCTTTTTTAGCAATTGCCGCTTCAATTGGTAATCCATGTGTGTCCCACCCAGGAACATACGGAGCATTGAAACCTTGCATCGTTTTGTATCGAACAATAATATCTTTTAAAACTTTATTTAAAGCATGACCAATATGTGTATCACCATTCGCATATGGTGGACCATCATGTAATATGAATAATGGTTTTCCTTCTTGATGTTTTTGCACTTTTTCGTAAATATTAATTTCTTCCCACCATTTTTGAATATTTGGTTCTGCCTTCGGAAGATTACCGCGCATCGGGAAATCTGTTTGCGGTAAGTTTAATGTTTTTCCATAATCCATCTTTTACACCTCACTAAAATATATAATTACCCATTAAAGAAAACTCGTATGACGAGCCTTCAAGTATAAAAAAAACTCCTCATCCCAAAAGGGACGAGAAGTTTGCTCGCGGTACCACCCTAATAATAATACATATAAAAAACCATATTGTATTATCACTTTCAGGATCTCTAACGGAATCATCCGACATACTCTACTAAAACAGTCTATATTTCCGATGTTTTTTCAAGTATATACTCATGGGTGATATTCAATCGTAAACAGATATTAGGCTTTCACCAACCCTAATTCGCTGAAACTGTATATTCGATTTACTGATCCCAATCAACGCTTTATAAAAGATTATAATACAGCAGTATATCTAAATTTTTAGTTAGAGTCAATGCACAAACTATTCAACTTTAGAAATTTTCTCATCTGTAAGATAATCTAAAGTATGATTTGAATCCTTCTCTAGAGAATCCCATTCCCAACTTTGATCGTTTAACATTTCTAATTGTGCCTCTAATAAAGAGCGGAATCTTGTACGATAAATAGACGCTTGTTTTTTTAATTCCTCATTATCAAGTGCTATTTTTCTTGATCTAGCTAACGATTCGTTTATGATACGATCCGCATTTTTCTCTGATTCTCTTATAATGAGTTCAGCTTCTTTTTTAGAATTTGATTTTAATTCATCTGCAGTATTTTGGGCGACGATAATCGTTTGACTTAATGTATCTTCAATATTAGAAAAGTGTTCTAATTTTTCTTTCATTGCCCCTGCTTCTTCTTTCAGATCTTTATTTTCACGTATAAGTACTTCATAATCTTTGATGATCTGTTGCAGAAACTCATTTACTTCGTCTTCATCATATCCGCGAAATGCTTTAGAAAATTCTCTGTTATGTATATCTAATGGTGTTAGTGACATTCCTGCACCTCCCTGAAACATATTAATTTTATAAGTGTTAACATTCGACGATAAGTGTTAAATTCCTGCAAATTCTTTAAATGTATTTTCCAATTTTTAATCGAATGTTGCCTTTTTTTGTTTTTCCTTCTATACTTATAATTTTAAATCGACCAAAACCTTTTAAGGATATGACATCTCCTTCATTTAAAACTTTAGAAGGATCTTCCTCTACTTTCCAATTCACTTTGCATTTACCGGTTTTTACATGCGGTAATATTTTTGATCGACTCATTTTTACTGCATCACTAATAATGCTGTCTAAACGTAGTGAAGACACTGTAAAGTGACTTTCATCCATTTCAACTGTCATAGGCTTTAATTGTTCTAGTGGAACAATGTCCGTGCTAACATGAACTCTGTGGACTTGACGTAGGTGTAAATTAACGTAATCAATAATTTCTTCAGCAACGATACACTGGCATTGATCTTGTAATATATGCAAATCCCCTATTTTATCTCTTTTGATTCCAAGTCCTAAAATTGCCCCTAAAAAATCTCCATGGATTAACTTTGAAAATTTAACATCTTCAGAACGAATAGAAAGCACTTGAATGGGTATTTCATCTTTCTGGATCATCATATAATCTGGAGCAATCAGAGCTCTCTTTCTTTCAGCATTTTCATATCCCCCAAATAACAAGTGTTGAACATTTAAATTTGAATTGATCATTGATTCTAGAATATAGGCTTGTCTAGGATCAAGAAAATCAGTCAATTTCGTGATATGTCGCTCTTCTGTTCTAGTGATCCAATCAAAAACTTTATCAACAAAGTTGCGCTCATCTGCATGAAAGTGTTCGTATAAAGTTGTTTTCATCTATTATATTTACCCACCAATTAAAAATGAAATGACACTAACTAATCCAGACGCTGCAAATTGCAATGCAAATATTGCAATAATTGGAGAAATATCAATCATACCACCAATTGGAGGAATGATTTTCCTGAATATGGATAAATAAGGTTCTACAGCTTTCCCCAATAATTCGCCAATGAAGCTATCTCTTGCATTAGGGACCCACGATAATAATACGTAAGCAACAATCATATAAAAATAAATTTGCAAGATGCTTCCGATTATTTGTTCTATACTCAACGTTTATCACCTATTCCTTTCTATTTCTTCTTTCAATAATTCGGTAATTGTACCTTCAATTTCTACACTATCTGGTGTACATAAAAATATATTACTACCGATTTTTGATATACTACCATTTAAAGCATAAACGGTTCCACTCAAAAAGTCCACTATCCGCAAAGCTTGATCAGAACGAACACGCTGTAAGTTCACGATGACAGCTCTACGTGACTTTATATGATTAGCAATTTCTTGTGTTTCCTCATATGTACGTGGTTCATTTAAAACAACACGACTATTTTTGTTTGAATGAATACTAACAACATTATTTTTCGCCCCATTTTTCGAACTAGAACGTTTCTCTTCTTCAAATGAGTCATCTTCAATTTCCTCAATAACTGTTTCCTTTTTTACAACCTCTTCTTCCTGTAAACCAAAAAAATCTAAAAATTTATGAATAACACCCATAACTATTCTTGCCTCCCTTATTCTTTTCCAACTAATTGTGAACCTAAACGAATAAAAGTAGCTCCTTCTTCAATAGCAATCTCAAAATCATTTGACATCCCCATTGAAAGATGTCTTATTTTATAATTAAATATTTGTTTTTCATTTAAACGATCTCTTAATTGTTTTAACTCTCTAAACACGGGTCTAGTTTTTTCTTTATCTTGTTCAAATGGAGCCATCGTCATCAATCCAATGATATTTAGATGTTTATATGGTGTTAAACTTTCAGCAAACGTAAAAAGTTCATCAGGTGATACTCCATATTTAGACTCTTCGCCAGAAACATTCACTTGAATAAAACAATTTACATTTACATCATGGATTATTGCTTGTTTTTCTATTTCTTTAGCTAAAGAGTTTCTATCAATGGAATGAATATATGGAAACTTCCCGATGATGTGTTTTACTTTTTTAGACTGCAAATGCCCAATAAAATGCATGGTAGATTTTGATCCCAGTAAACTCACCTTCTTCTCTGCATCTGGCCATCTATTCTCTCCTATGTGCTTGCAACCAAATTTCACTGCATTTACTGCGGTTTCCAATGAGACATACTTGGTCACAGCTATGATCTCTATCTCTTTCCTATTACGATTTGAACGATTACATGCTGCTTGTACACGTGATTCTATATGTTGAATTCTTTCTTGTAAATCCAAGGTTACCTCTCCTTTAATCCAATCCAGCTCATCATACGTCCTGTTGAACCCTTTTCTATTCGATGAGAATAAAATAGTTCTGTGGAACAGCCAGTACAATATTGAGTTATTTCAATATGAGTTGGTAAAATACCTGCATTCAGCATAATTTGTCGATTCATTTCTTTTAAATTAAGCGTATATTTCCCATTCCCTTTACTTTGAATCGAAGAATGAAAGTATTGAGTATTTTCAAAATGATTGATGATCCGCTCATCTACTTCATAACAACAGTCCCCAATGGAAGGTCCGATTCCCACCAAAGTATTTTCAGGATTACTTCCATATTCTTCACTCATTTTGCCAATTGTTTTTTCAGCAATTTCTAAGTGTGTACCCTTCCACCCAGCGTGTGCAATACCTATCACTTGTTGAACAGGATCAAAAAAATAAAGGGGGACACAGTCTGCATAAAAAGAAATTAAACAAATATTTGGTTCATTTGTAATTAAAGCATCTTTGAAAGGAATCGAATCTTCTTGCGATGATCTTCCTTTTCCTTTTTCACTTTTAGATATAACTGCTATTTGATCACCATGAACCTGATTTGCACAAGTTACTGCATCAAATGAAAACCCAATCGCTTCAGCTATCATCTTACGATTAGTGACAACATCTTCTTGATTATCATTTACATGTAAACCACAGTTTAAAGATGCAAAATCACCTTCACTTACTCCTCCTGCTCTTGTTGTGAAACCTGTGGATAATTGAGGGTATTGTTCCATCCATTTAGATAAATACAATAGAGTAGGTTTTTGTGCTTCAGTTACTTTGACAAAAGGCTCCATAATCTCACCTCATTAGCTATATTTTAACATAATAGTACACTCTAAAATAGAGTAGAGAAAAATATCTACCCATTGTCACACATAGAATAGGACTATTTAAAACACCCCGAAAAAAGATCGTTTATGGAACGATCCTTCATTTCATCCGGGAATCCCATGTCATAAACTTGAATCTTAGGGATCTGTATACTACCTCCTTAATAGTTATGATAATACTCTCCATCTTCATCAGGTGCTCGATATCCTCTTGTGTCATCAAGTTTTACAAGTACAACATCCATTCCGATTTTAACTATATTTCTCCATGGTATAACAACCTCATTATCCCCACTAAATAACCCAAAAAATTTCCCCTGACTCGGTACAACAATGGAATCAATTTTACCTTGTCTAAGATCTAATTCTAAGTCACTTACCGAACCAAGTTTTTTGCCATCCACTATGTTGATAACATCCTTAGTTTGGAAGTCAGATATTTTCATGTTATCACCACAATCTTTAAAGTATTTATATTAATATATGTGTAAGTTAGGTAAAATGTCCATATATACATCAAAAAGTGAAAATAAAAAAAATCACCTATCGGTGACTTTCAGAAATAGAAAAGAGACTGTCCTTTAATTTCAACTAAAGGACAAGTCTCTATTTGTTATGCTCTAATTCTCGTAAGTTTTAACATGCTTTTGCATTTGTGATATTGCTGTTTTTTCCAGTCGGGACACCTGTGCTTGAGAAATCCCGATTTCATCTGCTACCTCCATTTGTGTTTTCCCTTCAAAAAATCTCATTGAAAGAATCATTTTTTCCCTGTCATTTAGCTTTCTCATCGCTTCTCTTAACGCGATTTCTTCAATCCAAGAAACATCCTTATTATTATCGTCACTTATTTGATCCATAACATAAATTGGATCTCCTCCATCATGATAAATAGGCTCAAATAAGGAAACAGGATCTTGAATTGCATCCAGTGCAAATACGACATCTTCTTTAGGAACATTCAAAACTTCAGAAATTTCAAATATGGTAGGTTCTCTGTTGTTTTGATTCGTTAAACTATCCCTAACTTGTAATGCTTTGTAGGCTATATCACGTAGTGAACGTGAAACTCTAATCGGGTTATTATCCCTCAGATATCGACGAATCTCTCCAATAATCATGGGAACAGCATAGGTTGAAAATCTAACATTTTGACTTAAATCAAAATTATCAATTGCTTTCATAAGTCCTATGCATCCCACTTGAAATAAATCATCGACAAACTCTCCTCGATTATTAAACCTCTGAATGACACTTAAAACTAATCTTAAATTGCCATTGACTAACTTTTCTCTTGCTGAAATTTCATTGTGAGTCTGTAACTGTACGAATAATTCCCTCATTTCTGCATTTTTCAATACTGGAAGCTTTGCGGTGTCAACACCACAGATCTCAACTTTGTTTCGAGTCAATGTGATTACCTCCCAAGGAGAAACATTAATGTTAATTATCCCCTTGGAATTTTTTTTTATTCCAATATAAAAATACAACTTTTATACATTTTTCTCAAAATTCATTAATCATACTACCTCATTGAATTTAGACCATTTTATTAAATTCTTTTCTCAAACGTTTAATAATTCTCTTCTCTAATCGTGAAATATAGGATTGTGATATACCCAGCATATCAGCTACATCTTTTTGGGTTTTTTCTTCTCCATCTGCTAAACCAAATCTCAATTCCATGATTACTTTTTCTCGATCAGACAACTTTTCCAATGCCTTTTTTAGCAGTTTGCGATCTACTTGTTCTTCAATATTTCGATAAATGACATCATTCTCTGTACCCATCACATCGGATAATAATAATTCATTACCGTCCCAATCAATATTCAAAGGTTCGTCAAAGGAAATCTCAGTTCTTACTTTATTATTTCTTCTAAGATACATCAAAATTTCATTTTCAATACATCGTGATGCATATGTAGCCAATTTAATTTTTTTAGTAGGATCAAAAGTATTTACTGCTTTAATTAAACCGATAGCTCCAATCGAAACCAAATCTTCAATATTGATTCCTGTATTTTCAAACTTCCTTGCAATATACACAACAAGTCTTAGATTTCTTTCAATTAACATTGCTCGAATGGCAGCATCACCTGAAGAAAGTTTTTTTAGCAAAACCTCCTCCTCTTCACGACTCAAAGGTGGAGGTAGAGCTTCACTTCCACCAATATAATAAATTTCATCATTTTTGTAGCCTAATAAGAATAAAATTTTAAAAATATAAATTTGTAATTCGAATCGCCATTTAGAAAGCATGTTTTCCTCCCTGAGAGAATATTCTGTTAAACATTATTACACTTCTATTAACGATGGATGAATAATCGCCTGATAAGAGTTATCTGTACAAAGTTTTCCATCCTTCATTCCAACCAATACTTTGTGTACCTCAAAGCTTTTACCATCTTGTAAAATCACCACCTTATCAGGTTTTACAGCAAGCATGAATTGACTGGTAGCATGAATACCTTTGTATGGTACTAACCTTACTCGTTCTTGCCATTTAAAATCTTCACTGCCAAAGCTATCAAACATCATTTCAGTATTCATTTGGGATACATAGGTTAGCCAGTTTTCAGGAAGTGCATCTTTCCAATAGATTACATCCATAACCATCACAGGTGTTCTCGTAAGTGGATCATATAGTTGATTCCCAGTGTCAATCAATCCTTTACATCTAGCAGTATAATCATCTATAACAATCTCAACATCTACTAAGAAATTTGTGATTCTCTCTTTACTTTTCAAACTTTTAAAGACACCTCTATAAAACCAAAGCATGATGAAAAATAAAAAAAGTAAAAAGAAAAAGCTGATTTGCAAAGGAAAAACTTGACCTCCTGATTGTGTAAATATCATCCCATTATAAATCTCATTTGATGTTTGAAAAAAATAATGTAGTGCAAACATTCCACCAGCAACGATAAAATTGATAAAATAAAAGGTTGCAAGGTGCCTTAAAAAAGATTGTAGCCGTTTAAACCCAAACGCAAAGAAAATCATAATGATAGAAAATGCACATTTAATCAAAAAAGTATACATAAAAGTTAACGAGGGGAAAAACATCATCATCGCATATAAAGCTCCAAAAGATGCTGAACAAACTAATCTCCACCATTTCAATTTGTACTTACACGTCCAAGCTGTTGATTGTAATATGACTACATCAATGAAGAAGTTGATTAAAAATACGAGATCCAAATAAATTATCATCTGCAAACTTCCCTAACATTTGAGATAAAAACAGTATATAGTAACTCTATTCCGAAGTCTGTCTAAACTTGCCTCTTTGGAATAACTTTTTTTGTCGAATGAAAGGATATTTTTACATATAATTCAAGGAGTGGAATTTGAGTTGATTAACAACTAATAAAATAAACAAAAAAAAGAGCTGCACATTTGGCAAGCTCCAGTTAGTATCTGTGAAAATTGTTCTTTTGTTCATCCATTGATTAGATTCTATCTCTTTTTCAATTTCTACATGTGCTAGATTTAAGTCAAATTCTTTTAAAATAAAAGAATTCCCATGGGCAAAACAAATGATTCATATTCTAGACGGACTATAAGTATAAAAGATTGCAAAAAAATTACAGCCTCAAAAGAGGAAGACAGACAAAAAAACCTCCCCATTTTTGGAAGGTTTCTAAGTTTAACAAACTATTTTATTTCAATTATTAATCATCATGTCGATTTCTGTTTTTATTTCTTAGGAACGTTGGAATATCCAATTGATCTTCACTATCAGAATAGTTTCCAAAAGGTTTTAAATTGGATAGTCTAGAGTCTACAGATTTTGCACTTTGCTTCTGTGTTGGTGTTGATGTTGATGGATTAGATGCTGCTTGATTTTGAAAACCTGTTGCAATAACAGTGACCTTAATGTCGTCTTTCATTTTATCATCAATAATCGCACCAAAAATCATGTTCACTTCTGGATCAGAGGCAGCTGTAACCATCTCTACTGCTTCATTCACTTCAAATAAACTAAGATTTGAACCACCAGTAATATTCATGATTACACCACGAGCACCCTCAATTGAGGTTTCAAGTAGAGGACTCATAATCGCTTTTTTTGCTGCTTCTGCTGCACGGTTCTCGCCTGTTCCTTCCCCGATTCCCATCAATGCTGAACCACGTTCTGCCATAATCGTTTTCACATCGGCAAAATCCAGATTAATAAGTCCCGGTACAGCTATAAGGTCTGAAATCCCCTGTACAGCTTGTCTCAAAACATTATCAGCTTCACCAAAAGCTTCAAGCATCGGTGTTTTTTTGTCCACAATTTCAAGTAAACGATCATTAGGAATAATGATCAAAGTATCTACTTTTTCCTTTAAAGCAGCGATTCCATGTTCTGCTTGTAAAGAACGTTTTCTACCTTCAAATGTAAAGGGACGTGTAACTACCCCTACAGTTAGGGCTCCACATTCTTTTGCAATTTCAGCGATAACAGAAGCTGCTCCTGTTCCAGTTCCGCCTCCCATTCCAGCAGTTACAAAAACCATATCAGCTCCCTGTAATTGTTGAATGATCATTTCTCTGGATTCTTCTGCAGCCTTCTTACCTATATCTGGATTAGCACCTGCACCTAACCCTCTTGTCAACTTTTCTCCAATTTGCAATTTATCGTTAGACTTCGCCAAATGAAGTGCCTGAGCATCCGTATTTACAGTAATAAAATCAACGCCTTGAACTCCAAACTCGATCATACGATTTACTGCATTACTTCCTCCACCACCGACACCAATTACTTTTATTTTAGCTAGTTGATCCACTTCCATATCAAATTCTAACATAGTAGGTTTTTTCCCCCTCTTTTAAACAATACACTAAGTTGAACTAGAAGTTATTCTCTAAGATTAAAATTGGTTAGGAAAATTATATAAATTCACTTAACCAGCTTTTAAATCTTTCGAATGCACCTGGTTTATTTGTTGTTCTAGTTGGTCTTTTCACAGCTTTATTCTGATTATAATTTGATGAATCATCTTCTAGAGATTGATACATTGCATATTTATAAACATACTGTATGATACCAACCCCATTTGTATAAGATGGATCTCGAACACCAATAAAATCTGGCACTGCTACTCTAACTGAAGATTTCAATTCTTCTTGAGCTGTTTCTAGTAAACCTGGCATAGAAACTGATCCACCTGTTATAACATATCCTCCAGCGATATCGTTATCAGTAAGTTGGTTCACTTCTTTTTGAATGAGCTGAAAAATTTCCCTTACACGTGGTTCAATAATATGAGCCAAATCCACTTGTGAATATTGCTTCTCAGAATTACTTCCTACGCGTGGTACTTTAAATACCTGATCTTCAGCTGCGTCTCCAACTAAAGCACATCCATATTTCATTTTAATCATTTCAGCAATTCCAGTTTGGGTTCTTAACCCTATGGAAATGTCATTTGTGATATAATCCCCTCCGACAGGTAATGTTGTTGTTTTTACTAAATTACCTTGATCGAAAATGGCTAGTGTAGTTGCACCAGCACCTATATCTACTAATACGGTTCCCAAAGTTTTTTCATCTTTTGATAATGCCAATTGAGCAGAAGCAAGTGACAATAAGGTTAGTCCAGAAATTTTTAGATCTGCTTTTTCTACACAACGAAGTAAATTATGAACATTTGTTTTTGCACCTGTTATGATCGTTGCTTCGACTTCAAGTCTAACCCCTATCATGCCTTTTGGATCTTGTATTCCTTCCAACCCATCAACCAAATACTGCTTTGGTACAACTCCGATGATCTCCCGTTCTGGCGGCAATGCGATCACTTTAGATGCTTGGAGGACTCGTTCTATATCTTCATAACCGATCTCTCGATCATCATTCGATACAGCTACTACACCATGACTTGACTGTAAATCAATATGGTTGCCAGTAATTCCGACATAAACTTCAGAAATTTGAAGACCTACCATACGCTCAGCATGATCAACTGCTTTTTTAATAGATTGCACAGTTTGGTCAATATCAACGATAGCACCTTTTCGAATTCCTTGAGAGTCAGAAGACCCAACTCCTACAATATTAATAGCACCGTTATGGATTTCACCTATAATTACTCGAACTTTGGATGTACCGATGTCTAAACTAACAATGGTTTCATTGTTGCTCACCCTTGGCACCTCCTGTTTCAAAAAGATTATATTTTTGAATACACTTCTGTAACATATTCAACACAGCTTAATTTTTCCCTCTTTTTTATGTAAAATTTATTTGAAAATATAAATCTAACTCTATCTAATTCCATAAATACAATTTTAACATTTTTTCTTAATATTTAGAAGTAATATTTTAATATAATATTCAATCGATTTCAATCGTATCTTTTGTACTATTAATCTGAGTATTTTCTCCTATATCAATTGAATCAATTGGTTCATATGTATCAGAATCCAACAAATGTATTCTACCGGACATTTTGTCGTTTTGTTTTAATTTATTAATCGCATTATCCAAATATACAATTTTCTCTTCTAAATAACTAACAGTTGTAACCACTTCATAAGAGGAACGTGTGTACATCATAATTTTATCATTATACGATAAAGTAGGGGGGAGTGGTCTGATTTCAGATATTTCAATCAGCAACTGATCAGGTATCCCTTCTAACACATGACTCAGCTCAATTTTAACGTCTTCATACTCTTCTGACCAGCCAGTTAGTATAGGCTTGTCTATTATAATCTCTTGATTTTCTACTTCCATAGTAAAACCATTCGAAAATATAACTTCTAATTGATTTGTTATTGCATTCATTTCATAAGCCACAATTGGAAACTCTGTAATTGTAATTTCAATTTTTCCTGGAAATTTCTTATTGAGCTGGATCGAGTGAATCACTTTATTTGATTTTAACTGCTCTAAAGCTTTTTCTTCCTCAATAAAAAAATAAGAATCTCCCTCATTTAATAATAGAGCTTGTTTAAGTTCGTTTTCTGATAAAAAATGAGTACCTTGAATTGAAATTTGATTGATTTTACTTAATGATGAATTAAAAAATAAAATAAACAATATAACAGTGAAAAACAAAAAAAGAAGCAGCAACAGCTTTCGGTTGCTGCGTGGTTTAGTTTTTTGATTACGCAATACGGGCACACTATTTTGTCTTTTCATAAGTTCACCACCTAAAAGGCTCCCTGACTACTTACCAAAGTTTTCAATGTTGATTTATAAATATATCATTTTGACACAGGTGATTCAACACATCTAGTTATTTTAGCACCTAATTGATTAAAAATACTTTCGATGTTTACATATCCTCTATCGATATGATGAATATGTTCAATTGTAGTTGTTCCTTTTCCGGCTAATCCAGCCACTACTAAAGCTGCACCAGCTCTTAAATCAGTAGCTTTGACTGAAGCCCCATACAATCTAGGGACACCCCGAACATATGCAATATTATTGTTCACCTGAATATCTGCACCCATTTTTTTCAATTCATCAACATGTTTAAATCGTTGCTCGAAAATTTTTTCCTTTATGGTAGTGATGCCTTCAGACAAAGATAACAATACCATGATCTGTGATTGTAAATCTGTAGGAAAAGCAGGGTATGGTGATGTAACAATTCGATCTAGTGATTTTGGTCTACCTAAACTAGTAATTTTAATTATATCATTTTTCAAAGTAATTTGAACATCCACTTTTTTTAACACATGAATTAAGGATTCCAAATGCTGTGGACATGTGGATGTAAGTTCCACATTCCCACCTGTAACAGCTGTAGCAATCATTAGTGTTCCTGCTACAATTCGATCAGGAATAATCCGGTAACGGCGTGGCGTTAATTTTTTCACACCTACAATATGAATTTTATCCGTACCTGCTCCTGTAATTTTAGCTCCCAGAGCATTCAAAAAATTTTGCAAATCTACGATCTCAGGTTCCTTCGCTGCCTGATGGATCGTTGTTTCTCCTTCAGCCAATACGGCTGCCATTAAAATATTTTCAGTTGCACCAACACTAGGAAAATCTAAGTGAATATCTGCTCCGAATAATTTATTTGCACGACAAATGATAGTGTTGTTAGATTCTTCAATGGTAGCCCCTAACGCTTTTAGTCCTTTTAGGTGCAAGTCTATTTTTCTTTCTCCAATTGCACATCCACCAGGTTGATAAACCTGCACTTGACCAAACCTAGCTAATAGAGGTCCCATCATAAATATGGATGATCTCATTTGTTTCATTAAATCTTCAGGAATATGATGTGAATATATAGATGATGTATCCAGTATTACGCTTCCATCTTGGTGGTTAGCCTTACAGCCTATTGCATGTAATATTTCTATCATAACCTTTATATCTAATAAATCTGGAACATTCTCTACTGTATGTTTACCGTCAACTAGTATACAGGCTGCTAGAATAGGTAAAGCTGCATTTTTTGATCCGTGAATACGTATCGTTCCTGTAAGAGGTTTCCCACCTTCGATAACCAATTTCTCCAATGTCTCACCTCCGAATTAACGCTCACCTACTTGCAGAACTTCCGGAACTAGAAGTACATCGAATTTTTCATATACTACTTTCTGAATATGCTCCATTAAGGTGATGACGTCTCTAGCTGTCGCTTGATCTGTATTGACAATGAAATTGGCATGTAGGGTCGATACCTCTGCTCCACCGATACGCGTTCCTTTCAGACCGGCTTGTTCAATCAGTTTAGCAGCGTGATGCTGATCAGGGTTTCGAAACACACTCCCCGAACATGCTAATTGCAACGGTTGAGTCCTTAATCTATATTCTTTATGCGTTGCCATTGAATGGGCAATTTCTTTACGATCACCGTACTCAAGATTTAAAACAACTTCAGCAACGATACCTTTTTTGGCATGAAGAATAGAATTACGATAGGCAAATTTCAAATCATCTGCTGACCATTCAACCAATTCCCCTGTCTCCAGTACAATCTTAGCTGTTGATAGTATTCGTGACATATCTGACCCGAGAGCTCCTGCATTCATATACACGCCCCCTCCCACAGTGCCTGGTATACCTCCTGCAAATTCCAATCCCGTTAATCCTTCTTTGCCAGCCAGAACACTCAACTTGATTAGAGAATATGATCCACCTGCATATACCCGACTATTATCAAAATGTATCGTTTCAAATCCTTTTCCTAGTTTGATAACAGCTCCTCTGATTCCTTTATCCGAGACAAGTAGATTTGAACCTCTACCAATTTGTGTCCACGGGATTTGATGTTTATTTAAGATTTTAATCGTTTCCGTTAACATTTCTATATTTTCTGGCTCAATGAATAAATCGGCAGGACCACCAATTTTCCAAGTCGTATATTCAGCCATTGGTTCATTTAAATACACCTCAGTAATCCCAGCTGCATGCAATTCATCAATGACTTTTTTCATGGGATAAACCTCCTTCTGCAGGGTTATAAGTTAGCTTTGTCACGATTATAGGTTATTTTATGTTTTATCATGACAATTGGTTACAAGACAGACTTCAGGAAATCAGAATATAGTGTAGAAAGATATCTCCTTCTTTCACCTTGAATATCTTGAGATATTAAGTAAAATTCCGATTGCAGTTAGTAATAAAGTTAAAGATGAGCCACCAGCGCTGATCAAAGGCAGTGTGATTCCAGTTACTGGAAACATCCCGATGACAACACCGATATTAATCATCACTTGTACTCCAATAATACCTATGATTCCTACTGCAAGTAAACTTCCAAATGAATCTGGTGCAGTAATTGCAACTCTAAATCCTCTCCATATCAATATCAAGAATAAAAGCAATACAACACTTCCACCTATAAAACCAAGTTCTTCGGAAATAATAGAAAAAATAAAATCAGTTTGCGGTTCGGGTAAATAATTGTACTTTTGACGGCTTCTCCCCAAACCTAATCCAACTAACCCACCAGGGCCAATAGCATATAATGATTGTATGATTTGGTAACCAGATCCTAATGGATCCTCCCATGGATTTAAAAAACCAGTAATACGTTTTAAACGATAGGGTGCCGTTATAATTAAACCTACTAGCCCTACTACTCCAATCATGGCTAAACTAACAAGATGAGAAATCTTTGCACCCGCTACATAAATAACAATAATAGAAGCTCCTACAAGTACAGCACCCGTCCCTAAATCGGGTTGCAGCATGATCATAGCAAATGATGTACCAACTAATAATAACGGTGGCATCAAACCTTTAAAAAATGAAGTAATTTCAGTTTGCCGTTCAGCTAAGAACTTTGCTAAAAATAAAACAATAGCTAGCTTCATAAATTCTGAAGGTTGGATACCCAATGAGCCAACTCCTAACCAGCTTTTTGCTCCACCTCGCACATCTCCTATGATTAAAACGAGTATTAACATGATAAAACCTGAAATCAAGATCACTTTGGCAAATTTTTTCCAAGACCAATAATCGATGTTCATTGTGACAAATAATGCAATGATACCTAAAACAGCAAAAATAAACTGTCTTTTTAAATAAAATAAGGAATCACCAAAATTGTGAAAAGCCAGAACAGCACTTGCACTGTAAACCATAATTAAACCAATTCCTAAAAGTAATAAAGTGGATACAATGATTAAGGAATCTGGTGCAGAACGGATTTTTGACATTAAATCCTCCTCCTAGTACAACCTTATTTATTAAAGGTTATGCACCGCTTCCTTAAACATTCTTCCACGTTCCTCGAAGGTTTTAAACATGTCCCAGCTAGCACTTGCTGGAGATAGTAATACAACGTCACCTTTACCAGCTATTTGTTTTGATAAAATCACGGCTTGATTCATCGCATCATTTTCATTCTGATAGGTTTCCACTGATTGAAAAAAATTTATTTCTGCTAATTCAGCAATTTTTTTTAATTTTTCACGAGTTTCGCCTAATGTCACTAGTGCCTTAATTCTAGTTTTAAACAATGGCAACAGTTCCATATAATCCGAACCTCTATCTAAACCTCCTGCGATTAAAATCACATTTTCCTCAAATGCTTCTAGTGCTTTGTTCGTAGCAGTCGGATTCGTAGCTTTTGAATCGTTATAAAATTCAATTCCATCCTTAAAAGCAACAAACTCAAGTCGATGTTCAATGCCATTAAAATGTTCTAATACACCACGTATAACTTTCAATTCTGTATTTGCTGCAATCGCAATCGCAGCTGCAGACAATGCATTTTCTTGATTATGTTTTACACCCACCCCCAGGGACTGAGTTTCAATTATGAAATGTTCAATTCCATTGTTATCCTTATATACAATTTTCCCCTTTGATATATATACCCCGTATTCCAATTGTTTTTTTGACGAAATTGGTAGGACTGTAGCTTCAATCTCTTTAGCTAAATTACGACAAATTTCATCATCCCAATTCACAACGGCAATGTCTTCAATTGTTTGATTTTTAAAAAGATTTTTTTTGGATTCAATATAATCTTCTAAAGTACGATGATAATCTAAATGGGTTTCATATATGTTTAACAAACAAGATATTTTAGGCTTAAACTGACGAATCCCTTTTAATTGAAAGCTGCTTAACTCTGCTACAATCCATTGGTTGGATTTTGCATCTTTTGCGACTTCACATAATGGAGTACCGATATTCCCTGCCACAATAGGTAGTTGATTAGCAGCTGATAGTATATCACCGACTATACTAGTCGTTGTTGTTTTACCATTAGAACCAGTAATTCCAATCATAGGAGCCTCACTGATATGATAAGCTACTTCAATTTCAGTAACAACTTCGATTTCCATTTCTATAGCTTTTTGAATCAATGGCACATGATAAGGTATACCAGGATTTTTAACAACGAGCGTAATATCAGAATGAATTAAATCAGGAGGATGCCCTCCACAGATGACAGTAATTCCTAATGCCTCTAATGCCTCGGCCTCAGGACAAAATTCTTTTTCTTTTTTATCGTTAATAATTACATTTGCACCATATTCTTGAAAAAGTTGTGCAGCGGCCTGTCCGCTTTTAGCCAGACCCAATACAAGCACGGTTTTATCCTTATAGAAACTGGGATGTTCCATTAATTACAGCCCCTTAATAAATATATAGTCCAATACCAGCTAACATTAAACCTGCCAACCAAAATGAAATTACAACTCTCCACTCGGACCAACCGCTTAATTCAAAATGGTGGTGAATGGGGCTCATTTTAAAGACACGTTTACCCGTGGTTTTGAATGAAATGACTTGTATAATTACGGATAAATTCTCAATGACAAACACCCCGCCAATGACCACTAATAAAAGCTCTGTTTTCGTAAGTATTGCAACAGCCGCCAAACCACCGCCGATACTTAATGATCCTGTATCACCCATAAACACTTTTGCTGGATGTGCATTAAATACTAAAAAGCCTAAAACAGCACCAATCATCGCTGCACAAAAAACAGCTGTTTCAAACTGCGTGTTCATCATAGAGATGATCGCAAAAGCACCGAATGCAATTGCACTTGTACCAGATACTAATCCATCCAAGCCATCTGTTAAGTTAACCGCATTGGTTGTACCTAGTAACACGATAATTATAAATAGATAGTAAAACCAGCTTAAGTTTATACTTATGTCAGCAATAGGTATATGTAGAGCTGTGCTGAAGTCCATAGAACTCAATAATACACAAATTAAAATGGATACAAAAAGTTGTCCAAGTAGTTTTTGCTTAGCACTTAAACCCATCGAACGCTTAAATACAATTTTAATGTAATCATCAAGGAAACCAATTAATCCAAAACCGAAAGTCGAAATGATTAAAATATAAAATTCCATACCAAAGTGATCTGAAAATCTATAGAATGAAATTGACAGGGCTAAAAGGATGATGATTCCTCCCATCGTTGGTGTCCCTTTTTTCTTTAAATGCCCCTGTGGTCCTTCAGTTCTAATTTGTTGTCCAAATTTTAACCTCCGCAGGATGGGAATAAATAGTGGTCCTGTAATCAAAGCTAGTACGAATGAGACCCCTATTGTCCAATACATAATATTATAATCCACAGACCCTGCCTCCTTATCTATTTTTCAACTCACTGACGACATCTTCTAGTTTCATCCCGCGTGAGCCTTTAATTAAAATTACATCTTTTTTTGTTACAACTGTTAATAGTTCTTTTAATAGCTTTTCCTTTTCTTCAAATGATTTAACATGATCAGTTGAATAAAAATTTAATGCTTCTAAAGCTGCCTCTTTCCCCAAATTTCCATACGTAAAAACATAGTCTATTCGTTGGGGATCAAGTCTGCGTCCAATGTCTCGATGCAGCTCTTTTTCATTCTCACCTAATTCCAACATGTCGCCTATTACAATTATTTTATGTTGATATCCCTCTAATTCTTCCAACATTTCTATTGCTGCTTTTAATGCATTCGGACTAGAGTTATATGCATCATTTATGATCGCAAATCCAGAATTGGATTGAATTTTTTGTGTCCTCATACTGGAAACTTTGAGATGATTTAATCCCTTGATAATATCTTCTTTTTTTATATCTAGAGATTGACTAACAGCAATAGCTGCCGTAGCGTTCATAACATTGTGTTTTCCTATTAATGGTATGTAATAATCCATCGGTTGTGAATGATTTATGCCAAAATGCACCCCATCTTGTTCCATCTTAATATGAGTAGGATATATTTCATTCGACTCCTTCTTACCAAAACGAATTCGTTTTGTGGAAAGAGGTAAGTCATACCCAAAATCAGAAATATTCTTAAGTAAAGGTTCATCACCTGGATATATAAATACTCCCTCTTGTTTCAATCCATTTATGATTTCTAACTTTGCTTTTGCAATTTCTTCTCTGGATCCTAACTGAAGCAAATGAGCTTCTCCTATATTAGTAATAATTGCTATTTCTGGCTCAGCCAATTTACTTAATAATTCGATTTCTCCCCTGCCACTCATCCCCATTTCAAGAACTGCAAATTGAGTATCTTCCTTCATTTGTAGCAATGTGAGCGGTAAACCAATCTGATTATTAAAATTACCCTCTGTTTTATGAACTTTATAGGTGGTAGATAAAATAGCAGCAATCATGTCTTTAGTCGTTGTTTTCCCATTGCTTCCCGTAATGGCTATTACCCTTACCTCAACCTGTTTCATATATTGCTTAGCAAGTTCCTGTAAAGCTAATAACGTATCCTCTACAAAAATAAGTGGTATATTATCAGGGGGGGATTCATGATCCTTCTGCCATAATGAAGCTGCCGCCCCCCTGTGGATTGCCTCTTCAACAAACAGATGTCCATCAAAATTTTCGCCAACTAGTGGAATAAACAAACTTCCTTGATTTATATGCCTTGAGTCTGTTGATACCCCATGAATGATAGCTGGAGAATTTATCTGTGTAAATTGTTCTACTTGTAACATACGGATTATATCATCATATGCTCGGATCATCATTTATTATACTCCTTATCACATTCTTTGCTACTAATCTATCGTCAAAATCTTTTTTTATCCCTTGAACTTCCTGATATGTTTCATGACCTTTACCAGCGATTAACAAAACATCCTTTGCATTAGCATTTGAAATCGCTTGGTTAATCGCCTGATGACGATCTTCAATCAGTTCATATTGACTTCTTGTCATTCCTGAGTTTATGATCCCTTTCTCTATATCCAATAAAATATGAATCGGATTCTCTGTACGAGGGTTATCTGAAGTGACATATACATAATCACAATATTTTGCCGCAATCTGCCCCATTAAAGGTCGTTTCGTACGATCTCTATCTCCTCCACAACCGAAAACACAGATGATATTACCTTCAGCAAACTCAGAAATTGTTTTTAAAGCATTTTCAAGGCTATCTGGAGTATGTGAATAATCAACAATGACTAAATAATCTTGATTTTCATATACAGACTCAAATCGTCCATCGATCCCTTTTATCTGCTCCAGGCTTTCTTTGATTTCTTCTAAAGCAATTCCCTCTATAACTGACGCCGTTATCGCAGCTAAAGCATTGTATATATTGAATTTACCAATAAGTTGAAGATGAAAATCCAATGTTCCAGCATATGAAATGACTTTAAAGTTGGTCCCTTTTGAAGTAATACGGATATCTGTTGCTCGAACATCAACATCTTCCTGATCAATGCCGTATGTAAATACTTCAGCTGTTGTAATTTTCTTGAAATAATTAGATGCTGGATCATCTCCGTTTAATACAGCATATTTTTTGAATTCAAAATTATCAGAAAAGGTATTTCCAAATCTAGAAAACAATAAACCCTTAGACTGTTTATATTTCTCCATGGTACCGTGATAGTCTAAATGATCTTGAGTTAAATTTGTAAAAATAGCAGTGCGGTAATGACAGCCTATCACCCGCCCCATTTCTAGGGCATGGCTTGAAACTTCCATTATACAATAATCAATATTATTTTTTTGCATTAAATCCAAACTTCTTTGTAGTTCTAATGCTTCAAGTGTCGTGTTTTCTACACAATATGATTGATCATCAATTTTCATTTGAATCGTGCCCATTAAACCTGTGCGATGGGATTGGTCTCTTAAAATTTTTTCTATTAAATAAGTTGTAGTTGTTTTTCCATTTGTTCCAGTCACTCCGATAAGTTTCAGTTTATGACTTGGATATTGATAAAATGCTGAAGCAAATACAGCCATCGCATACCTGCTATCTTTTACAAGTATTATTGGAATATTCCATTCACCATCCTGTTGTACGACCAAGGCGGCAGCACCATTTTGAACAGCTTGTTCTGCAAATTCGTGACCATCCACTCGATGTCCAACAATACAAATAAATAAATCTCCTGACTTCACCTTTCTAGAATCAGTTTTAATGCCTGTAATCACTGTATCTGGATCTCCATGAAGATTAGAAAGTTTTAATAATGAGGCGAATTCTTTGAGTAACATGGCAAAACACCCCCAAAACTAAAGTATGGATAATACAGTAGCTTTAAGCACATTATTTACTATTATTTGATAAATAGACACGAATTGTGGAGCCTATTTCAACTCTTTCTCCAGCTTTAGGGGCTTGACTTACAACTACATTACCTTCCCCTGATTTTGTAAGCTGAAAGTTAGGGTTTAAACTTTGTATGATTTCAGTTGTAGTCATACCCACCAAATTGGGTACCTCTTTATATTTGACATCACCATATTTATATTCTTTCTCGATTTGATCCTCCCTAGGCTCTACTTTCATGTAACGCAACGTGTCTTCCATCATATTTTTAACAATTGGAGCGGCAACTACTCCCCCAAATTGTATACCTTTTGGGTTATCCACTGCAACATAAATAACGACTTTCGGATCATCAGCTGGTGCAAAACCAATAAAAGAAACAATATGTTCATTTGGAGAATACCTTCCGTTTATTACTTTCTGAGCTGTTCCTGTTTTACCACCTACACGATATCCATCGATATATGCGTTCCTTCCTGTTCCATTAGCTACAACACTTTCCAGTGCCTCGCGAACCTGCTTGGATGTTTCTGCTGATATGACTGTTCTTACAGCTTTGGGTTCAAATTCTTTTATTACTTCTCCAGTTTCAGGATGTATCCATCTTCCTGCAACTTGAGGTGTATATAATGTTCCTCCATTTATGGCTGCCGATACAGCTGCCACTTGTTGAATCGGTGTAACCGAAACCCCCTGACCAAATGAAGTTGTTGCAAGTTCAACTGGACCTACTCGATCCAAATTAAATAAGATCCCGTTTTCTTCCCCTCCAAGGTCAATGCCGGTTTTAGTTCCAAATCCGAAATTTTTAATATAATCATATAAGGTCTCCTTACCTAAACGCTGACCTAATATAACAAAGGCAGGGTTACAAGAGTTCTCTACTCCTTCTAAAAAAGTCTGACTACCATGTCCTCCATGTCTCCAACATCGTAAACGAGTACCCGCTACCTCTATACTGCCTGGGTCATGAAAAGTATCTTGCTTCAAATTCACTTTATTTTCTTCTAATGCCGCTGCCAACGTAATGATTTTGAAAGTAGAACCTGGCTCATATGTTTTCCAAATGGGTAAATTTCGATTATAAATACTAGATGCAAATTCAGCATAATTCCCTGGTTCATAATCTGGTTTTGTTGACATAGCCAGTATTTCACCAGATTGAGGATCCATCGCAATGGCTAATACACTATCTGGCTGATACTTTGTCATTGCCTGATCCAACTCACGTTCTAAGATCATTTGAATATTTTTATCTAACGTTAATTGTAAAGTTAGTCCATCTTTTGGAGCTGTATATTGTTCAGAAGCGTTGGGCATTAAATCACCTTTTGCGTCCGATAAAAAAGATATATTCCCCTTTGTTCCTGTTAAATACTTATCATAGGTTAACTCCACGCCTGTAAGACCTTGATTATCAATACCTGTGAAACCTAAAACATGTGATGCTAGATTATCGTAAGGATAATATCTTTCGTTGTCCTCTGCAATCACAATTCCTGGTAAATTTAACTTTCTTATTTCCTGTGCCTTTTCAACTGGTATTTTTCGACCACCAGGTTGTATCCTTACAATTAATTCTTTTTTTGTAATTAAACCATAAACTTTTTCTTCAGATATTTGCAAAATGCTTGCCAGCTGTTTTGCTGTGGACTTTGCATCATCAATTTGAACAGGAATAGCTAATACAGACGGGGAAGTAATATTATAAGCTAATTGCTCCCCATTACGATCTACAATTTCACCTCTTTTGGCTTCAAAAGGAATATTTCTTCTCCAAGTGTCTTCTGCTCTCTGAGAAAGTTCAGGTCCAGTCCATAATTGCACATAACCCAGCCTAATCCACAAGCTTAAAAAACCTATAACTCCTAACAACAGAGCAATAAATATTCTTTTTCTTAATGTTACATTAGAGATTTTCATGGTCTCCCCCTTATCCCAATCGTTGATTCCTATTTGATATCAAGGATATTCAACAAGGATTAGGGTTAGAACAAGCTTCAGCTACCTTCCGTATTTTGATCTGATGCAGAAGCATCATCATTTTCTTGTTCACTTTCCTCTGATTGTTCAAGCTTGGCTTGTGCTTGTTGTTCTAAAGTTTGCAGTTCTAATATAACTACTCTTTTGTTTCCATCATATTCCACTTCCTGATTAACAACATAAGCTGATCCATTCACTTCACATTCAACTTCTAATAATGGACAAATTTGTAAAACATCTCGTAAGGATTTGTTTGTTAAATCAGGCACAGATATTTTTTCTGGTGACTCAGTTAGAAGATACCCACTTTGACCAAATACCATTTCAGAACCCACCGTAGGAAATTGCTCAATCACATGAGTACCATTTCCTAACACCTCATAAGAAAGTCCATTTTTTGAGAATTCATTTTCAGCAGCCAAAACAGTAAGATCTACGACATTCGGTGTTTCTATCATTATTTCTTCCTGAGTAAATCCTTCATCTGATTTTGTGGCAACGCCTAAATGCCTTAAACTGTTCAGCATGATTTCTTTAAAAACAGGAGCTACCACCGAACTACCCAGCTTATAATTCCCACCAATATCTGGCTGATCTGCCACTACAATTAATGCAATTTTTGGATCTTCAACAGGAGCAAAGCCTATAAAAGAGTTTAGCCATACATCATTTGCATATTTACCATCAATTACCACATTTGCTGTCCCTGTTTTACCTGCCGCTCGATACCCGTCCATATAGGCTAATCTACCTGTTCCAATCGATTGATCAGAGATCACCTGCTCTAAATATAATGCTACCTCTTTAGCCGTTTCTTCCGAAATTACTTGACGGGCAACTTCAGGGGAAAAACTTTCGATAACATCACCCGTGTCGGTATCAATAATTTCTTTTACAATTTGCGGTTTTAACAACTTCCCACCATTTGCAATTGCAGAAATTGCTGCAATTTGTTGTATTGTCGTCACCGTGATCCCTTGTCCATATGTCGCAGTAGCAACTTCAGCATCCCACTGAAGGCTTATTTTCCCCGAAGCTTCGCCTGGGAGTTCTATTCCTGTTGGTTGACCAAAGCCAAAATCGTTCATATATTGTTCTAAAGTCTCTTTACCTAATTGCTCGTATCCAAGTTTGACAAATGCAACATTACTAGAACGCTTCAAACCTTCTAAATAAGAAATAATACCCCAACCAGCACCATTATTATGATCCTTCAACCTCCCACCTGGTACTTGAATAGAACCAGATTGATACGTTGCATCTGGATTAAACAAACCTTCTTCTACAGCCGCTGCTAGAGTCACAATTTTAAAGGTTGAACCTGGTTCATATTGGGAACGCACAGCATGATTCTTAAAATCATCTTGTGAATCAAAATCCCAATATTCATTCGGGTTATAATTTGGAAGGTTTGCCATGCCTAGAATCTCCATTGTATGAGGATCAACTGCGATTGCAGTTATACTTTTCGGTTTATATTGTTCATAAGCCGTTTCAATCGCTTGTTCAACAAACAATTGTATGTTTTCGTCAATGGTAAGTTTCAAAGATTTCCCATTTTCTGGAGGTGTATAAGCTACCTTACTATCTGGTATCTCGTAAGATTTAGAGTCACTCTGATAGCTTCGGTAACCTGGTGTTCCATTTAATAATTCTTCAAAATAAGCCTCGAGACCTGATCGGACTTCCCCATCTTTCCTAACATAACCTAATACATGTGAAGCTAAGTCATTAGCAGGATAAGTACGTTTTACTTCTGGAATCAAATATACACTACCCTCTAATTCCTTCTCACTTATCACCGTTCTGATTTGTTCAGCAGTTTTGGCATCAATTTTCCAACCCTCATTACGAATCTCTCTTTGTCCATAAAAGGTGCCATCTTCTTTTTGTTTCGTAACAATATCATGTAATTTCTCCTGTTTAATAAGACCATCCATATTTAACAAAGGTGCCAAAGCATCCATAACATCAAAAACCATATCATTTTCATTGATAGTACGTGGACTTACAGCTACCGTATACGCTTCTGCATCTTGTGCTAATACTTCACCGTTGCGATCATAAATAAAACCTCTTTGAGCAGGAATCTCTTGGTTTTTTTCCCAAGAATCCTGTGCCTTTTGTAAAAGAGCAGGGGATTGTATAATCTGAAGCCAATAAACCTGATATAAGAGTCCAAAAAAAAGAAGGGTAAATACCCCACCAAAAAGCAACGAGCGAACTTTGGATTTTTTATTCATCATTTTCAACTCCATTAATCTTTAAATGCGATATCTTCAGTTGTTTCAGAATTATTTGTTGTGGGAGAAATTTGAAGTACATTTGCTTCATCCGTTAATGCAAAGTTTAATGATTCAGCATATTCAATTAATCTCTTAGGATCTTCCATCTTTCTTACTTCAAGTTTTAAATTTTTATTTTCCTTTTCCATTTTCTGTATATCAATAGAGATTTGCTGCATTTTCGTATTCGATTCATAAATTTGTGCGTTTTTAAATATAACAAACCCAGCAATGACAACACACATGATAATCGCAACTAAATAAAGCAGCTTCTCAGGTGCAGAAATCGTCTTTTTCCGATTCACTGTAATTTGCGTCTTTTTTCGATAAACATTTCTATTTACATTTTCCTTTACCGCTAAATTCCCCTGAACTCGAAATGCCATAAAACTCCCTCCTTTTTCATAGAAAAACTATAACTTTTCCGCTACTCTCAATTTTGCTGACCTAGCTCTTCGATTTATTTCTAACTCTTGCTCACTCGGTAACATTGGTCTCTTTTGAACTAATTTGATTGTTGCTTTATTTTCACAAACACAAATTGGAAAATCTGGTGGACATGTACACTTAGGTATATAATGTGAAAATATTTTTTTGCACATTCGATCTTCTAAGGAATGAAAAGTGATCACAGAAGCCCTTCCTTCTGGAGCCAAACACTCTATCGTTTGATGAAGTGCTGTTTCAAAAGCACCTAATTCATCATTTACAGCTATACGTATAGCTTGAAAGCTTCTTTTGGCTGGATGCGGACCTACTCTTCTTGTTGCTGCAGGTATGGCTTCCTTAATAACTTCAGCAAGTTCTTTAGTTGAATGGATAGGAGTCTCTGTTCTTGTTTGTACAATTTTTTTTGCAATTCTTTTAGAGAATTTCTCCTCGCCATATTCAAATAGTATTTGAATCAACTGTTGTTCGGACCATTCATTTACAACTTCAAAAGCTGTCAGTGGACTGGTTTGATCCATCCTCATATCTAATTCAGCCTCATGATTATAGCTAAAACCCCGTTCGGCTTCATCTAATTGTGGTGAAGAGACACCTAGATCAAATAAGATACCATTCACTTGTGGCTTTCCTTCTTTTTTCGGAATATCTAGTTCACTTAAAGCTTGTTTAAGATTGCGAAAATTACTCTTAATGAAAATGACTCTATCCAAATAAGGATGGAGTTTATCCTTTGCATGATGTATTGCTGAGTCATCTTGATCGAATGCGATTAATAAACCTTTTGAACTCAATTTGGAAGCTATCAATGAACTATGTCCGGCTCCTCCTAACGTACAATCTACATATATTCCATCAGGATGAATATTTAATGCCTTTACAGCCTCTTCTTTTAATACAGTGATGTGATGAAACAACTTACGATCCCTCCAAAGATGATAATTTCTACATATCGAAATCTAGGTCGACTAATTTTTCAGCAATTTCATTAAAAGAACTTTCAGATTGTTGGAAATATCCTTCCCAAACTTCTTTGTTCCAAATTTCAATTCGATTAGAAACTCCAATGAAGATCGATTCCTTTTCTAATTTCGCATGTGATTTTAAGTTATTCGGTATATTTACCCTTCCCTGTTTGTCTAGCTCACATTCTGTTGCCCCAGAAAAGAAAAACCGTGTAAATGCTCTTGCATCAGATTTCATAAGGGGCAGCGCTTTTAGCTTTTTTTCTAAAACTCCCCATTCTTCAGACGGGTAGATAAATAAACATTGGTCTAGTCCACGGGTCATGATAAAGGTTGATCCAAGGGCATCACGAAATTTAGAAGGTACAATGACTCTACCTTTTTCATCTATGTTATGTTGATATTCACCCATGAACATACGATCTTACCCCTCTCTCACCCCTATGTACCACTTTACACCACTTTCTACCACTATGACTAGCTAATTTCTACAAAAATAAAAAAAATCCTGCTTTTTACAGGATTTTTTTAAAAAATAGTTCTATAGTCCGATGATATCGGGTTATTTTTTTAGTGTGCTGACCAGCTATCCAAATAACTTCTTTGCTCCTCAGACAATGTATCAATATTTATTCCCAATGATTCTAACTTAATTCTAGCTACCTGCTCATCTAGTTCATAAGGTACACTTTCTACTTTATTTCCAATGTTTTTGTATTGTTCATTTACATATTTCAGGGACATCGCTTGAAGTGCAAACGTCATATCCATAATTTCAGCAGGATGTCCATCACCCGCAGCGAGGTTAACTAATCTACCTTCAGCAAGTAAATAAATTTTACGACCATCTTTCAATTGATACTCCTCTATATTATTTCTAACCGTTCTTACAGAAGAAGATTGTTCTATTAATTCAGGTTTATTAACTTCTATGTCAAAATGGCCAGCGTTTGAAAGAATGGCTCCATCCTTCATCACCTTGTAATGCTGACCACGAATAACATCTTTATTCCCTGTAACAGTAACAAAGAAGTCCCCTACTTTTGCTGCATTGTCCATAGACATCACTTCAAAACCATCCATGTAAGCTTCAACTGCTTTAATTGCATCTATTTCTGTAACCACTACATTAGCTCCGAGTCCTTTTGCTCTCATTGCGACCCCTCGACCACACCAACCATAACCTACAACAACAACTGTTTTACCTGCAACAACAAGATTAGTCGTTCGATTTATACCGTCCCATACAGATTGACCAGTTCCGTAGCGATTATCAAATAAATATTTACAAAAAGCATCATTAACCGCAACAACTGGGAACTTTAATTCCCCTTCTTTTTCCATTGCTTTTAATCTTAAAATTCCGGTTGTTGTTTCTTCTGCGCCGCCTCTAACATTTAATAATAAGTCCTGTCTTTCAGAATGAAGAATTGAAACTAAATCCCCACCATCATCAATAATTAGATCAGGTTTTATTTCTAAAGCTTTAACCATTAATTCTTTGTATTCAACAGGATCAGGATTATATTTTGCAAATACTGTAATACCATCCTCTACTAATGCTGCGCAAACATCATCTTGCGTTGACAATGGATTACTTCCAGTAATAGTAACCTCAGCACCACCTGCTTTAACTACCTTCGCCAAATAGGCTGTTTTCGCCTCTAAATGCAGTGAGATTGCAACCTTCAAACCTTTAAATGGTTGTTCCTTTTCAAATTGCTCGCGAATATGATTTAGTACAGGCATATGTGCCTTTACCCAATCAATTTTCAAATGACCTTGTGGTGCTAATGTTATATCTGTTATCACACTTTTTTCTACTGTGTTCAATATCATTTCCTCCCTTTATGATTATGGTAAATAAATAATTGAATGTAAATTATCATTATCTATTGGTTCATCTATTAATTGCTGAATCCAATCAAAACCGTATTTATTTAAATAGGTAATAACATTATATACTCTTTCTTGCGGTTTTTCTAATGGTTTAATCGATAATTGTATTCGGTCTAATTGACGAATCGAAGATTCATGTTGTGATTGAAAAGCATTTAAGGAGCGCTTTTCTAAAAAACTTATCTGTTCTATAATTTTTTGTTTATTTGTAAGACCAAGCTTTACCATTCCTGGGTTGATATTTTCTATAGTTGATAACACGGGTTCATATAGTTCCTTAAAGCTCTTCTTCACATCTGAAAATTGTTGTTCAATATTTAATTCATCCTGCTCTAATAACCAGTTTTTCTTTTTATCTTCAAAATATTTTAGTACATCCTTCATTGATAAATCATATTTCCTCATATGCTTGTCAATCGTACTTTCTAATATCGTATATTCAAACCGAGGTTGTATGATTGGCAGCTTCATATCAAATAAATGAAAGACATCTTTTAGCAATCCCCAGTAAGCAATTTCACTCGGACCTAATACTGTGCTCCATACTGGAAATAAATATTCCTGCATAATAGGGCGGGTAAATACGTTATTGCTGAACCGTTCTGGATGTTGATTTAATAATAGAATTAATTCTTCTTCAGTAAAAGTAACTATATTTTGCTTATCAGCATATTCGCCTTGATCAGTTCTATGCAATAACAACCTTTCTCTCTCATGGATGTAAAAAAGATTAGATTGGTTTTCATGAATATCAGCCTGAGGAGAATATGCAAGGGATTCTACTCGCTTTTTCCCGTAAATTATACTTTCGTTAAAAACAGCATTTTGCTCAATGAGCTTTTTAAACATTGGTATTTCTAATTGGCGTAATTGTTCATCATTTGAATCAAGTAGAATTAAACCTGATGTACCAAATAACCAAACCATCATTTTTGCAAAAACTTCAACTAGGGTATCAGAATGTTCTACTATAGAATTTAATCGATCTAAAATCTCCGCTTTAAACTCTGTTTCAATTAAATCTTCACTTATTGATTCTAATACTTGCTTCCAATCATCAAGATGGATTTTCAATTCACTAATCGTTGATTTTGTGCCTTCTTCTGCAGGTATCACTTTTATTTTCTTAATTTTTAAATTGGAAGACAACGATTGAATGTGATTCACCTCATCAAAATCATGGTCTTCTCCAGCAATCCAAAAAACAGGTACTACCTTTCTATTCAGTTGTCTGGATGCTTCACGAGCTTGTTTAATGATCGTTATGATTTTATAAATGGTAAGTAAGGGACCAGAAAACAACCCTGCTTGCTGACCGCCTACAACAACAAGCGTCTCACTCTCTTTTAAAGCTTCAATATTTTGTAGTGCTAATTCCGAGTTTCCTATTTTTTGATTAAAATAATTTAAACACGCCGAGAGATCATTTCGATCTGCTTTTAAATGAGAATTAGTCTCTAACCAATTCAATCGATCTGATATTGAGTTTCTATCCAAGGGATTAAAATCATACAGGCCATTCACACGTTCATAATGATGTAAATAATCATTTGCTAATGGTTGGTTAGCCTCTATGTAAAAGGGTTCAGTTTTCATGAACTGACCTCCAATATTTTAAAATGTATGTGTTTAAAACCAACTTTGATTTTACACGTATTATTAAATGTCTTCAAGTAAAAAAAATAAAAAAGTAATATACTAGCAAAAACTCACTAAGTAAAAATAAAATTATATATTGCAAAAACATTCACTCAAATTTATAATAAGGTCATACCATTAGATTTTTAGACAATATAACATTTAGATTTTTAAACGTTAAATCATTAAAGAAAAGGAGAGTGAGGTTTTACCACTATAAGTAAATTGTTGAATATATGATTAGCCTAATGATCTTCCTCATTTAACTCGACATAAGATTAATATCTTTATTACTTCGTTATTTATAGATCTACTAACATAAGAATATAACTTTTATATTATATCTACCCCTACATATTCTAATCCAATATATTTCAAATCATTTATAGGCTACTTGTAATTGTATATTTCAATCTAACTAGTTCTATAAATTTGTTTTTTAATATCATATTTCGACAATCTAATTTTCACAGCTTTTAATATGTACCTTCCATATAATGTAAGCGTTTACTTGTCTATGTCTAATCGGTAATAATCTATTTATTAAATGGAGGTATTACATGAATTCATTCAAGAAATTATTTAGCAATACATTTATTTTATTCTTAGCCTTATGTTTATTAATCCCTAGTGTAAACAGTTTTGCTGCAGAAGAAAAAAAAGTTGTTAAAATTTTAGCCATAACAACCTTTTCTGACCTAGAAAGAATGAGTAATGCACAATTGATCGATTTTATCATTAATGATATTCAAAACACAGCCGAAGATATTACTGATTTTAGAGCAGCTGGTGCTGATGCTATTAGTTTTTATTCTGATCGAAGCCGACATCAAGCGTTATATGATGCAATTATAGATCAATCTTATATTTGGACATCATCTAACGATGCTGGTCTAGTTGCATTATTAGATGTTTACAGTCAAGGATTTGGAACAGCTTATGCCTCAAATGATCCCTCACTAGATTATATTTTAGATTTAAGCTACGCAACTGATATGGCTAGCTTAGTATCTGCAGTACTAAATAATACAAATGTAAGACTCGGTGAATCAGAAGGAGATCATAGGTTAATTACGGAAATAAGATACTCAACTGAGTACGCAAACCCTACTGCAGATTTTCTTTATGATATAGGAGATTTATATAGAGACTATATGAATAATGTTGATTACTACACCGATCTTGCAGTGATATATTCTGATGAAGAAGCATTATTAGAAGAAAGTCAAGAATTATTTCTTGATTTAATCGATGGCATAAATCAATCAGTATCCTATTTTCAACCTGGCGAGAGCAACGCTATGGACTATATGTTAGATCAAATTTCAAGTTATTTGTTTAATACTAATGATCACTGGCAGTTCGCTTATTTAACTCGAACTTTACTCTGGTATTTAGAAGATGTTAACTGGCTGTTTGGGAATCACCAAGATAATAACTATGGTCATCAAACTATTACAGATGCTCGCAACGCTCAAAGTCAATGGTCTTGGAAACGATACTATTTAGAATACTTCCTACATGATGTGTACGGTCAAGATGTTTATGGTAACAGAGTTAATGATCCTACTCCTGATTTTATGAACCGATTCCTTCCAGAAGAGTATGTTTTTGATAATGGGGAAATCACTATCCTCGCTGGTGGTGATATTTCACAGGAAAAAATCAAAAGAAGTTATTGGGCTATAAAAGAAGTGCAGTCTCAGTTCTTCCGTTTAGCTGGTACGGTTTCTCCAGTTGACGGAGTTGGCAATCCAGATGATAGTTTAACAGCAGTAGTCTTTAATAACAGACATGAATATCAAGCTAATTGGTTCTTTACACATTCAACTGATGGTTATAATTCAAGAGTTGGCTCTGGTGGTATTTATTATGATTTTGCTGGTAGATTTAACTCATATGACAGAGTTGTACCAACAGATAGCGCTTTAGAGTTTGAAGAACTATTCAGACATGAATTTACACATTATTTAGTTGGTAAGTACCTTGTTCCTGGACTAAATGGTGAAACCCCATTAACTGACTACGATAATGATTATTTTACATGGTTCAGTGAAGGTATAGCAGAGCATTTAGCTGGATCAACTAGAATAGCTGTTGAGGGTCGAGAAACACAGTTTGCAGAGATTGAAAACCCACCATTAGGCAGATTTTTCACTGTAGATGAAATCCTTCATCCTGATTTCGAAGTAGCAGACTTTTTTGATTATTATGATTACTATTACGCCTTTTTCGACTTTTTAACTAAATTTAACAACGGAGAATATCTATATGTGTTAAACGATTTGATAGATATCATCACTGCAAATGTGAATGAAAATACAAGAGTACAAAATTTCTTGAATTATGTTGATGATCTCTCTAATAACACCACATTCAATAGAGATTTTCAAAATCATTTGGACGATATACTAGCAGCTTACCAACAAGGAGAATATAGAACGGTACTCGTACCAGACGATTATTTAGAAAACCATGTAGAACGCTCCTTAGAAACGATACAAAATGACATTACAAATATTAACGGATTAAACTTATCTAACGTTACTATCTCTACAGACAATTCATCTCGTTTCTTTGAAACATTCACTTTAACAGGAACTTATCGTGGTAATGGTTCAAATGGTCAATCAGATGATGTCAACGAAATGAATACAATCATCAATAATGCTTTAATCCAATTAGAAAACAGTAATTTATGGAGTGGATACAGTACTGTTACAGCATACTTCGTAGATCATAGTACTGTTGGCGGAGATTATGAGTTTGATGTTGTCTTCCATGGTTTATATACCGGGGAAGGTACACCTCCTGATAATATTCCACCTGTAGCGAATGCTACTGCTACTCCTACAACTGTTGATGTAGATCAATTGGTTTCATTCAATGGTGATGGTTCATCTGACAGTGATGGAACAATTGTATCTCATGAGTGGAACTTTGATGATGGGATGACAAGCACCTTAACAAACCCAACACACACCTTCTTAACTGTTGGCACTTACAACGTTTCTTTAACTGTTACGGATGATCAGGGAGCTACGAATACGGATAGAGTTACAATTACTGTAAACGATGTTGGTGAACCTCCAACTGAAATTATTTTAGATGTAAGTGGAACACTGGATAGTCAAAATACTAGAGATAGTTATGTGTTTACTGCTGAAGGAAGCGGTACCACTACAATTACTTTAACCGCCCCTAGTGCAAATGACCAAATTAATTGGACATTAACTGATATCAGTACTTCAACAAGAATTGCAAGAGGCGTTCAAAATGGAAATGTTTTTGAAGGAACACATGATTTAACTCCTGGAACAGAATATAGAGTTAGTGTATCTACTCGAGATACAGCTACCATTCCTTATAGCCTGTTAGTTACTGGTGATAGTTCGACAACTCCAACAAATGAACTACCAATTGCACAAATGAGTTTTCCAAGTAATGTTCTTGTAAACGAAACGGTTAATTTCTCAAGCGATGGTTCTAATGACCCAGACGGTACTCTGGTATCATATGATTGGAACTTTGGGGATGGCAATTCAAGTACAGAAGCAAATCCTGCACACACCTTTACAGCGGCAGGAACATATACTGTGAGGTTAACTGTTACGGATGATCAAGGAGGTACAGATACTACTGCAAGTATAATTACTGTAGGAGATACAACACCTCCTGGTGTTATCCTTGAGGAAAATGGAACTTTGGACAGTACTAACACAGGTGTATATTATTACTTTACCGCTGAAGGTAACGGCACAACCACGATCACATTAACAGCTTCAAGCGCTAATGATGCAATCACCTGGGTATTGTACGAAGCTAATACTGGGGTAAGGGTAGACTGGGCATCCCAAAATGGCAATGTCCATGAAAAAACAATGAATCTTAGTCCTGGAACACTTTATGAAATTTCGGTTTATACATGGGAAAATTTACAGATTGATTATCATTTGCTTGTAGAATAAACAATAGTAAAAAATCTTTTTAAAAGAAGGAGGCCCCCCTCCTTCTTTTTCTTTATCTTCTTAATCAGAATCTTTCCCCTGGAACTGATTATGAATTATCTGTTTACAAATGGGAAACTGCAATAATTGACTATGACTTGGTAATCTTTGAGTAGTATAAAAAGATTACATCCAAAATCTTATGTAAATAAAAAATCTAAAGTTATGAATTCGCAAAGTATATTCCAACACCTATGAATAAAAACAAAATGTAAGATGTACTTAATACCAAAAATCCTAATCTCCAAATCACTCTAAATAATTTTTTAATCTGTACCTTTCCTTTTAATCGGTTTTGTAAATTACCAACTAAACCTCCAAAAATTAAGAAGATCAATACAATGATCCAAATCCCACCAAAACTTGAGCTTTGAAAAATAATATCATACATAACTGCTACCGCACCTATTAAAAAAGGTGTTGTAAAATCCATGGCTAAATTTGTAACCTTTTTTTTATTTTCATACATAAAGAACAATATGATCCAAAATAACCCAAATGATATAAAGGGTAAAATGGAAAAAATAGCATAGATTATTGATACCGTGTCTATCACATACCCCATAAAATCCACCTGCAATTTCATCATATATTTAACTCCAGTTTTTTTACAATGGAGATAATAACCTCATGAATTTATTTATCCAACTGACTTTTAATTGGTCAATCCTTTTACCATATTGAAAACTACTTGATGATTTGGCACATCAATTTTGTAATCAGAAGCTAAACGAATCAGTCCGCCGTTAATCCTATCAATTTCTGTTTCTCTTCCTTCAAGAATATCTTGTAACATAGATGATGTATTATTTGACGTTTTTTGACAAACCTCTATGAGTTGATCCCATAGGTGTACTTCTGTTTCTATACCTGCTGCTTTTGCAACTAATTTACCTTCTTCCAATAAATTTTTCATAAGCTGCATCCAATTTTCAGATGTAAGCAATTTTCCATTAGAAACTTTTAATATGGCTGTCAGAGGATTGATTACGGAATTAATTAATAGCTTATTCCAAATTATGCTACTCATATTGTTCGTCATTTGTGCTTTAAATCCTGCATCACTTAACGATTTTATCAATTTTTTTTCACTTTTATCAAAAGATTCCGATTTCTGAGATTCTTGTCCTATCCATATATTGCCTTTACCTGTATGTTCTACCTTATGAGCAGAGTTTTTTTTAGCTGCTTCAGTAGTAATTGCGAGATAGATTTTATTACTTGGAATCCATGATGATAATTTCTCCTCATGACCAATTCCATTTTGAAAACAAAGCAATTTAGTATGTGCCTTCATTAAAGTCGATATGTCTTGACCTAATGATAGATTAATATGATGTTGTTTCACCATTAAAAATATCCAATCCAAATTCAAATCCACATCATTTTCCTTTATTTCAACCATAGAATAACATGCAAAATTGGCTGCATGCTCTCTTTTTTCCTCAGTGAGCTGCAGCCCATATCTTCTTATGATTTTGGCCTGTTCTTTCGTTCTAGTGATTAATACTACTGGTATATTAGCTAGAGTGTACTTTGCAGTTAATAATAGACCTAATGAGCCGCCACCGACAATACAGAACTTCATCATGTCACCTTCTTCAAATGTAACTACTCATTAAATATACCATTTAGTTAGTTTTTTAAAAAGACTGTTCAATAACGAGTTGAACAACATTAATCAATTCTTTCAAGATTTCCATTTGCATCCATTTTAAACTTTGGTTTTGAAGCATCTTCTTCATCAGCAGCTAAAAACGCCATTTTACGAGCTCTATCCATAATTTGAATGAGCGCTTTGTAATCATCATTTACTGTTCTATAATCCGACTGTACTTCATTAACTTCTCTTTTAATTTGTTCATTTTCAGATGATACTTCCATAAGTATTTCATCTTTTTTCTGCAATTCTTTTTCTAAATATTTAATGTGTTGTGTTAATTCTTGATAAGTTGTTTTCCATTGACGCAAAAAACGAATGACGGATTCGATTGAAATAGCTTGCTCTAAATTAGGCATCTCTCCTTTTGATGGTAAAGGATCATGATTTTCAATCGATAAAGGTGATGGACTAACTTCTTTTTTAGTTTGATTTCTTTTTTGTCTTTGTCCTTTTGCAATTTGTATTGCAGCCTCATATTTTTTCCTGACACAACTATTCCATCTAAATCCACAAGCTGCTGCAGTTCTTCCAATTCTCTGACCTACCTCTTCAAACCCTGATAACTGTGTACTTCCCTCTCGAATGTGACGTAATGTGATTTCAGCTAAAATCAAATCATCATCCGGAGTCCAAGCATCTTGTCTTACTGCTGTCATGTTAAACCTCCTAATCGTGATTTCAATGTGTTTGGCAAAGTTTCCTTATTTTATCTTTATGCCTATAATAGAGTTCATAGAATCTATTTGTTTGATACTATTTGGTATTACCAATTTTTTTCAACCTCATACATATTTTTTTGATATATGGTCAAACTATAAACATCCTAATAGAGGTTGTTCAAAAAACCCTGTTCTACCTAAAAAGTATGTAGTAAAGCGTTGAAGCTTAGACCTATTACTTTTTTAGGCCGAAATGATATTGATTCTTCATGACCGAGTCACCTTCTCGGTCTAAAATTGAACTTTTTTTAACACGAACAATAAGTGAAGTTGATTTAGTATCTTCTTACAAAATAAGGTTCATACATTACTTGATGATTAAAATTCAAAAAATGTTACTATTTTCGTCAATTTTGTGTGGTTTACATGAATGTTTAAAAACCTTATAATTTATGATATATTGGAGTGAGTTTGCAAACGGAAAGGGGGATGCTGTATGCCAAGAATGTACCGTGTCATGGGTTTTTGGACTTTAGCAATTGGTTTAATGGCATTAGCTGGTCATATGATTGAGCTAGCTTTAATATCTTTTGCTCAAACAGCTGTTTTTGTTTTATTAGGATATATGAATTTATCTGAAAAAGCATACATATTGATTTTTTGGGGTTATTTATTAGTAGCAGGTATTGGAATTACTTACTGGTCTTTCTTTAAAATGCCGCTTTATTAATATCGTGTGTTTTTATGAAAGCATGTATAGATTAGGGATAGCTTATAGCTATCCCTTTTTTTCTTTTTACACATCTTTTTTTTGAATTAACACTTTAAATAATTCACTCATTTGATCACTCAATAACAATTGCCTAATTGTTCTATTTCTTTTTACAGTAGGATGAAAAGGATCAGTAATGTTATGCTGCTGTAATTTGTTTAAAATCCCTGATTGAAATAAAAATTCTTTCTGTGTCATGTAACTATAACTAAACCCCATATTTTCACCTACCGAGATACAAGCAGAAAAATTAACGTGTGAAGTTATATCTTGTTCGCCGACATGGTAATATGGCTGCTGTGAAGCTTGATGTTTGTAATAACACATTAGTGTTCCTTTCATTCGGTGTGCTGCATATATCTCATCCTTTAAATCTCCATAATCAATGGTAATGATCGTTGAAGAAGTTAAATTATTCATTAACTTTCTCAACCATTTCGTTGCTGCTAAGTTGACTTCAAATTTTTGCCCTTGTTTCAATTGTAGATTTTCATTTTTTATATAAACTAGTAAAAGTTGATCTGTGCATTTTATGTATTTTTCAATAAATTTATTCTCTTGATCATCCCAGCTAACAAATATTTCATTATATTCCTCATCATCATAAATCAAGCGATGAACAGGAAATGCATCCAAAAGTTCATTGCTGAATATGATTACATTCTCTGAATGCTTCTCATTTAGCCATTCTTCTGCTGAAACAAATTGTACTTTCCCAATATGTTCAATTAAAGAATTTGATTGAAGTTGTTTATGATAAGCACTTTCTTCAATAGAGATGAATTTTATAAGCTCATAGATCTCAATATGGTTATCTTGTAATTCATCTAATACCTGCTTAGCTAATCTACCTGTCCCTCCTCCCCATTCAACTATACTAATATTTTTTCCATCATTTGTTTGGAGTTGATTGGAAATGTAATTAGCAAGCATTTCTCCCATGATTGTCCCTACTGACGAACTTGTATAGAAGTCACCTTTTTTACCAATTTTGGTCTGGTTATTAACGTAGTAGCCATACTGTTCGTGATACAAACACAATGACATGTAATCATAAAATGAAATAGCTTTCATCTCACAGTTATTTATTTTTTTTTTAATAATTTCCACTAATGGCATACACCCTATATTAGTCATAAAAATATACTCCCTTAATAAGATTTTAATTAAAAAACCACCTGTATGTTTTATCCCTTCAGCGTCTGTCTTATGTTATAATATAATCTGTTCATACCATGGATTCATTACATAAAGAAGGAGAAACAAAATTATGAAAAAAACCAGTCAAAAGATTTTATTTTTAACATTTCTTAGCACTTTTATTTTATTCTTTTTATTCATTACGGGCTGTACCTCACAAAAAGACGCATTAAAAGAACAAGTAGAAACCTCCTTAATGAAGGAGAGCAATTTATCAGATATTGCATTTAGCGGTAGCGCAAAGCTGCATTTACAATTACCTTCAAATGAATCCAATCCATTTTACACTATAATACAAACTTTTTCAGAAAATGGACAACTAAGTTGGGATGGCAACATCGTTGATGATTCAATAGAAATAAACACTTTATTTGAATCAAATCAAACTTCTTTAAATGTACCTATTATTATTACAAATGACAAATTATTTTTTAATATACCAGTCATTAATCCTGAAGATGAATATTTTGAAGCAGAGAAAAATGAATTATTAGCGAATGCAGACCTTAATTTTGAGTCGTTATATACGCAATTTTTGTTAGAATTAATAAGTAAAACAGATGCGCAAAAGTTTCAGGACAAAACTACTGAAACAAATGAAGAGCTTCAGGAACAAAAAATCATTGAAATAGAAATATCTCAACAAGATTTAGTGTTAGTTGTTAAAGATTTTTTATTAAATGAAATGAAGGAGATCATCCCAGATGATCTACGTTCAAATATGGATCGATCTTTAAATTCTTATCTTACTACAGAAAATACAGAGACAGCGGAAGCTCAGTCTAATTTAATCACTTTTGTAATGAATGCAAACGGAGAGATTACGGACCAAGATTTAAAGTTGAGTTTGATGGATCAAGCACTAACTATTCATCATCAAATCATTAGCAATCAAAACTCTAATTCACTAGTCAAAACACCAGAACAAACATTGTCACTATTTGACTTTTTTACATATTTAGAAGAGTTAGGAAGTTTGCCAGAGTTTACATTTGAACCTGGAATCTTCATTCCCGTAACTCAATATTCTGATCAATCGACAGAGCAAGAAATTCTTAATCTTATAAACAAAAATTTAGAATCCATGATCGAAAAAAATAAAGACCAGTTCTTCTCTACATTTTCTTCTGAAAAAAATGCTGAAGTGGGCTGGGAGCTTATACAAAACAATTTATATCGATTTTTACAAGTTGAAGATCTGCAGTTTAAAAATAAATCAGGAAAATCTTTTAATGTTGGTGTATTATACGAATCCGTTGATGAAGCAAACCCAGATCAAAAACCTTTCATGAGTGGTTTCACATTTACAATAAGTAAAGTAGAATCAGAATGGAAAATTCAAAAAATCAAATAATAGATTTACGTTTTTAACATACCCATTCGGATTGATCAAAGTATCATCTTTTGTTCAATCTAAATGGGTATTTTCTTGCTTATAATCATCTTATCGTCAAAATTGTCATATAAATGATATACTATGTAGGATAGATATGGAGGAGAATCTTTATGCAGTTTTTTAAAAAAATACTAATCTTTTATTTATGCATCTTTTTATCTTTTTACTATTCAAATCTATCTTATGCTTTGCAAACAGATGATCTCTCCTTAGATGAAACAATAAAATTGCTAGAAAAAGGACTAACTATCTTTGAAATAGACCAGGAATTAGAAAGGCTAAACATAAAAGAAAAAGAAGTTGAAAAAGCCATTTCAGTTACAGAAGCTAATATCCTAACACAACATAAATTGGTAGAAAAAAGCAGAAAAAAATCAGGAGAAGTATTAAAAAAATACTATACAAAAGAACGAGATGATCTTATTCATCTTTTATTTTCAAGTGAATCTATATCGGAAGTTCTATCTGTACTGGAATTTATGCAAGCTATTGTATCAAGAGATCAAAAAATCTTATCTGATTTCCAGAATGATTATGATGAACTTCAAATTCTGTATCATGAATTATTAAACACTCAGACAGAACTAGTTCATATTAAAAAAGCACTTGTTTTTGAAAAAGAACGTTTAATCTCTTTGCAACATGAACTAGATGATGAAATAGAACAACTAGAGGATGGAGAAAGCATTTTAGAGCAAATTGATCAACTAACGATGGCTTGGGAAAGTAAAGGTTTACCTTTATTTAAAACATACTTTCAAGCTCTAGCAGATGCAATGCAAAATTTACCCGATATCCTTACTGACAATAAACAACATCTTCAATTAGAAGGACTCCAATTTGTTTTTCAAATTACAGACGATGAACTCAATGAATTCCTAAGGAAACAAGATCCTTTGTTTGAACCTTTTCAATTTGAATTTCAAAAAGATGAAATTGTTGCCTACGGAACGAATGAACAAATAAATATCAAATTATCTGGTATGTATCAGATTGTGTTTGAGCCCGAAAACATCATTCAGTTTCAAGTTAATGAGTTACAATATAACGATTTCTTACTGCCAGACACAACGATTAGAGCATTGGAAGAGGAGTTTGACTTAGCTTTTTATCCAAAAAAAATAGCCCCTTTTGTTGAGGCAAAAGAAATAGATTTGAGTGAAGGTAATCTGAAAATATTTTTAAAATTACTAAATTAATTGTTGATTTATTTAGTTTTGATCATAACCCATCCATTGTGAAGTCCAAAGGGTTGAATATTGTTCTAAAAAGCTACTCTGATTCACACTATACAATTGGTTTAGATCTTGTATAAATCGATTTAACTGATCTGGTAGATTTGGATTAGGTTTTAAAGCTTTCATATCATCAAGCTGAATGTCATCTACCCGTTTATTATCAAAAATCTTTGAATAATATGGATCTACAAGAAGCGTTTGAAGCCATTCAAAGGCTTCTTTTTGTACATTCGTATTTGATGAAACTACAAAGCTGCTCCCTTTGATTACTCCTCCTATTGGAGATGAATTCACAGATTCAGATTCTAAATATATGGGTGTATATTCGTAATTTTCGTCCTGATGATTATAATAGTCTTTTAATGTCGTTAACTTCAACAATATTTCTCCATTATTTAGTAATTCCCACGTGTTTTCAGCAACTGCAAATCTAGTTACAATATCCCATTGTATCTCCGAAGCATTACTTTGAACAAATGATCCATCATTTATTATAGAATTTAACATAGAAATGATTTGAAGCATACTATAAGGATCTTTTTGATCTACATATACTTTTTCTGGATGAAGAGCCATGATTTCAATTAAGTTTTCTATTGTATTTGGTTGAATGAATACATTAGTTTCTTTCAATTGATCTGGGTTCCAAACCCAAACATACATATCTGAATCGATTGGAACTGCCCAGTCAAAACCATTCCATTTCGTTTGAGAATGTAACAAGTTATGAACTTCAATATCCATACTATTAATAATTTCATCCAATTGTATCAAATATCCACTCGCTGCAAACTCATTGATCCATTCATTTTCCACTAGAAAAATATCTGAAGCAGATCCAATTTGTGATGCTTGTATAAACTCATCGTAAGCTTGCTCTTTATGATATGAATTCAAACGTATATATACCCCTGAGTGAGTCTTTTCATATTTATTATTAAATTCTTTTAATAATTGTAACTGATTTTCATCAAGTGAAACTGAAATCTCCAAAATGTTGGCTGATTGAAATTCTCTCTGATTGTAAAAAGGTCTTTCCTCCTCATTTGTTTCTTTCTCATTAATTGTTATATTAGGCTCAGTACCTCCAATGAAAGTAACTATACTAAAGGAAATTAATATAATCCCAAAAAACATAAATAAACCCTTTTTATTTAACATCGGTTTCTCCCCTATAGTAATCATACTTACTTCTATAATAACAAAAATGTACATTGAGTTAAATTAGGTTTTATTGGATAATAGAAAAAGTGATATCAAACATAAGGAGAATAGTTATGATTAAACATGCAGTTATAATGGATTTACCTGAGGGTAAAATACCAGGTTATTACGCTCAAGTAGTCAAATCATTAGCAAATAAAACAAATTTATTTGACAGAGATAAAGAAGTTCTTATAGTTAACTCAAAAAATGAGTTAGAGTCTGTTATAGAAGTAATGAATCATTTTAAAATTAACTTCGAAACATGTACTCTTTTCCTATTGCCAGAGGATGCCAAACTAACAACCTATTTTTCAGATTTTGGATTTACGAGTAAGTTTGGAAATACTTATTTATATGAGAATCTCACGAGTATATTTTATTTTACTCAAGTTCAAGAATCAAACACTAGTCAAGCCATTCATCAAATTGAAGAGCATAAGTTAGCTGAGTATAGCTTAGATATGGTCACATACTATGCAGTAGAAAAACATCTAGAGGAATTAGTGGAAGGGATATCTAAAGCATATCATTGTGAAATTAAATTTATCTAACTTAGTTTCAGCAAGGGATAATACTCTCCCTTGCTGAAACTAATTATTCGTTAGAGATCTAAAATCTGTTACATCTTTTCCTCTAAGGAGATTAATAATTTCTTTAGTTCTTTTTTCATATGAACCAATTGCTCAACACTTGAAATATCATTTGCTTTTGAAATTCTTTTTTCAAATTGATCTATCGTATTTTTAATGGGAGATTTTCGTTGATATAAAACTTGCTTTATCATTAAATCCATATCGTAATTAGATCTTGACTTATCTTGCTGATGTCTGGTTCTATTCAGATTCTTCTGAATATCCTCCAAATGTTTCAAAGTTACTCTTTTCATTCTCTCCATAGTTTTGAAACTCATATCATATACCGCCCCAAAATTTCATTATTTCAATATCATATGAAGTTAGAGCAATCTTGGAATCAAACTTAATCGAAAAATTGTAAGAAATCATAATAAATCTGTTGCTAGCTGAGCCAAATGAGACCTTTCCCCTTTTTTTAGGGTAATATGACCACTAACCATTTCATTTTTAAATCTTTCAACTACATGTGTTAAACCATTACTAGAAGCATCTAAATATGGATGATCAATCTGTTCAGGATCACCCATAAGAACAATTTTACTACCTTCACCTACACGTGATAAAATGGTCTTCACTTCGTGTTTGGATAAATTTTGAGCTTCATCTATAATGATAAACTGATTCGGAATAGAACGTCCTCTTATATAGGTTAATGCCTCAACTTGAATACTACCTAATCCAGCTAATATTTTATCTAAATCACCTGATTTTTTTGTATTAAATAGAAATTCAAGATTATCATATATAGGTTGCATCCAAGGTCGTAATTTTTCTTCTTTTTCACCCGGGAGATATCCTAAATCCTTACCCATAGGTACGACAGGTCTTGCAATAAGCAATTTTTTATATTTATTTTCATCCTCTACTTTCAATAAACCAGAAGCAAGCGCCAGTAAAGTTTTACCAGTACCCGCTCTTCCAGTAATCGTTACTAGCGGGATATCATCGTTTAATAATAACTCTAGAACCATTCTTTGTTGTACGTTTCTTGCAGCAATCCCCCAAATCGGATCATTACTCAAATATAAAGCATCCAACTTTTTGATTTGCTCATCCACTTTTAAAAGAGCTGATTTCGAAGTTCCTAACTCATCTTTCAAAATAACAAATTCATGTGGATTTAAGTTATGTTTGAATTTTAAATGATCAATCGTTATATTTCTGAAAGTATAAAACTCATCAATAATTGAAGGATGTATATTCAACGTATTATACCCAGTATAATCGGTTGTTTTTTCAACTCGATCAGATAGATAATCCTCTGCTTTTATTCCCAAAACATCTGCTTTTATTCTTACAAGAGTATCTTTGCTGACTAATACTACAGATTTAGGGTGTGATTTTTCTTCCTCCTCTAATTTGTAATTTAATGCTACAGCCAATATACGATTATCATTAGTAATTTCTGCAAATATATTTTTCATTTTTAAAAAACTAAGATGATTAAGTTCAACTTTTAGTCGACCACCATTTTCCAACGAAATTCCTTCTTGAAGTTTCCCTTTTTCTCGAAATCCATCTAATAATCTCGATACATATCTTGCATTCCTTCCAATTTCATCAGCATTTCTTTTCTTTGAATCGATTTCCTCCAATACGATAGCCGGAACAATTACATCATGTTCTAAAAAGCTAAAAAGTGCGTTCGGATCATGTAAAAGAACATTCGTATCTAACACATATATCTTTTTCATTAAAATCTCCTCCGCTAAATGAGTTCAAAGTAGGAAATACATAGATAACAATCTAGAGGACAAACTAAAATAAAATACACGCATTTAAAATTTCTTTTACTTGCTAAGGTCGCATTACAAGTAAAATGGAAATTAACTGAAGGGGAGAAAAGCAATGAGAATGTTAATTTTATTTATGAGTTTGTTGTGTATACTCTTCGGATGTAATCAACAATCTGAAAATTACACTGATAAACAAACTGTCAAAGAACTTCAAACTTCATCAGAAAATAAAAATATGAATCAAGCAGAGGTGACAAAAAGGTTAGAAACACTAACCCTTTCTATACCAGAAGTGAATGCAGCAAATATTGTAGTAATTGGAAATACAGCACTAGTAGGTATCGATATTGATGGAACTTTAGAAAGGTCAAAAGTTGGAAGTGTAAAATATTCTGTTGCAGAAGCTTTAAGTAAAGATCCTTACGGTGCAAATGCAGTAATTACAGCTGACATGGATTTAAATGTACGAATTAAAGAAATCAGAAACGATATCATGAAAGGTAAACCAATTTCTGGTTTCGCTGAAGAATTAGCTGATATTGTAGGTCGAGTCATTCCACAGTTTCCACAGAATGCAATACAAAACCAGCAAAATAAGCAAATAAACAAGCCAAAAAATGAAGCAGATAAAAATCAACTTAACACCCATCAATAAAAGATGATCAACCTAATATTAGACATATATGTAGTAAGTTCACTTAATAATACTGAAATATCCTGCAAAAAGTGAAGAAATGCTTTGTAGCATATTCTTGTAGAATATACTTGTTACCTTTACGTAATAAAAACGGAGATTGGTTAGATCCCAATCTCCGTTTACTCAGCACTTTTTAATTGCTTCAAAAACCTGATTATCCAGCTTCTCTGCTGCCCTTTTGTCGTAGGTTTTTTCATATTCAGGTTCTGTAGAAATGCGCGCTCCGTAAAACATCACATCTCTTACACTTTTTATTTTTATCTCTATACAAGCTAATTTGAATGGCACTTCTTCCATTGCTTCAGTTAAAAGCTCAGCTGATCCAGCAATTTCATATACCGTTGCTGAAGCGAAAGTTGTTAAAGACACAAGCTTATTATTTTTTAGGTTATTAACAATTCTAGAGCGTTGATCAACGGCAAATCTAACTGTTATTGAATCCACTGCGTAAATCCAAGAAATAACACTACTTGTTGGTGAACCTGACTCATCATCCATCGTATGCAACAAAACTAATTTTTCTTTTTGGAGTTGAGAAAATATCGTTTCATTTAACTCGGTCAAAATATCTGTCACTATTCAACCCTCCTATTTATGTATCCACATCTCAGGTAAATTATAACATAGGATTTTTCATCGAACCACTTTAACTAGTTATATTTGGGGTTTGAATTAATTTCGTCTAAAAGTTTATCCACAATTTCTCGATCGAACTTTTTCGTTTTAACTTCACCTTGTTGAGTATATGTGATTTGATACATCAAATCATCATCTGACAAACACATATCAATATTTGTCAGATGGTGATCTTCTAAAAGGATGGTTTCAAAAAATTCTAATGTTTTTAATGCAGAGTTGTCGTTTGGACGTGCATTATAAACTACTTTCATTTGTAACCAGTTAAAAAAAGCATCTTGTAAATTCATAATTTATATATTCCCATCTTTATATAACATTTAATTTTTCTTTTTACGATCTTCGAAAAAATAACGGATGCGAACTGTGAACATGAGTGCAACTGCAATCATTAAACTAAAAATTATAGGTAAATCAACATCAATTTCAAATATTAATAAAATAAATGAAAACAGTGCAATGATTGAATAAATAACCAAGTCTTTTAATATTGGTAACTTTTTCACTCTAAACACCTTGTTAAACACATAAATAAGGCAAATAAAAATGATAATATATTTATACCAATGATCTTGGATAAATGCACCCCAATCAATAGGTTGAATATCTACTGGTTCAGCTGTTAATAAAAACATCTAAACCCCTCCTTACTATATCAATCATTAAACATTAAGCATTAGCTTTTGCTAATTTACGATTTTTTTCACTGCGTTCACGTTCACTTTTATTTAAGATCTTTTTGCGTAAACGGATAGATTCTGGTGTGATTTCACAATATTCATCTTCATTCAAATATTCTAATGCTTCCTCTAATGAAAAAATACGAGGAGTTTTCATTTTTACTGTTTCTTCTTTATTCGCAGTTCGAATATTATTTAGTGCTTTTTCTTTACAAATATTCACAACAATATCATTATCTCTTGTATGTTCTCCAACAATCATACCTTCATATATTTCTGTACCAGGTTTTAAGAATAACGTTCCACGATCCTCTACATTCAAGATACCATATAATTTACTTATTCCGGTTTCTGTAGATACCAGTACACCTTTTTGTCTCCCACCAACACCTTGACCAGCATATGGTGCATAACGTTCAAAGGAGTGATTCATTATTCCATATCCACGAGTCATAGTTAAAAATTCTGTTCCATATCCAATTAACCCTCTTGCTGGAATCATAAATTCAAGTCTTACTTGACCATTTCCATTGTTGATCATATTCTGCATTTCTGCTTTACGTGTTCCCAAACTTTCCATTACAGCACCCATGCTTTCCTCTGGTACGTCAATTAAAAGATGTTCCATTGGTTCACATTTTACACCATCAATTTCTTTAATGATGACTTCAGGTTTAGAAACCTGCAGTTCAAAACCTTCTCTACGCATATTTTCAATCAGAATTCCTAAGTGAAGTTCTCCTCTTCCTGATACAATGAAAGCATCTGGACTATCTGTATCTTCTACTTTTAAACTAACATCAGTTTCAATTTCTTTATACAGTCGTTCACGAAGTTTACTTGACGTAACATATTTTCCTTCTTTACCTGCAAAAGGACTGTTATTAACTAAAAATGTCATTTGAAGTGTTGGTTCATCAATTTTAAGCACAGGAAGGGCTTCAGGATTAGTAGGGTCTGCAATTGTTTCACCAATGTTGATATCTTTAATACCTGCGATAGCAATAATATCGCCTGCTCCAGCTTCTTGGATTTCAACTCTTTTTAATCCTTGAAAACCAAACAATTTTTCAATACGTGCTTGTTTGTGTTTTCCTTCTCTATTGATGACGGTCACAACCTGACCTTGTGAAATCTTACCACGATTTACACGCCCAACACCAATTCTACCTAAATATTCATTATAATCCATCAAAGTAACTAGAAATTGTAATGGTTCTTTTACACTTTCTTTAGGAGATGGAATATGTTCTGTAATCGTTTCAAACATGGAGAACATATTGTCTTCTTGTTTATCTGCATCTAAGCTTGAGGTTCCTTGTAATGCTGAAGCATAAACAACAGGAAAATCTAACTGTTCATCTGATGCTTCTAACTCAATAAACAACTCTAAAACTTCGTCAATCACTTCTGCAGGACGAGCATTAGGACGGTCAATTTTATTTAAAACGACGATAGGTGTTAAGTTTTGTTCCAAAGCTTTTTTGAGTACAAATTTAGTCTGCGGCATACATCCTTCAAAAGCATCTACAACTAATAATACACCATCAACCATTTTCATAATTCGTTCTACTTCACCACCAAAGTCAGAGTGACCTGGTGTATCTACGATGTTGATTAAATAATCTTTATATTCAATTGCTGTATTTTTTGCAAGAATTGTAATTCCACGTTCTCTTTCCAAGTCATTAGAATCCATCATTCTATCCTGAATTGCTTCGTTATCACGAAATACACCTGACTGTTGTAATAATTTATCCACTAATGTCGTTTTCCCGTGATCAACGTGAGCAATAATTGCAATATTTCTGATCATTTCTCTGTTAAACATGTTTGTTTTTTCCCTCCACTGTATAATAACAATCTGTATGAGTTCAACATAAAAATTGTTTATTTTTTTCATAAAATAAGCGTCGGACATACTCCGACGCTTTAAGCTAAATACATTATATTATGTGAAACAATAAAAAGCAATGTTTTTAAAATCATCTTCTGCCAAAAATCAACCATATTCCAAAGAGAATTAAAATACCTGCTATAAAGTAAATACCAATCGAATACAATAGTGAAAATGACATGAACACAATTGAAATGATTGTTAAAACAATCCCCGCTGTAAGTACATCTTTTGGATTTTGTCTGTTAAAGAAATAAAATTCAAATAAACCAACCGCAACACCAAAAACAAAGATCGGCCATAAATACTGCAAATAATGCCAATCCGTGAAATTCAGAAATAAAAACAACAAACCGTATGTACCAAGAATACCACCTGGAATTAGAACACCGGTTGGAAAGATTCTTATGAAAAATAATACATGAAATACGATGGACACGAAGATAAATATAAACGGCCATGAGAAATCAAAAACAAAATCAAAAGTATCTAATTTGAATAAAATTAATACGATTCCTATTGCTATAATGAGTAAACCTATTGTTGCTCGATTCCTTTCCATTATTATATAATTCCTCCCTCCAAATTATTTTTCCTTCTATTTTTAGCTGCTAATAATCAATAAAAGGTTGAATTATATGTCACAATACATCATTCAACACTAATTATATACCCTTACCATTGGTAAAAGTTGCATTAAACCCCTCTCTAAATATATATACGACAGCTATTTCAATAATCGAACAACCTTCTAATTCACTAGTAAAGTGAGTTAGAAGGTTGTTAATAAGAAAATGTTTTCTATGTCTTCTTAGAAAAGAATAATCCTGCTAATAATACAACCGCCGTACAAAAAGCTGGGATAAACCAATGCAATGAATGGTGAGTATCTCTAAGCAGTTCAATCGCTTTTTGATCATTTAATAACATTTCACCAGCAGTGTACCCTAAAATACCCGCACCAATATAAACTAAAAAAGTATATTTCTCAAGCAATTTCATAAAAAAAGTGCTACCCCAAACGATCAATGGAATACTCATACCAATTCCCAAAAACAATAAAATATAATCATCTTGTGCTATTGCAGCTATCGCTAACACATTATCTAAACTCATCACGAAATCTGCAACGACGATGGTCCAAATCGCTGCTCCAAGTGAAAAAACCTCCTTGACAGAATGGTCACTGTCATTGATCAGAAGAGCGATAGCAATGTACAACAAGAGTCCTGATCCAATAGCCTGAATATATGGGATATCCAGAAGAAAAACTGCACCTACAGTTAAAGCTAATCTAAGAAAAACTGCACCCAAGGCCCCCCACCACACTGCTTTTTTTTGCTGTTGTTGTGGAAGGTTTTTACTTGCTAATGCAATGACAATTGCATTATCTCCACTTAGTACAATATTAATAACAATGATTTCTACCATAATGAATATATTTTCTACCACTCATTACACCACCTACTACAGTTTGTACATGTTTATTCAATAAAAAGAGATTCATGTATTAAAGTTGTCCTTTGATTTTCTTGACGAATAAATTAACATTCATTTATAATGGTTGTAATGAGTTTAGGGGAGTAGCTGTCACAACAAAGTCGTCAATTCGGGAAAAATTTTCCCCGGCTTTGTTGGCAACAATACGTTGTTAGCAAGACCTTTACCAATACCATGGTAAGGGTCTTTTTGTTTGACTCTTACGATGAATAAAACTGAAGGAGCGTACACGGAATGGATTTTTTTACACTTGAATTTTTGTCTGCACTAATCACCATTATTTTTATTGATTTAGTTTTAGCTGGTGACAACGCAATAGTGATTGGTTTAGCTGCAAGAAACTTACCACAAAACCAACAGAAAAAAGTAGTCATTTTAGGAACGATAGGTGCTGTAGGTATACGTATTGTTGCAACGGTATTTGTTGTGTGGTTACTAAAGGTTCCATGGCTGTTACTCGCTGGAGGGCTGCTGTTAATATGGATCGCTTATAAACTTTTGGTTGAAGACGGTGATCATGATGTGAATGCTGCAAAAAGTTTGTGGGCAGCAGTATGGACCATTGTTGTTGCAGATGCATCGATGGGATTTGATAATGTTATCGCTGTCGCGGGGGCAGCAGAAGGAGAATTTATTCTTGTTATCCTGGGATTAATCATTAGTGTCCCAATTATCGTATGGGGTAGTACGTTGTTTATAAAAGTCATTGATCGTTATCCTGTTATCATTTATTTCGGTTCCGGCATCTTAGCTTACACAGCAGCAAAAATGATTACAGATGAACCAAAGTTAGTACACTTTTTTGAAAACAATGCCTCTTTAAAGTGGACCCTTGTTGCTGTAATTGTTATCGGTGTAGTAGCAATAGGTAAGCTAGTTAACGTAAGCAAAGAAAAAAAGAGAGCCCAGTTAAAAGGCTCAAAATAAATGACTTAGTTTTTCTTCTTCTTGATTAGAAACGATGATGGTTTCCGTATTTTCCACTGCATCTTCAATACTTTGCGGAAGCCATTCCATCGAGTCTTCAATTCTTTCAACTAAACCTAGATTTGGGTTTGTAGCTGGATTTTTAGGTAGGAAAATAGTACAGCAATCCTCATAAGGAAGTATGGAAGTCTCAAATGTATTAATATCTTGTGCAATTTTAATAATTTCGTTTTTATCCATCGTAATTAAAGGACGTAAGATTGGCATTCCAGTCGCACGTCCAATAACATTCAAGCTAGATAACGTTTGACTTGCCACCTGACCTAAATTATCTCCAGTAATGATGCCTAGATTTCCGTTCTTCTCAGCTAATTTTTCAGTAATTCGAAGCATCGCTCTTCTCATGAATGTAATGATTAAGTTCTTACGAGCATGTTCATTAAACTGTGTTTGTATTTCTGTAAACGGTACGATATGCACTTTCATTTTTCCAGAGTAATTCGTTAATTCTTTTGCCAAATCAATTACCTTTTGTTTAGCACGTTCGCTAGTAAAAGGTGCGCTATGAAAGTGGACTGCCTCTAGTTTCATTCCGCGTTTCATCGCAAGATAACCAGCAACAGGGCTATCAATCCCTCCTGATAACATTAACATAGATTTACCACTGCTTCCTAGCGGAAAACCACCTAATCCTGATATCGTCTCCGAATAAATAAATGTTCCTTCTTCTCTTACTTCTACTTTTAAAATCACATCTGGTTCATGAACATTTACTTTTAATCCTGGTGTATGATGTAATACATATCCTCCAATTAAGTGATTAAGCTCTTGTGAGTCATGAGGAAAATGTTTATATGCTCTGCGAACATTAACTTTAAAAGTATTTGGTTTTGGTACCAAGTTATTCATTAATTCTAGGCTTACTTCTCTCATTGCTTCAAGTTCTGTATCTACTTTTTTCACAGGACTAAACGATACAAGTCCAAAAATTTTTTTTAATTGTTCAGCAATGCCTTCAAATGACTCACCATTTAATTGAATATATACCCTACCATAGTTTTTTATAATTTGAATATTAGGATATGATTTCAAAAAATCACGAATATGAGTTAGAACTCGATTCTCAAAGACGCTTCGATTTCTACCTTTAAGTGTAAGTTCTCCCAAACGAAGTAATATATAATCTGGCTTCATCTTATTGTGTCCCCCTATTTTGTAAACCCTTTATAATCATGAACAACTTGCTTTAACTGATTACACAACGTATCAATATCTTCTACAGAGTGTTCAGCAGACATGCTAATACGTATACCGCTATTCGCATTATTCTCAGATGTTCCCATAGCTTTAAGTACACGGCTTGCTTTACTTTCACCAGAAGCACATGCAGATCTTGTGGAAACATAAATTCCTTTTTTTTCCAATGCGTGGACGATCACTTCAGATTTCATACCAGTAAATGAAAAATGTACGATATGAGGTGCCATATGTTCAGGATCAACTGATCCATTTAATTTAAGTTCAGGAATTTGAAGAATAAAATCTGTTAATTTTTTTCTTAAACGATACAAATGTTCGAGATTACCTTTCTGTTTATCCATTGAAATTCTTATTGCTTTAGCCATACCAACAATCAGTGGGACATTTTCAGTTCCTGAACGATAGCCTGCTTCCTGTCCACCACCTGACAATAAAGGAAATAATTTAATTCCTTTCCTATAGTATAATACCCCAACCCCTTTTGGACCATTTAACTTATGAGCAGAAACACTCATTAGATCAATCCCCCACTCTTCAGGATATAGAGGTATTTTACCTATACTTTGTATTGCATCAACATGAAAAAAAATACGTTTATGTTTTTTTAACAAACTAGCTATTTTTTTAATCGGCTGTATTCGTCCAACTTCATTATTTACATGCATAATACTCACTAAGATTGTTTCATCTGTAAGTGCATTCTGTAGATCTTCTATTGAAACTTGACCTGTATGATTCACAGGTAAATAAGTTACTTGATAACCTAATTGTTCAAGTTGTTTAAAGCTTTCATATACAGAGGCATGTTCAATTTCTGTCGTAATTAAGTGTTTCCCTCTGTTTTGATATTGAAATGCAACCCCTTTAATTGCCATGTTGTTGCTCTCAGTCCCTCCAGAAGTAAATATAAGCTGTTCTCCATTTACATCTAACGACTCTGAGATTACATGTCTAGCTCTTCTCATCAATTGTTCTGCATCTATTCCAAATTGATGAAGTGAAGATGGATTACCATAATAATTTTTCATAACCTCAAGGACAGTATCCGTCACTTCATTAAATGGAGGTGTTGTAGCAGAGTGGTCAAAATAATACATTTTTCATAAACCCCTTTAAAACACTATGATTTCACTCCTTCAACGATTTTACACTAATACACCCACAAAAGTGAAGTAAAACCTTTTAAGTTGCTCTCAGTTTGGATGCACACATAAGATATATAAAAAACAAACCCAATAAAAAGGGTTTGTTTTTTGTATATCCTAGGTGTATAAAGGTAATACCATATATGCGAGAAAAGCAATGACTCCCAATGCAATGGACCAACCGCCAAGTGTACGGCTCCCCTGATACCATGCAACAAAACCGAATACAGCAGCAGCAGGACCTAAAATCAAGGGATAAATAAACCATGATGCAAGTGCAAATACAAGGGATATTATGCCTAATGTAGTATTAGCACCTATATCTCTTGCCTCTTCCACATCAGATTGTATTGTCTCATTTCGTTCCCTATTGAAATTAGCTACATTAAAAGGAGCATATTCTTCAGCATATTCCTCATCAAATGGTTCAACATTATCATTAGATAAGTTATCGTTCATTTGATTTCGTTCATTTCTATTTCCGATGTTCATGTTTTCTGAATCCATGTTTGACCTCCTTTCAACAGGGACATGTTAAGACTTCTTTTTAAACGTGTGACAACACGTATTCGATTCCTTTGAAGCTTTATCCTGATGATTGGAATCAAAATTTTCGCCTGCGAATTCTTCATTAAAATTGATATTTGCATGTTCATCTACTTCAATATTAATTTTATCTGCATTACAGTTATTACCTGCTGCCCAATATTCACAATTTGCCACGCTGCATTTTACTTGCGGCATTATTGATCACCCCCATTTTTATTTTTCCGTATTGATGATGATCTATACTTAATAAATTTACCCATAACAAAAAAACCATCCCATAGGATGGTCTCCAACATCATCATTAATTTTTTATACACTTTTACCTTGTAATTTTTTCTCTGTTAAATAATCTGTTTCATAAAACGCAAGATCATCACGTAATTCCTCAAATGTTTTAGATAACCCTAGAATAAGATCTCTAATTTCACGTGATGGTTTTTTTCTAAATCGAATCGCATCTTGACCTGTATATGCATATCTGCCATCTTCTGCATAACATTCGTGCTTAGGGTAGAAAAATGAAGCTATACACTTATGGTATACATCAAACAAAACCTTTTCGGAAAAATCTAAATTAAAATTAGGTCTTCGTAAGCAGATTCCAATTTTCTCATAAAAAACTTCTGAAAACACAAGCAAATGCCGTACATCAGATAAAATATCTCGATAAAACTGTTCCATTTCAATATCATTGTCTATGTTTAGTTGAGTTAGCGAATGATGATTTAAAAATTCTTCTGTTTTATCAATGACTCCCTTTAATTTTCCTTTTGTAATTTCACATAAATTTTTTACATTGTCTTTAGTCATAAAAATAGATCCTCCTTAAACTGACAACCATCCTATAATGACTACATTTCAATCGTAACATAGATTGCACAGCTTTTCATGTAATTGATGTAAATGAAAATGAATAAAAGAACTGCTTTTTTTAGAATCTAAAGATATTCTATACCTACATCAATAAAGTTTCAATATATATTAGGAGGGTTTCATATGAAATTTGTTAAAATTGCTTTTCCTGTTTTTATTTTAACTGTAATTGGTTTACTAATATTCCCAGTTGGTGATCAAAAAATTGATGAAAATATGAAAATACAAATGAATACAAATTCTGAATTAAAGATGAAAGAATCACTAATGAATCAAGATGTAAGCAAAACAAATGAACTATGTCGCATTCAATGCACAAGGCATTTCACTCAAGCTTTGGATAATATGAATGGCTCAAACGATAAAAAATCAATCTTATCACAGATAAAAGAAAATCACACCAATGTGGTTCAAGTTGTTTGGATGGACAATAATAACAATAAGAATGAAGCGATAGGCAATCTTAGTGGAGAATTGAAAAGTAAAGTATCACCTTTAATTAATGAAGGGAAAAAAGTCCTAAAAGAAAATAAACTTTATCAATCTGAAACAATTCAAGTTGGCAAAGAGAAGTATTTTGTTTTAGCAGTACCTTCCCAAGAAAAAAATTCTGCCTTAATAGGTGTGATTAAACAAGATTTTCTAAATCAGGTAGAAATCGAGCAAAGAAAAAATTTAAGAATAGTTCCCTATCCAAGTGATAAAAGATATGGCATAAAATCCGTTGATTCTGATACACTTCAAGATGTAAAAGTAGATCATCCTGAAGAGAATGTAGGAACAAGTCATTATCATCTGAAAGAAATCGTAGTTAAATTCAAAATTGAACCTTCAGCATCAGATTTAAAGAAAATTAAATCTGATATTCAGGCAACTTCTATGAAAAAATTAGGATATACTTATGTATTTAGCTCCAATACTATGGATGCAGAACAAATGATGAGTTATTTTAACAAATGGGATGTGGAATATACAGAACCGCATTATTTATATATGACCAATGAAACAATTCAATCTGCTGAAAATGAACCTAATGATATTTTATATGACCCTTATCAGTGGAATCTCCCTAATATTGATACTTTAAATGGCTGGGATTTAAGCAAAGGGAGTAATCAAATTATCGTAGCAGTTATAGATACTGGTGTGGATTTAAACCACCCTGATTTACAAGGTCAATTGTTAGAAGGGGCTAATTTCGTGGATGAAGAGGCACAACCTTTAGATGATGTTGGACACGGAACACATGTTGCAGGTATTATATCAGCCAAAGTAGATAACTCTGAAGGGATTGCAGGAATGAGCTGGTATAATAAAATCTTACCAATTAAAGTACTTGATTCAACTGGGGCTGGTAGTACCTATGCAGTAGCTCAAGGTGTCATATGGGCAACTGATCAGGGGGCTAAAGTGATTAATATGAGCTTAGGTAATTATGCAGAGACTCAGTTTCTCCATGATGCAATAAAATATGCCTATGATAAAGATGTTGTATTGATTGCTGCAACAGGAAACGATAATACAAATCAACCAGGCTATCCAGCTGCATACCCTGAAGTGATTGCTGTATCAGCTACAGATGAATCATCAAATAAGGCTGAATTTTCTAATTTTGGTGATTATTTAGATGTGATGGCACCGGGTGTCAGCATTCCAAGTACGTACCCTGACAAACAGTATGCTGCATTGTCTGGCACTTCTATGGCTAGTCCACATGTATCTGCTTTAGCCGCGATGATTCGGTCAATAAATCCAAAACTAAAAAATGTTGAAGTTATGGAAATAATTCGGAACACGGCTGTAGATTTAGGTGATGCTGGAAAAGATAATTATTATGGTTTTGGATTAATTCATGTTGTAAATGCATTGGAAAATGCAAGTGGAAATCAGACAGTCCAATCAAAGGAGAAAAAATCTTGGTTTCAGAGATTAATCGACTCATTAAATCCTAATAAAAACCCCTCTGAAGTTAGATAAACTTTCAATATTAGAATTGATACAGTAAGTTTGATTGAGAAGAAACAAAAGATGTACTAGGATTAACATCTTAGAGTTTACTTTTTCTTTAAAACTTAAAATTTGTAAATTTATTAAATTCTTAAGTTATAAAATAAGGGAGTGGAAAAATCCACTCCCTTTTAACGACCTAATATTGGAAAGCTTGCCATAAGCCGGGTTCTGTATCTTCCAGTGGTATTAACGGGTGTCATCCCTCCCACCAATGAAGTAACAATCATCTATCTAGGCTGTATATTGCTATACAGCTCAAGCGACCAACCTAAACGCACCTCGGGCTAAAGTTGTGATTAGAAATCACTGCGTTTCATTAGGTCTTGCTCCAAGTGGGGTTTACCAGGAAATATGTCACCATAAATCCTCGTGGTCTCTTACACCACGGTTCCACCCTTACCTGTGCATACAAATAAATGTATGCCATCGGCGGTCCATTTCTGTGGCACTATCCTTCAACTCGCGCTGACTGGACGTTATCCAGCACCCTGCCCTGTGGAGCCCGGACTTTCCTCTCGAGAATATCTCCAGCGATTGTTCGTCAAACTTTCCGTCACGAAGATTAGTATAACAGATTGAAATCATAAATAACAAGCACTTAATTTTAGAAATTATAGAAAATTTTACACTTAAACAAACATAACAACTTATTATGTTATTTTTTAGGAATCAAAGTCCTTTGAATCTTATAAAAAAGTGAAAGGATCGGTATCTGTAGTTGACTGAATTACATTTGTTCCTATTTTTTTAGTAAAAAATTCTGTTTGCAAATAATCAGAAACATGTTTGATCATTATTTTTTCAGCATGATGTCCAGGATCTATGATAGATAATCCATCTGCTAAAGCATCTTGAGCAGTATGAAAATCGATATCTCCTGTTATTAAAACATCAGCACCAGCATATTTTGCTTGTTGTACATATCTACTTCCTGATCCCCCTAGAACAGCAACCTTACTTATTTCTTTATTTAGATCTCCAACCGTTCTTACCATAGGTACTTCAAAATTTTCTTTTACAGTTGATACTAATTCAGCTAAGGTTTTCTTATCAGGTAAACGTCCTACTCTACCCAAACCAAAGGACTTCCCTTTTAAATCCATCGGATATAAATCATAAGCAACTTCTTCATAAGGATGTGCTTTTAACATCGCTTGAACTACTTTTCTCTGAATATTCTGAGGTACAATTGTTTCTATACGAATTTCATTTGCTTTAGTTAGTTTCCCTTTTTCCCCGATGTAAGGATCTGTATTTTCTTGAGCCAAAAATGTACCTTCTCCTTTAATATTAAAGCTGCAATGACTATAATCACCTATCCATCCAGCACCAGCAGCAAATATGGACTTCAATACATTGTTATGTGCTTCTTCTGGTACGAAAACAACAAGTTTACTTAATTTCTCAGTATGTACTTCTTCAAGTGGTGAAAGTTTTGTTAATCCCAGCGCATTTGCCATCATATCATTAATGCCACCTTCTGCAACATCTAGATTGGTATGTGCAACGTACACAGCAATATCGTTTTTGATACATTTTTCATAAATTTTACCTGCTGATAAATCTGTTTGTATATGTTTTAATGGTCTGAAAATAATGGGATGATGGGCAATAATCAATTGAATATCTTTTTCGATCGCTTCATCAACAACTTGTTCTGTTACATCCAAAGTCACCATTACATTTTTAATTTCTTTATTTAACGTCCCAAGTTGCAAACCAATTTTATCATCAGGAACAGCATAATATTTAGGTGTCCAATGTTCTAAGATTTGAGTTATTGTTTGTCCCTTTGCAAACACTTGAGTACCTCCTTCAGTTGATCAACTTCTGCAGAAAATTCACTTTTCTTATGAACTGCTTCTTCTAAATTAGATTGTGATAATTGTTCAATTACCTTTTCTCTCTTTGCAATTTCCCTATTCCACTTTTTTATAAAAACAGGAGATGGATTATTTAATAAATGTGGTCCCATTAATATTTTCAATTTACGAGTAAGCTGAATATGACAATCACAATTCCATTCGTACATTTCTTCGGAAAATATTTGTTCATTAGATTCTTCATATGCATTCTCACTGCGCTCTGCAACTAGAATTTCATAAATCTTACGATCCTCTTCCAAAATATCTTCCTCAATTAATTGCCAGTGATTTTGTATACACCAGCGCCTCACCTTATCCTCTGCAACATTTGGTTGTAATACAAGTCGCTTTACACCGGTATAATCATAAGAATGATTTAAGATATCTGTAATCAATCCTCCGCCCATTCCAGCAATCACAATCGTATCTACTTCCTCTTTATCGAGTACTTCCAATCCGTTACCTAACCTCACTTGAATCATATGTTGTAAATTTGAGTTTTCAACCTGTTTTTTTGCAGCTTCATAAGGTCCTTTATTAACCTCACCCGCAACTGCCATTTGGATAATATTTTTCTGCGCTAAGTATGTAGGTAATAAAGCATGATCTGAACCAATATCTGCTAATTTACTATTAGGCAGTATTTTATTTGCTATTTTTTTCAGTCTTTGAGATATTATCACCATATAGGAACAACTCCATTAATTATTTCAATTTTTATCATTTATAGAAATAAAATCATAAAAAAACATTTTTTTAAAAATTTGCATTAAAAATGGAAAAAGGTTAAACTAAATATGAGCTAAACAGAAAACACTAAAATAAAAATGGTAAAGTTTTAAAAAAATTAAAGTGTGCAAGCAAAAGACCTCACTGCAAGCAGAAAGGTCTTTAAATGGTAAAAAAACACAAAAATTATTCGAGAAAATCCTTTAATCTTTTACTTCGGCTTGGATGTCTAAGCTTTCTTAAGGCTTTTGCTTCTATTTGTCTAATACGTTCGCGAGTAACTCCGAATACTTTTCCAACTTCCTCTAGCGTTCTAGTACGACCGTCATCCAATCCGAATCTTAAGCGCAACACATTTTCTTCACGTTCTGTTAATGTGTCAAGAACGTCCTCTAACTGCTCCTTAAGCAATTCATAAGCTGCGGCATCTGATGGTGCTAATGCTTCTTGATCTTCAATAAAATCACCAAGGTGTGAATCATCCTCTTCCCCAATCGGTGTTTCTAAAGAAACCGGTTCCTGTGCAATTTTCATAATCTCACGCACTTTATCTGTACTCAATTCCATCTCTTTTGCGATTTCTTCTGGTGCAGGCTCACGACCTAAATCTTGAAGCAATTGACGAGAAACACGTATTAATTTATTAATGGTTTCAACCATATGTACAGGGATTCGAATCGTTCTAGCTTGATCTGCTATCGCTCGTGTTATAGCCTGACGGATCCACCAAGTTGCATAAGTGCTAAATTTATAACCTTTTGTATAATCAAATTTTTCAACAGCTTTAATTAGACCCATATTCCCTTCTTGTATTAAATCCAAGAATAACATTCCACGGCCTACATATCTCTTAGCAATACTAACAACAAGTCGAAGGTTTGCCTCAGCTAATCTTTTCTTGGCTTCCTCATCACCTTGTTCAATTCGAATAGCTAGATTTACTTCTTCCTTTGCAGATAATAATGGTACACGTCCGATTTCTTTTAAGTACATGCGAACTGGATCATTAATTTTTATTCCTGGGGGTAATGATAAGTCATCATCCAACGTAAAATCTTCTTGTTGATTCGCTCCTGAAGCAGAAGCTGGTATATTCTCATCTGTTTCATTAGCAATTTCAATACCTAATTCAGATAAATGCTCGAAAAAATCATCAATTTGTTCTGGTTCTTGGTCAAATGGAGATAATTTCTCCATAATAACTTTATAAGTAAGTGATGAACGTTTTTTACCCAAATCAATTAACTGTTCTTTCACTTGTTCCAAGCTTAATTCAGTTTCGTCAATTTGAGTTCGTTGATCGTTCGTCATTTGATCCAACTCCCTCCTCCCTAGATTAATCATTTAGCTTTATAATTTATGGTTTCTCTCTAGGGTTATAATCTCTTTTCCTATTTCTGCAGCCCGTATATAATCTCCTACTCGTTCTGCTTGATCTCTTTCTATTTTCTTTTGTTTTATAATATGTTTTTGTGAATTATTTTTGATTTGTTTAATGTAATCATCAATAACTTTAGAATTCGTAGCATGATGATCACCTATAAGTGAAATTGAACTAGCTACATTTTCCAATTCATCGTTCCGCAGCATTGTTAAGAATTTACTAATATCAGGTTTTTCATGCTGAGCAAAAAATGCATATAAATAAGCTGCTATGGCCCCATGAACTTCAACATTAAACTGATCACCTATCTCTTTTTCTACATAAATCGTTATTTCTCGACTATGCATCATAATGGCCAACAAATTCTTTTCGGCATTATGAAAAGCAGGTAATAATGAAGGGACAACCTCCCTGCCACTTCCATTCATTACATTATTCCACCGATTTACGTTATTATCCCCTTTGAAGCGTTTTTTTTCTGTATCCTGTCTGATCTCAAACATTTCTTGTTTTAAAGTTTCAAATGAATAATCGAAATCATTTGCTATTTCTTTTATATAATGTTCTCTTTCAGTCGGTGATTCAAGTTCAGCAATAATTTTTAAAGTGGATCGAATATAACGTAATTTTTCATTAGCATCATTTAGCCTAAATCTTTTTTGTGAATACAATATTTTATACTTTGTAGCAGTTACAGCATTCTCAACAATTTCTTTATTAAAACGATCTGAACCATGAGCTGTAATGTATTCATCAGGATCCATTTGGTCAGGAAGCATAGCAACATAAACTTGAAATTTCATTTTTTCTAATATCGATAGATTTTTTATGGCTGCTGTTTGACCAGCTTCATCTCCATCAAAACACAAAATAATTTGATCAGCATATCGCTTTAAGGTGGTTGCATGTTCCCGAGTAACAGCAGTCCCCATTGTTGCTACTCCATTCAATACCCCTGCATCCCACGCTTTGATCACATCTGCATACCCTTCAAATAAGACAATTCGCCCAGTTCGTCTAATTTCAGTTTTTGCCTGAGAGAAGTTATACAATGTTTTACTCTTATTAAATAGAATGGTTTCGGGTGAATTTAAATATTTTGGTTGACCATCTCCTAAGGCTCTTCCTGCAAAGGCAATTACTTTTCCTCTAACATTTGTAATAGGAAAGATGATCCGATCCCGAAATCGATCTACGTACTGCTGTTGACCCGTTTTAGATAAAAGTCCACCTTGTTCCATCAAAGGAAGTAAAAACTCTCTTTTATGCAAAAACTCAGTCAAAGTATTTCGCATCGACGGGGCATAACCGATTTGAAATTGATTCATAAGCTTTAATGAGAAACCTCTATTGTTCAAGTATTCTAAAGCAATTTTTCCATGTGCAGTATTTTTTAATATATAATGAAACAAAGTTTGAGATAGCTCATGTGCTCTTAATAAATCAGACTTTTCTTTCTGCTGTTCTGGATGCTCACTTTGATTATGCCAATGAAAAGGAATGTCAGCATCTTCAGACAATTGTTGAATGGCCTCAGGAAACGAATAATTTTCAATTTCCATCATGAATTTAACTACATTACCACCAATTCCACAACCAAAGCAATTGAAAATTTGTTTATCGGGTGAAACTGTAAATGAAGGGGTTTTCTCAGAATGAAACGGACAAAGTCCTTTTAGATTTTTACCTTGCTTTGATAAATGAACATACTTACTAATCACATCTACAATATCATGATGTTTCAAGACAGTTTCAATAATTTCATCCGGGATACCTAAATTTGACACTTAACCACCTTCATCTATTATTAACAATCTTATATTTCGATACTTTGACTAAATCTCCTGCAAATCTTTTAAAAAATTTGTCATTGTTTGTAGAAAAACATTTCGATCCTCTTTTGTAAATGGTTTTGGTCCCTTGCTATATTGACCATTTCTTCTCTTTTTAGCACTTTCATGTCTGTTTTCCAATAAAAAATCAATGGATTGAGCAGAGTAAAATTTACCACGAGGTGACACTACTTTAGCCCCTTTCCCCAAACAAATAGAAGCTAAACCAAAATCATGTGTAATTAAAATATCATTCGCAGAAATATGATTTGAAATATATAAGTCTGCTGATTGATCAGAACGATCAACCTGAATGTTTTCGACACCATCTTCATTTTTTAATGAGTGATCAAAAGATGCAACCATTACAATCTTGATTTGAAATTGCTTACCTAGTTTGACAATTTCGTTCTTCACGGGACACGCATCAGCATCAACAAAAATAAAAATATTTTTAATTGTGAATCACCAATTTCTATTTAGAGTAGCTTTAGTTTATTATATACGAGAAATAAATATAAAATCCTTTATTTGTGACAAACAATGTTATCCTTTGTATATCACTACTCATAGTTAAGTACTTATCTGTTTAATTTATAATACTATTTTTTGGAAATCAGCAATTTTAACAATATCAGAAGATATATTCGCTAACAAAGCTAAACGATTTCTTTTTAAGTTTTCATCCTCACTCATGACCATGACTTTTTCAAAAAAAGCAGTAATTGGAGTTTGCAGTTGTTTTAACATCTCTAACGCTTCAAATTCTAATGATGCATTTAATTTTTCTGTAAACGTAGGATGTATTTGTTCCCATGTTTTAAATAATTCTATTTCAACCGTTTCTTCAAAGTGTTCTTCTATAATGATTTCATCTTCTGCTTTTGATGCTAAATTTTCTACACGATTGAACGATTCGACAATGATCTTTATATCAGGTTGTTTTACAAACCCCATTAAAGCTTTACCCCGTCTTATTACAGATGGAATATTAGTAATGTCAGTTGCCATTACTGCATCAATCACATCATATCTTATTTTCATATCCGTAAGTACATTTTTAATTCTTAATGAGAAAAATTCCAAATATTTTGCTCGAAGCTCTGAAATTTCCGTCTTTAAAAAACTACTCTCTTCATACACTTCAATACAAATATCAAATAAATTAAATAAGTTGATTTTCAGATTATGGTCCAATATGATCTGAACAATCCCAGCTGCGCTCCTACGTAACGCATATGGATCTTGAGACCCTGTAGGGATAATACCAATAGAAAAACAACCAATAATACTATCCATTTTATCTGCAATACTAACAATTGCACCAACCATGGATTCAGGTGAAGAATCACCAGAAAAACGAGGTTGGTAATGCTCAAAAATAGCTCGTGATACCACTGGGTCTTCTCCAGCTTTTAAAGCATAATCTTCTCCCATTACACCTTGTAATTCAGGAAATTCATTAACCATTTGGGTTACAAGATCAAACTTACAGATGGTAGAAGCTCTCGACACTTGATCTTTCACTTGTTCATCTACGGATAAAAACCTAGAAATTTGACCCGATATTAAACGGGTTCTTCTCACCTTATCTCCAACTGTACCCAGTTCTTCATGATATACAATCTTCTCTAATTTAGCTAGCGCTTTTTCTATTGGGGAATTCTGGTCTTCTTGATAAAAAAATCTTGCATCTGCCAATCTAGCTTTTAATACTTTTTCATTACCTCTTGCTACTACGTCTAAAGATTTTTTATCTCCGTTTCTAACCGTAACAAAATGAGGTAATAATTTATTATTTTGATCAAAAACAGGAAAATAACGTTGATGTTCTCTCATGGATGTAATTAATACTTCCTGGGGTATTTCTAAAAACTCTGGTTGAAAGGATCCAAAAAGGACAGTAGGGTATTCAACTAGAAAAAGCACTTCTTCTAATAAGTCCCCTTTTACAGATATATCCCAGCTTTTATTTTCAGCTAATGTATTAATTTGTTCAACAATAAGCTGTTGTCTTTCCTCTATATCTACGTATACATATTCCTCTTTTAATTGAGTTACATATGTAGATGGAAAATCGATGTTTACCTCACTACCAAGAAAACGGTGTCCTCTTGACTTTCTACCAGCATTTACTTCTGTGATTTCCATTGGAATCACTTCGTCACCATATAAGGCAACAATCCATCGAATGGGGCGAACATATTTTAATTCATACTTTCCCCAACGCATATTTTTGGGATACACCATAGAGGTGACGATCTTACTGATCCCCAAGGATAATATATTTTTTGTTTCAATGCCAACCTCATTTTTAACAGCATAGACATACTCTACACCATTTAACTCTTTAAAAAACAAGTTAGATGGTTCAACTCCTTGGCTCCTTGCAAAACCTAATGCAGCTTTGCTCCATTCACCAAGATCGTTTTGAGCAATTTTTTTGGAAGGACCCTTCACTTCACTTCTAAGATCTGATTGCTTTGATGATACATTATCAACAATAACAGCCAATCGACGCGGAGTAGCGTAAATTTTAGTTCTAGAAAAATGAATTCTAGACTCCATTAACCATTCACTTATTTTTTTCTCTAGTAATTTAACAGCATCACGAATAAATCTAGAAGGTATTTCTTCCATTCCAATTTCAATCAACAAATCTTTATTCATTGATGCTCACCCCTTTTTCCATTAAAAGTGGAAATCCCAAACGTTCCCTTTCTTGTAAATAGGTTGATGCACATAATCTTGATAGATTCCTTACCCTTGTAATATAACCTGTTCGTTCTGTTACGCTAATAGCTCCTCTTGCGTCTAATAGGTTAAATGTATGGGAACATTTTAAAACGTAATCGTAAGCAGGAAAAACCAAATTTTGTTCCAATGTTTTATTAGCTTCCTCTTCATACATATTAAAAAGAGTAAATAACATTTTTGTATCTGATATTTCAAAAGTATATTTTGAGTGCTCATACTCTGGTTGAAGAAACACATCTCCATACTTTACTCCTTCAACCCATTCTAAATCAAACACATTTTCTTTATCTTGAATATAGGATGCAAGACGTTCTAATCCATACGTAATTTCTACTGCAACGGGGTTCATATCAATCCCCCCCACTTGCTGAAAATATGTAAATTGTGTGATTTCCATTCCATCTAACCATACTTCCCAGCCTAACCCCCATGCTCCTAAAGCAGGATGTTCCCAATTATCTTCAACAAAACGTATATCATGATTTTCAGCATGAATGCCTAACTTTTTTAAACTTTCCAAATATATTTCTTGAATGTTATCTGGAGAAGGCTTCATAATAACTTGATATTGATGATGCTGATATAAACGGTTTGGATTCTCACCATATCGACCATCCGCTGGTCTTCTAGAAGGTTCAATATATGCCACATTCCATGGTTCTGGTCCAATGCTGCGTAAAAATGTCATCGGATTTAACGTCCCTGCACCTTTTTCAACATCATAAGGTTGAACAATAATACAATTTTGCTCAGACCAAAATTGCTGCAGAGTTAAAATCATATTTTGAAAATTCAATAAAACCACTCTCCTTTTTTACTAGGTATTAAATTGGCTGGGTATACACTTCAAAGCTTCACTTCACTTTTGTGGGTAAATAAAAAAAATCCCTATGTCAATAAAATGACATAGGGACGAGAAGTTACCCGCGGTTCCACCCTATTTGATAGTTGAACTCATAACTATCCGCTTTATTATTAAGATACTCCAGAATGCCGTTCATCAAATCCTTTGATCAGGCTTCCACCATCCCTGACTCGCTAAACAAAACATTTGGTTACTCTTTTCCTTCTTTGTACCTATTAAGTTAAAAAACATTTAATTAATAGTATATTACGGCATAATTAAAAAGTCAAATTTTGTTCTTCTCACCTGTTGATCTTTTTTTACTTTTTGGGGTGTTCTAAATTGTTTGGGGTAGTTTTGCTTATTTGATCCATTACATATCGAGACTTCCAATTAATATTCACATGTGTATCCATAAAATCACGCATCAACATTTTCACTTCATTTTTTATTGGATCTGAGATATTTATTTTCCCCAACCTTCTTATATCCATCTCTTGAAACAATCGAAGTAACTTTAAAGATCTTGTATTTATTTTTTTAACATATTGCTCTCTGGTTTTGCATTTATAGCAAAGGGTGCCTCCGAGAGAAACTGAAAAAAAAGAACTATCAGCTAATTCTGCACCACATGAAATGCACTCTGTTAAAACTGGATAATAACCTGCTAATTCAAGCATTTTCATCTCAAATAAATGGGTAATGACTTGTGGGTCTTTCCCCTCCTCTATAAATTCCAAAGATGCTAATAATTGCTCAAAAATATAAGAGCTTCCTTCTTGTTCATCTATCATGCGATCAACTAATTCAACAAGATAAGCCGCATAAGTAGATTTAAATAAATCTAAATTCAGATCGTGAAAGGATTTTATGGTTTCACCATCATTCAGGGTCCCCATCTTCCCTTTTTTATAGTATGTAAACTCAGCATAAGTAAATAACTGAGTGACGCTAGAAAGGCGACTTTTTAATTTTTTCGCCCCTCTAGCCATAATGCTTGCTTTCCCCGTTTCTTTCGTGTATATTACAATAATTTTGTTACCTTCACCATAATCAATTGTGCGGATGACAATACCATCAACTTTAAATAACATCCTTCTTCCTCTTCCCTAATTAATCAATCCATACATCATCCTGAATTTCTTCCTGATTAGGTTCTTCGTCAACTTTTTCATGAATTTCTTTAAATAATAAGTAGGCGTCGACATCTCCAGTGTTAATAAAATACTTCCACGAAAAATCTCGCATGGTAGTCATTCCTTTCAGTGGCTATGTCGTAAAATGATTGATGTCTATTATTAGGTTAAACAGTTATGAAAAGAATATCCGAAGTAATTCGTACCAAATTAGTGAACCTTTCTTTCAAAGCAGGAAATCTGATGTTTCGTGAAAAGTGAAACTTAATATTTCTAATCGTGATGGAATCCTAAGTCCTTTAACACAACATCTTGATTTCTCCAATCTTTTTTCACTTTTACCCAAAGCTCAAGAAATATTTTTGATCCTAACAACCTCTGCATATCCTGTCTAGATTTTCTACCAATTTCTTTTAAGACAGCACCGTGTTTACCAATAATTATTCCTTTTTGAGATTTTCTTTCTACAAAGATTAATGCGGAAATATGCACAACACCATTATCTTCTTTTTTCATTTGTTCGATTTGTACAGCAATGGAATGCGGTACTTCCTCACGTGTTACCTCTAACAATTTTTCTCGTACCAATTCAGCACAAATGAACTGCTCTGGATGATCAGTAACTTGATCTTCCGGGTAATACCGTGGACCTTCTGGCAAATATTTCCGAATCTGATCTAATAATGGTTGAATGTTGTTCCCCATTTTAGCTGAAATTGGAACGATTTCTGCAAAATCATATAAATCTTTATAGGAGGTAATTGTCGGCAATAATTTTTCAGGATGTACAAGATCAATTTTATTTAATACTAAAATAACATGTGTTCTGACCGTTTTTAGTTGTTCAATAATATAACGATCCCCTTGACCAATCCCCTGTTCCACATCCACCACAAATAAAATAACATCAACTTCACTTAATGTATTTTCTACGATACTTAGCATATACCTACCTAATTTTGACTTAGGCTTATGAATTCCTGGCGTATCTATAAACACAATTTGTGTATCCTCTTGTGTATATACACCTTGAATTTTATTTCTTGTTGTTTGAGGTTTATCTGACATAATGGCTATTTTTTGTCCAATTACTTGGTTTAAAAAAGTGGATTTACCAACATTAGGTCTACCAATAATAGATACAAACCCCGATTTATGCGATTTACTCATAATGATTCTATTCCTCCTAAAGTTGAAATGCTCCCGGTAACAATTCAGAAACGGTTGTTTCTAATTGATCACCTTTTAGATTTACTAATATCACTGGCATTTTTTCAGAACATAATTCCACTAATACTTGTCGACAGACACCACAAGGGCTTATTGGATCTTCTGTATCTCCTGCAACAGCTATCGCTTTAAATGATTTAGGTTTATACCCATCTGCAATCGCACGAAACATTGCCGTTCTTTCTGCACAGTTAGTAGGGCCATATGCAGCATTTTCAACATTACAACCGATATGTATGACACCATCATCACTTAATAATGCAGCACCTACTCTAAAATTGGAATACGGTGCATATGCACTATCCATAGCTTCAATTGCTTTTTTAATTAAGGTTTCCTTATCCATATTTTTCTCCTCCAAATATCTTTTTTTTACTTTACCCTATATAAAAAAATAAATAAACAATGTCAGGATGGTACCTAATACTCCCCCATATAAAATGGAACTTATCTTTATTTCTTTTTGAGCTAATAAAACTGATACAAGCAGTATAGATATAAAACATGTTAGTAGTATATGAATTGCATTTGTATCACTTAATACAACCATCGTAAGTGCGGAAGCATTTAAAGCTGACATTAGATTAATTTGAGTTGTGTTTTTTTTATTGAATATAGTTTGTTGAATTACTATTGTACACAAAAATACCAAGCTAAGCACTACTAATGTTATTACTCTCGAGATTTCATGAGTTTTCACAAACTCGCCATTGATCCAAATTAGTATGGGATTATAAAACACGACTAGACCAACAATTACAGCAAAAACCGCAGATACTAATACAGCAGCTGCGGCAACATCTTTTGCAATTTTAGCAATAGGATGCTTATCTTTTACAGTCAGATCTATCGTTTTTTCAATCGCTGTGTTTATTAATTCCATTACGATAACTAAACAAATCACTGTACATACAAAAAGGATTTCCAACTGAGGTAATTCAAAATAAATAGCAAAAATAAGTACGATGATTCCAGCAAAAAAATGAAATCTCATATTTTTTTGAGTTGAATAAGCATAACTTAAACCTTCATATGCATATTTAAAACTGTGGAGCCACCTGTTCATCTTGTTAATCCTGCTTCTTGCAAGATTCGTTCTTGTTTATTAAACATCTCTTTTTCTGATTGTTCATCCTGATGATCGTATCCTACTAGATGAAGAAATCCGTGTACGAACAAAAAACCTATTTCTCGTTGCAAGGAATGTCCATATTCTTCACTTTGCCTTTTTGCTGTTGTTACTGAAATAACCACGTCTCCAAGCATTGTACTTAATTCATCTATTTCAACATCATCTTCATAAAAAATCTCAGTCTCTTCGACCCCAGACTCCTGCATAGCAAAGGAAAGTACATCTGTCGGGCGATCTATGCCCCTATATTCCTTATTTAATTGATGAATAGCCTTATCATCGACAAAAGTTAATGTCACTTCACCAGATGAAATGTTTTCAATTTTACCTGCTACTTGTAATAATTCATCTAATTTTTGTATCCATTCCTCTGTTATTTCAATTTCGTTCTGATCGTTACTACAAGCTAACTGTAGCTTCATCTTTTGTGACTCCTTTTTTATCTCGACTTGGTAATTCAGGATATTCGATCCTTGAATGGAAAATCCCAAGTAAAGTTTCTTTTAGTGATTTAGCGATGGTATCAATTTCTTTAAGCGTTAAGTCACATTCATTTAATTGATGATCCTCTAATCGATCCTTTATGATTTTATCAACCATTGTATTAATTTGATCCATTGTAGGGTTTGATAATGATCGTACTGCTGCTTCTACACAATCGCATAAACCAACAATTGCAGCCTCTTTAAATTGTGCTTTAGGTCCAGGATAACGAAAATCGGATTCTTGAATTTCCTCTTCTAGATCCCCTTCTAATTCTTGTTGTTTTTTTGCTTTAAAATAAAAATATTTTAGTAATGTTGTACCATGGTGCTGTTCTGCAATATCACAGATCGACTTAGGCATTTTATACTCTTTTAACAATTCTACCCCATCTCGAGCATGAGATATAATGATTGACTTACTTAAATCAGGATCTATTGTATCATGTGGATTTTCACTATTTACTTGATTTTCGATAAAATAATTTGGTCGCTTCGTTTTTCCTACATCATGATAAAATGAACCTACCCTACATAATAAACCATTTGCTCCAATGGATTCTGCAGCTGCTTCTGATAAATTTGCAACCATGACACTATGATGATAGGTTCCTGGGGTTTCAGTCAAAAGTTTCCTTAACAATGGGTGATTAGGGTTAGATAACTCCACTAATTTAACTGGTGAAAGAATGCCAAAAGCTGCCTCAAAAAATGGTAGTATTCCTATCACAAATACAGCCGTTAATAAACCATTCATAAGAGCAAAAGTCATTGAAAATATATAATTAGAAATTACGTTTTCACCTGTTATTAAAAATATAGCAGTAATACTTGTGCATGCGGCTATAGTTATAAATATACCTGCTTTTAATATACTCGATCTTTGACTTGCTTTATGTACTGCAAAAATGGATGTGAAACAAATGACGGAGGCAACTAGACCATATCTATAATCAAACAAAAACATTTGATTTTCAAAATTAAAAATGATGCTGGCAAAAACACTAAATATTATAGAGGAAATAAATGCAAGTTTATAATCTAACAAAATTGCAATTAACATACTCCCCATTGCCACAGGTGCTAAAAATCCAAGATATGGATAATCTAAATTGTGTCCTAGAGCTACTATCTTCATGCCCAACAAATTAATGATAAATATAAATACCAACATTAATAGTTGAACATTATTATTTCGAATTTGTAAACTACTTTGTTTAATATACATGTACAAAAAGATTACAAATAATATGACAAGTAATATTAATCCAATCACCTGTAAGTAATTTGTTCCTGTTGTTTTAGTGGAAGATAAAGCCTCTTTTGTCGCAGCAGCATCATAGAAATAATTAGGAAATATACTAAATCGAGCAATTTCAGTAACCAGTACCCTTGAATCATCATCACTTAAATTTGAAGCATTGACCATCTCTGCAACTTTTCCACGGATGATATCCGCTTCTTTTATTTGCTCTTTCATTAAATTATTAACGATGCTTTCAGCCACTGGACTCATCTTTATGATTTCCGCCTGACTCAAACGGGGGAGTTTAAAAAATGCTTCCACAGGAAAAACATACTGTTGATTTAAAAGTTGTTTCTCTATTTCCTGTATAAAAGATGCATCTAGGGAATCTTCAGATTCCTGCATTTTTTTCACATTATCTTCAACAAATTTATTGTATTCTTCAAAAAAATACAATCTATAAATTTCTGTTTTTTCTTCGTCAGTTAACGTAGCATCTAAATTAATTTGCTCTAGCTTGTCAAATATAAGATCTAAAAAATCCAATGGATTAATAGAATACTCAGTATAAATAGGAGTATCTTGATTTAAATCCTTCTCTGAAGTAGTATCCCCCATATTTTTATCTGGGACAATTACATGTTGAAAGGCGGATAAAAAGAAAACTAATATTAAGATGAAGTAAAGAAACACCCTAACCAGTTTACTTTGTTTCCAACCATTAATGAAGGCTTGTTTTTTCTCACTGGATTTTGTAGAAATCATGAAATGTTCAGCCCCTCTTATTCCAAATTCGTATAGTTCTGATAGGCCACAATTATTTGTTGTACTAAAGAATGGCGAATAACATCTTGTTCTGTAAATTGGATCAATCCAATTTCCTCAATATTATTTAATACCTTTTCCGCTTCGATTAAACCAGATTTTTTCCCTCTAGGTAAATCAATTTGTGTTTTATCACCTGTTATGACCATTTTCGATCCAAACCCAAGTCTCGTTAAAAACATTTTCATTTGTTCAGGCGTTGTATTTTGTGCCTCATCTAATATGATAAATGAGTCATCTAATGTACGCCCTCTCATATAAGCAAGAGGAGCAATTTCAATAATTCCTCTTTCAATTGCTTTTACAACTTGATCTGCACCTAAAATATCATGTAAAGCGTCATACAGTGGTCTTAAATAAGGGTCTACCTTTTCTTGTAGATCTCCTGGTAAAAAACCCAAACTTTCGCCTGCTTCAACAGCAGGACGTGTAAGAATGATTCTTTTAACATCACCCATTTTCAAAGCTTTAACTGCCAAAGCTACTGCAAGATAAGTTTTTCCAGTACCAGCTGGACCGATCCCAAATACGATGTCCTTCTTTTTTATCGCAGAAACATAATGGTTCTGTCCAATGGTTTTAATATGAATTGGCTTTCCTTTAAAGGTTGTAGTTATTTCATTTTTATATAATTCAAGTAACTGATCCGCTTGGAACTTTTTGCTTAATTCAAGAGCATACAATATATCTCTTTCTGAAAGTGTATATCCGCTCCGAATTAAATCAAGTAAAACTTCAAACAAATGTTTTAAATATGCAACTTCATTCGCATTACCTTCAATGGAGATTTCAGCTTCCCTAGATAGTATTTTCGAGTCACTATGCTGCTCAATAATCTTCAAAAATTTATCGTGTGGTCCAAATAAAGATAATGCTTCCGATGTATCTTCTAATTTTATAGATTCTTTGTTTTTGTGTTCAATCAAATATCTCATACTCCTTAGTAAGTGTAAAAGCTATATATCTATATGTCCAAGTGTATCTGATAACTGTAGAGGATTGCAACAATATATTCTAAAATATTTCATTAAATTCAGTAATAGGTTGTTCAGTCATAATATCCTGTTCTACCTCAAAAAGGATTTTCATATATACAACCCCATCTTTTTCCTTTGCTTCAATCATATTTTGTGCTTGTATTTTAGATTCAACTCCTGTACTAAAAAGAATATCCGATTTTGCCTGTTGGATTCCAACAGATCGTGCTTCCTCCAAACTTAATTCTCTTTCCATTACTTCAGATTCCAGCACTTTTTCATCCATCCATCCGATATGTAAAGGATATTCTCTCCAACCAAGCATATGTTTAGACAGTATATTTTCAGATTTTTCAAATTCCAAACTTCCAAAACCCCTTATTTTTAAAGCTCGATTTCCAAAAACTAAATATTTTCTATCCACTACACTCCCTGTATAAACTTTCACTTCTTGTTTTAAAGGAACTTTAACGTTATATTCATACCAGACCAAACCTCTGATTCTTCCTTTGGCAACAACAATTTCTTGATTCTCTTCGTCACCTATAACACCAGATATAAGAACATCCCCTTTTTTCACTCGATAATTAACCTTGACTAAAGGGTTTCCCTTTTCTGCAAAGATTTCAGTAATGATGGCATCAGAATTTGATACAAGATTTCTAGGGTTTAGTAATGGGGGCTCATCAGGGATAGTTGACTCAACAACCTTAATTTGAACTTTTGTTCCTTTCATTGTTACACCGATCCAGCTACTCTCTGGCAGATTTCTTGTTAGCTCCTTCGAAACGATATCTAGGTCGTCCATTTTAAATTTAAATTGATATTTATGTATACCCAACGCCTCTGCTTCTTCCAAAATCTGTTCGGAGCTTAAATTATCATTACCTATCACTTCTATATTCCAGACCATCGTTGATAAAATATAAATTCCTATTAAGAACAATGCAATGCCAGAAATAAAAAATTTTCTCTTCAAAAATTTATTTAAAAAAAATGGCGCACCAAATCGTTTTAATACACTCATTCTACAGCCTGTCTTTTTTAAAAACGGGCGAAGCTTAAAAAAATCATTCAATTGGATATGAAATTCAATTGAGCCCTCAGATACTCTTCTTGCATCCCAAATTTTTATTTTATTTAGAATAAGCTCATTCATAAGCCTTTCTATATCTTTTCCTCTTACTTCAATTTTAACATGACCCTTAAAATATGTAATAAGTTGGTATTGCACCTTTCTCCCCCCTTAAAATCTTAATATCTACTGAATGTAATCAACATCTTCGATAACTCCTTCGATAAATACTTCCTCTGACAAAATGGCTCTAATCACAAGTTCCTTACCTTTAATTTCTAACTTACCTACATCTAACTTCAAAGTTAATTTCTCACTTGTAAATTGAAGAACACCTTTATGATTTTCTACATACAGTTGCATATTTCCAATCATCGTTATTCTTGGCAAATCAAATATGACATCCTTCGGTAAGTCAAGAACATTTGCTGTAAATTTTCGTAGCTTTTTTTTAATGCGGCTCATAAAGCCCCTCCTTTAAAGGGTCAGCACACAACTATAACCATATACAAATCGATATGAAACGAAATGGAGAATTATGACACAAGATACTAAGTTAGGAAAGAGTATTAAAGAGATGACAAACAGGTTAACTCATAATTCATCAGTAAGCTCAATTAATATGAGAAAAAAAAGTAGAGGGAAATTTTTTATCCTTAAAAAGGATATTATTTTCCTCTACTTATTTGTAGAACACAGTTCACTTCACATTTTTGGGTATTTTTGTTCCTGAGTCCCTGAATCCTACTTTTGTGGATATCTGTAAGTTTTTTTTGCTCTAGGTGGACCAAAAACTTCAGACCACATCATACCTTGTATAGCCTGATTAGGATTAAGCCCCTTTTTTTCTAAAACTTCATTCTTTTTTTTAGGTGTTATACTTGGGTTATTCAAGATTTCATTCCCAAACCCACTACTTGATGTTTGATATTTTTCCATCAAAACCTTGTGTTCACCCAAATTTGTTGAATTAAAAGAGTGAATTGGCTTTTCATTTTTCCTTTCTTCCATTACAATCGTATGTTCAATTTCAGTTGGTTCCAAATTCATGGGTCCTTCATCATCAGACCCTCCGAAAGTCGGCATTCTATTCGTTTGAACTTGTTTACTAAGCTTTCTGAATAGATTGCTAATGACAAAAAATGCTATGATCGCTATGATAAACTTAAAATCCATGCGTCATCACTCCGTTTTATCAGGGTCTGTAGATTTTCCAAATGAATCGCGCATATTTGTATCTGCATCAATATTTTTCAGATTCATATAATCCATGACACCAAGCTTCCCATCTCTTAATGCATCTGCCATAGCAAGAGGTACCTTGGATTCTGCTTCTACTACTTTAGCTCTCATCTCTTCTACTTTAGCTTTCATTTCTTGCTCTTGAGCAACTGCCATGGCACGTCTTTCTTCGGCTTTCGCTTGAGCAATTTGTTTATCCGCTTCCGCTTGTTCAGTTTGTAAATTTGCACCAATATTTTTACCTACATCTACGTCAGCAATATCTATAGATAAAATCTCAAAGGCTGTACCAGAATCTAACCCTTTTTCTAGAACTACTCTAGAAATGGTATCAGGATTCTCCAATGTTTCTTTATGAGAACTAGCTGAACCTACTGTAGTTACAATTCCTTCACCAACTCTGGCAATAATGGTTTCTTCACCAGCACCACCAACTAAACGATCTATATTGGCACGAACTGTAACACGAGCTCTAACCTTAACTTCAATTCCATCACTTGCAACAGCTGCTACTAGTGGTGTCTCAATCACTTTCGGATTAACACTCATTTGTACTGCTTGTAGTACATCACGTCCAGCTAAATCGATCGCAGCTGCTCTTTCAAATACAAGGTCTATATTTGCTCTTTGCGCTGCAATTAAAGCATTTACAACGCGATCCACATTACCACCAGCTAAATAATGACTTTCCAACTGATTGATGGATAATCCTAATCCAGCTTTTGTTGCTTTAATCATAGGGTTTACTATGCGACTTGGAACAACTCTACGAATTTTCATCGCTACTAAAGTGAAAATACCGATTTTCACTCCTGATGCGAGTGCGGATATCCAAAGCATAATAGGCACAAAACTTAAAAATACAGATATAACAATTACAATCAAAGCACCTAAAACCAGATAAATTACTAAAGGGTCTAGACCTGCCATAATAATAACCTCCTAAAATTTAATCAAAATGAATATTGTTTTACACTTCCCTAACTACAATTCGTGTTCCTTCTACTTTTACAACAACAACTTTCGCATTCCTATCAATAAACTCTCCTCTTGTAACTACATCCACTCTTTCCTCTTGTAATCTCGCCATCCCAGATGGGCGCAAAGGAGTTAGTGTCTCGCCTTTCACACCAACTAAATTTCCCTTTAATTCGGTTGAATTAAATCCCTCTTCACTTGTAAGAGATTCCCGTAAAATAAAACGATTCCAAATCCCTTTGTGACCTAAATATTTAATGGAAATAGCAATTACAACAATAGCCGTCACCATAGCTATGATGAGTGATAACATAGCGTTTCCTGTGTTTGAAGCGGCTAATATTACGCTACTTGTTAAAGAAACAATACCTAAGATCCCAAAAACCCCAAAACTTGGAACAAATATTTCTATTAGTAATAATACCACACCTGCTGCAAATAAAAGAACATGCTCAATTGTAGCAAAACCAGCAATATAATGACCAAAGAAATATAATGCAAAAGCGCTCACGCCAATTATTCCAGGGAACCCAAAACCAGGCATTAACACTTCAAAAGCAACACCTACAAGACCAACAAGTAATAATAAACTCATTACTATAGGGTTTGTAACAAATCTTGCCAATGTTTCTGCAGGAGACTGATTTATTTCAACAATTTCGTAATCCACAATATTTAAGTTCTCCAAAACTTCATTAATATTTCTCGCTTCACCCTCTGCATATCCCGCTTGTACGGCTTCTTTAGCAGAAAAAGAGATTAATTCTCCTTTACCAAAGGTGCGATCAATTTCAGTTACGTTGATAATCAAGTTATCATCTACCATACCCATTGCATATTCAGGATTACGGCCATTTAATTCTGCAGCGCCCTTCATAGAGCTCAACCATCCTGAAATGACCTTAGAATCTTCGATTTTATTTCCTGCAAGATCTACAACCGCAGCTGCACCAATGGAGCTACCCGGCTGCATCATAATTTGATTAGCATTAAGTGAAATATAACTTCCAGCCGAAAGTGCCTTTCCTTGTATATAAGCGGTAGTAGGTACAGGACTCATTCTTATCATTTCACCTATATCAATTGCATCGGTAATTAAACCACCAAATGTATTCACAGTTAATATGATTTGATCTGCACCATTTTCATATGCTTCATCAAAAGCACGCTCTAGAAACTTTTGTAAACCTGACTCGATACTTTGTTCAATTGGAATGACATAAACCAAATCTTTTGTAGGATCATTTGTTTTGGCTTGTATTGAAATAAAAGATGATAATATGAAACAAATTAAAGCGCTTATATAAATAAGCCTAAATAAATTCCGTTTCAATGATATTCCTCCTTTCGGTTTAATGATAACTCATATTCACTTAATACGTAAATGTATTGATCAGGTTTCAATAAAAAGATCCTTATAAATGAAAGTATAAAACGAAGACACCTCCATTAGGAGATGTCTTTTGTTTCTTTTTATTCAAAAATAACTTCATTAATTTTTTTATTGTAGAAAGTTTTGAACAGTTTGATTCACTATCTTGCCATCAGCACGACCTTTTACTTTAGGCATGAGTGCACCCATCACTTTGCCCATGTCCGCTTTTGAAGAAGCCCCAACTTCTTGGATGGTCTGTTGAACAATTTCGATAATTTCTTCTTCGCTTAGCTGTTGCGGAAGGTACTCATTAATGATATTGATTTCTGCTTCTAATTTTTCTACAAGATCATCTCTACCTGCGTTTTTAAATTCTTGGAGGGAATCTTTTCTTTGTTTTATCTCACGAGAAATGATAGCAAGCACATCGTTATCATCTGGTGTTCTTCGTTCATTAATCTCTACATCCTTGATTGCTGAACGAATCATTCTGATAACGGTAAGTTTTAATTTTTCTTTATCTCTCATTGCTTGTTTCATATCCGTAGTTAATCTTTCGCTTAAACTCATTTAAAAATCCCCCTAGAACTTTCTCTTACGCGCAGCCTCAGATTTCTTTTTACGTTTAACACTAGGTTTCTCATAATGTTTACGTTTTTTTATTTCAGCAATCACTCCATCTTTTGCCATAGAACGTTTAAAACGACGAAGTGCTGCATCTAGTGATTCATTTTTACGAACTTTAGTTTCAGACACCAGTTTTCCCTCCCTCCAAACAGACCGTCCAACATAAAAACGGCTTATCATAAAAATTATATGTTATATTAGAAGATAGTGTCAACCTATCACTTATTGTTAAAACAAATTATTTTGCATTTAGTGGTCCTAATTTGTCTCCACCAAGCAAGTGATAATGCAAATGAGGAATCAATTGTCCCCCGTCATTACCACAGTTATTAACGATTCTGTACCCACTTTCATGTATATCCAATTCCTTAGCAACTTTTTTTATTGCTAGATGAATTTCTGAAATCGCATCTGCATCTTCTGCTGTAATATCATTCATCGATGGAATATGTTTTTTCGGAATAAACAATATATGTACAGGTGCATCATGTTGTATATCGTGAAAAGCTACAATTTGTTCACTTTCAAATACCTTTTTTGAAGGAAGCTCCCCTTTGACAATTTTACAAAAAATACAATCCATTTCAATCACCTCCTAAGTACATATTAAATATTAATCATATCGAAAAAATCATACAGAGTCCAATATTTACAAATTTTTGATGCCAATTAATTTTTTTGTTCATATTGATATTTTAGTTCTATTAGTAATTTGAAGGAATCAACTAGATATTAGTTATATATGTTATATAATATATATAATCCATATTATTTATTATTGATTAATACGAATTTTTAAGAGAAAATTAAACAAAAGCTCTTATCTTAGAATTTGAAAAATTTATAAATTCTTAAGTTATAAAAAAGATAATTATCTTTTTTATCTAAAATTAATGGATTGGAATTAGGAGGAAATCATCGTGTCAAGTAGAGACCTAGGTGGGAAAAGCATCATACTCCGTATCGAAATGGATACAGAAGAAATCAAATTTGGTAGAGTAGTAACCGCTATATCAGAATCAGGTGGAGATGTTATTGCGATTGATGTCATACAAACAGATAGACAAATTACAGTCCGTGACCTTACTGTTACCGTTTCTGAAACAACTCAAATTAATGAAATCATTGATCGGGTAAAATTATTAAAGGGTGCAAAAATAATTCACGTATCTGACCGAACCTTTTTACTGCATTTAGGTGGAAAAATTGAAATGCAACCAAAAACACCGATTAAAAATCGTGAGGATTTATCCCGTGTGTATACACCCGAAGTAGCGCGAATCTGTTCTGCCATTCATGAGGATGAGAAAAAGGCTCATACATTAACCATTAAAAAAAATACAGTAGCTGTTATTTCTGACGGAAGTGCTGTTTTAGGCTTAGGTAATATCGGACCTCATGCCGCCATGCCTGTCATGGAAGGTAAAGCGATGCTGTTTAAACAGTTAGCTGAAGTTGATGCATTTCCAATCTGTTTAGATACACAAGACACTGAAGAGATTATTAGCATAGTGAAAGCGCTGTCTCCAACATTTGGTGGGATCAACCTTGAAGATATTTCGTCTCCGCGTTGTTTTGAAATCGAGTCTAGATTAAATGAAGAGTTAGATATTCCTGTTTTCCATGATGATCAACATGGAACAGCGATTGTGTTATATGCTGCATTAATCAGTGCTTTAAAAATTGTGAAAAAATCAATAAATGAAATAAAAGTAGTGATTACTGGAATTGGAGCTGCAGGAATAGCATGCAGCAAGATATTAATGGCGGCAGGAGTAAAAGAAATTATTGGTGTCGATCGTGAAGGTGCACTAGTTAATAGTCAATCCTATAATAACGAAATGTGGAATTGGTATGCTGATAATACAAATCCTAATCAATTAAGTGGAAGCTTAAGTGATGTCATTAAGGATGCAGATGTGTTTATTGGATTATCTGCTGGAGGAATTTTAAAGAGGAAAGATGTTGAAAACATGGCGGCAGATCCGATTGTTTTTGCTATGGCTAACCCTACACCTGAAATTGATCCTAAAGAAATTGAAGACATCGTAGGTGTGATGGCGACAGGAAGATCAGATTATCCTAACCAAATTAATAATGTATTATCTTTCCCTGGTATTTTCAGAGGGGCTTTAGACTGCAGAGCAACAGAAGTTAACGAAGAGATGAAACTAGCAGCCGCTGAAGCGATTGCATCAGTTATATCAGAAGAAGAAAGAAACAGTTATTACATCATCCCTAGTGTTTTCAATCAAAAGGTTGTAGAGAAAGTCAGAAGTAATGTCATTGAAGCAGCTATAAATACGAACGTAGCTCGCAAAATTCCAAAGCAGTTTCGTAAATAAACATGTAAAACGTTCAACATTAGAGACCAGATCTTAAATAAATCTGGTCTCTATTAAAAATATATTTTATACACATGAACATCGGGCTCCTGAGAATTTTCTCTAAATATAAAATTGTACAATATTGAAAGGGGAATAACTATGAAAGATAAAGTAGTCATTGTTACAGGTGGTTCTAATGGAATGGGCAAACATATGGCACAAAAATTTGCTCAGGAAGGTGCAAAGGTCGCTATCACAGGACGAACTCTAGAGAAATTAGAAGCAACAAAAAAAGAAATTGAAACTTATGATGGACAGGTTTTATGTATTCAAATGGATGTTCGAGAACCAGATCAAGTGGATCAAATGATACAAAAAACAGATCAAACTTTTGGTAGAATAGATTTTCTAGTTAATAATGCCGCTGGAAACTTCATTTGTATGGCAGAGGATCTATCCGTTAATGGTTGGAATGCAGTCATTAATATTGTATTAAATGGAACATTCTATTGCAGTTCAGCGGTAGGCAGATATTGGATTGATAGACATATGCAAGGAAGCATTTTGAACATTGTTGCAACGTATGCTTGGGACGCAGGTCCAGGAGTGATTCATTCAGCGTCAGCTAAAGCAGGGGTACTTGCTATGACTAGAACATTAGCTGTTGAATGGGGTAGAAGTTATGGCATTCGTGTAAACGCTATCGCACCAGGACCAATAGAAAGAACTGGTGGAGCTGAAAAACTATTCCAATCTGAAGCTGCAGCTAAAAGAACATTAAACAGTATTCCTTTAAGAAGAGTTGGAAAACCTGAAGAAATAGCAGAATTAGCTTATTTCATGTTCTCAGACAAGGCTCTTTATATGAATGGCGAATGCATAACATTAGATGGCGGACAACAATGGAATCAACATCCTTTTTAAGCAACCAAAAAAGTGAACAGAAATTATAATTTCAAAAAATAATATTCTAAACTTCATTTAGCCGTCTGAATATGTTCAGACGGCTAATTTTATGCAGATATACAGCAAACTATATCATTTGAAATGTGGGGTAAAAAACCGACCTTTTGTTTTGATTGAGTTGAATCCACAGTTTTCACAAAGTCCATCGGGTACACTTGTTTCACATTTATTTTCATCAATGACATTGGCTGGTCCTCCATCATTCTGTATATCCGGATTATTTCCTTCTAAACAATTTGAACGGACTCCATTATTATCAGATGTAGCCGACAATAATATACCTGCTAAAGTATTATCTATAACACAATTGTTGTCTATAATACTATCTATACCTGTAATATTTATACCGTTCATCAGATTTTGAATGATTTTATTTTTCAATATTCGATTGTCAGTCCCAGATGATCCATCAGCGGTCATGATTCCATCTGCTCCATTTTTGGCTACTTTATTGCCAAGCACTAAATTGTTTTCTTCGAATTCAAAACCAAAATTCGTATTACTTAGTGCTTGATTACAATAAATTAAGTTTCCATCGCCTTCAGCATCTAAACCAGAATCTGTGTTACTGATTAGGCAGTTATTTATAAACAAATTATCAGTTGCTGCAGGTGTTGTGAAAATCCCATCGCCATTTCCTTGAATTAAATTATTAAATATAAAATTACAATCAGCAGTAATTGAAATCCCATCAATCCCATTATCTTTCACGATACAATTGATACAATAATTAAAATTAGTATCTAAATCAATACCATCACTAGAGTTTCCTATTGATTCAACGTCCATGATAAGATTGTGAGTTCCCGCTGTTATATGGATTCCTTCTGCGCCATTTCCAGTCACTAAAAGATTTTTAAGAATATTACTATTGGTATTGATCTCAATTCCATCATTTGTATAGTTTTGAACTGTAAGGCATTCAATGGTTACTAATTGTGAACCGGTAATATCAAATGCTGTTGTAAGAGCATTATTCCCCTCAATAATCGTTTTAACTCCTGATCCTATGATTCTTATACCATCTTTGCCACCACCAATAATTAAAGCTTCAGGAAAAGTTCCAGACCCTATCCTAATTGTGTCATTTGGGCCTGCCATAGCAAGGGCAGCTGTAATGGTGGGTATTGGGTCAGGCACATTAAAAACAGTCATACATACCACTCCTTTTCTATTTTAGTTTGATTAGTTAATATAATATATTCAAAACATAAAAAAAGGAGTGGACTCATATCTAAAGTACCAGAATTAATAAAACACCTAGCAATTTCTTTAATACAGACAAATGCGGATTTTACATAAAAGAGGTATTCATCTGGTCATTCGCACAATCTAGTCAAGTGCTTATAACATAAAATAACAAGAATTGATCTAGAACGGAGGTGAAAACATGGGTAAATTCGATCGAAGTGTCTGCGATTGTTGTGTATGTCCAATGCAATGTGTTATGCAACAATTAACGGATCGCGAAGGTGCGGTGGCAATTGCCACTACTTCTCTTGTTAATGATGTTTATGTCACAATCAATTCTGCAGATAATTTTTTAGCAAAAACCAGTAGAGAGGCATCAGGGGCCATTATTAATGGGTCGTATCCGATATGTAATGTCACTGCAGTAGGAATTGACAGAGCAAGGACCCTGTCAGACCCAAATTTTGATCTTACTTTAAAACCAGTGCGAGTGGATGAAAAAGGTGAGTGTAGCTGTTGTGAAGACCCTGCTACAGAAGAATTAAAATCTAAGATTGGAAAAACAGTGAGAGTTGAATATGATGGTAGAATAGGAACAACATCAGGAGGTACCTTTTTCAACTTGGGGATCATTGAAAAAGTCGGAGAAGGTATAGTGACTCTAATGAATGATTCTGTAGGTACTCTTTCTCATCTTGCCATATCAACATGCCATATTACAAAAGTTGAAGATTACATCTCATAATAATATGGTCACAGACAAAAACGGTTTTCCCTCACTCCCCGAAATAGGGGAGTATCCTTCTGAGCTTTACAACGTTATCGATACACCCATTAGCTAACGATGTAATTCTGCATGACTTTTTACATGTTCTCTTTAGACTTCATTTCCTCTAGTAACCTCTCATTAGTGTTAACATAAGAACTATTAGGGATATATTTAGCTGCGATATCATTATATTTTTTTGCTTCTTCAAATTCACCTAACAACATATAACAAGCACACAACTGTGTATGTGGGAGCCATGTATAACAAGGTTGTTGTGTGTAGGTGCTTTCACCTGAAACATCAATGTTAGAAGATATTTTATACCAATCAATAGCCATATGAATCTGTTTTTTTAGTAAATAAATATAACCTAACCTGCAACAAACTTCACCTTTAGGTGAATCTAATTTGAAAGAATCCAGGCAACTTGTAATCGCTTGATCTAGTTCATTAAACTGGATATGACAATCAGCAATCTTTAAATAGACATAAATTTGTTCATTTTTAATTACTGTTTTACTGTTCAACACTTCTTCATACAACTTCATCGCTTTTTTATATTGTTTATATTCAAAACATTCATTCGCAAAGTGCAATTTATCTTTTGCAATTAACTTCTTTCCTTGCTCCATCGCTTTTTCATAAATTTTTATATAGTTACCTGAATGTGGCTTGTTTTTCATATGTTTTATATTAATATTGGTTATAAATGCTTCTCCAGAAACTTCAAGCCTCTCGTGAACTAGCCCTACCCATTTAAAATTGCATTCTCTTTTTACCATACGCTCTCGACGGTGAGTAGAGATTAAAATACCTTCAGCATCAAATGAATATTGATATTCCATAAAAATACAATCCATTTTTTGATTGTTGATCTGGTTATTTTTTAGCTCCAATATTTGTAAACGACTTTCTTCTGGCACAATGTCATCTGCATCCAACCACATAATATAATCTTTTGTCGCTTTTGAAAAAGAGTAGTTTCTCGCTTTGGAAAAATCATCTACCCACTCAAAATCATATATCTTGTCCGTGTATTGTTTTGCAATCTCTTTGGTACGGTCCGTTGAACCGGTATCCACTATAATAATTTCATCTACGAAATCAGTGACAGATGATAAACATCGACCAAGGACTTCCTCTTCATTTTTTACGATCATACAAAGACTAATTGTAACGCTCCCCATATTATCTTCTCCTGCCTCAAAAAGTTCATAGTTACTTTTACAAAAACCCATAAATCATATTCAATTATACATTTCCATTCGTAGAGATATGTTATATATTAATATATGGAAAATGATTCATTAGGTACCAACAAAACAAAAGAAGAACAATCATGTAGTGTATAACGAAAATCAGTGGATAAAATGATTCGCAAATAAAAAAATAAGAGACTAAATCAAATTGACCTAATCTCTAAAAAATAAATAACTATTAAATTATCCTAATAAATTACTTTAGATGAATATATATCAATAATACGGTAATCTGCCGAATCTTCTTATAAAGCCGAAAGGAAATATTCTTCTGTAGAAACCTAATCTTCTACCATATGGGAAACCATACCCATATCCTGGAAATCCAAATCCACCAAACCCACCATAACCAAATTGTCTCATATGGTGAGATTGATGATATTGATGAGAGTGATGCATGTTGTTTGGCATCATATGATCTTCAGCTGCCATTACATTCTCACATCTTGGACAAGCTAGATATAAATTTTCCTCATCAGCACCCTCAACAAATCCATCTTGGGTAGTTCCATCCATCATTTCAACCATGACATATCGATGCATATTTTCACAACAAACGTCTTTCATACCATTCATATGTGATGGTGCTACACCTGCTTTTGACATAGGGGATATGTTTTCATTTGATATTGGAGATACTCCATTTTTTGATATCGGACCTATATTTTCATTTGACACAGGAGATACTCCTGCCTTTGATATTGGAGCTACATTATTATTTGATATAGGGGATATCCCAGCATTTGTGTTATTTGATATAGGGGATACCCCAGCATTATTATTATTCATTTTTAGTAAACACCTCCTACACCAACCATGATATTCACCCGTAGGCAAAAGGCTACTAAAAGATTAAAAATGGGTGTTTACCTAGTTTATTTTTACAGTATGAGCACCATCAAAAAGATACAAGTAATGTTCTAAAACAGGAATTTTCCATATGTGTTCTACCGCTTTTGAATACATTTCAATTTGCATTTTATATCTTTCTTTTATTTCATTTAATTTATTTCCATAAATCGCATCTGTTTTATAATCAATGAGTATAAAGTGATCATTTTCTAAAAATAAGCAGTCTATAATTCCTTGTACTAATACAATTTCACTAGAAGTTCCAGTTTCACGACTACCATATACATCTTTAGCAGGTAGTCCATAACTAAAGGGTACTTCACGGTAGAACCTTTTAGACAAATTTAACCTTGTTCCTAATTCACTTTGAAAAAAAGTATGAATAACAGAAATATCAACCTGTTCGCTTTGCTCTATAGAAATCATGTTTTTCATTAATAGATGATCTATAGTTTGTTGTATTACCTTTAAAGAAATAGGTTCATGTATCGGAATGTGCTGCATGATAGCATGATACACTGTCCCTCTTTCTGCAGCATTCACTTGTTTTTGCTCCATAAATCGAGGTCTTCTCTTTAAATTATTTTTTTGAGGGAATGGTTTTAATAAAGAATTAATCGTCTCTTCATCATTTTTAGAAATCATCTCTGTCTTAATTTCAGTAATCCTCTTCATTTCTGAAACGGAGGTTTTAGATAACAAAGTTTGAGATAATTTATTTTGATCTTTCCAATTAAATTTATAAGATAACAAATCGAATATGCCTGAATCTGTTTTATGTTCAAATTTTTGTAAGTGAGTAAGAGACGCTAGATTTCTAGTTTCTGTCATTAATTCATCTTCTTTTTGTTCCTCTACTAATTCATGAGCAGGAACAATCTCAAATTCCCATTCCGAATCATAACTATTTTCTTTAAATCTAGGTGCCAAATGATGGTCTAATAAATCCCTCATTGGTTTTGCATTATCATGACGTATTAATGCAGGACCTAACCAATCGAAATAGCAGCGAGCTTTGACTAATACATAATCAGGGAGCTGTGGAGAAGTATTTTCAATGATTGGACGCCATTTCAATAACTTCTTCTTCAAATCTTTAACGGTACCTACTAAAAATAGTTTTTCTTTTGCACGTGTTAATGCAACATAAAGTATACGCATTTCTTCAGCTAACATTTCTAGTTGCAGTCTTCTTTTAATAGCTAAGCTAGGCAATGTAGGATATGATATTCTATTGGTTATATCCATATATTTAGGACCAAAACCCAACTGCTTATGCATTAAAAATGGATTGTGCAAATCTTGAAAATTAAACATTTTATTTATTCCCGCAACAAAAACAACTGGAAATTCCAAACCTTTACTCTTATGGATGGACATTAACCTTACCACATTTTCTTGTTCCCCTATTGTTCTTGCTGTTCCTAAGTCTCCACCACGATCACGCATTTGATTAATAAAAGTTAAGAAACGAAACAAACCTCTAAAAGAAGTTTTTTCATACTGCTTAGCTCGATCATATAATAAACGAAGATTCGCTTGTTTTTGTATCCCTCCAGGCATTCCGCCTACCATATCATAAAACAGTGTCTCGCGATAAATATGCCAAATTAAATCGGAAAGGGACCCTTGTCTAGCTTTTATACGCCAGCTTTCCAGTTGAATTGAAAATTGATCCAATTTTTTCTTTAGTTTATGCTCGTTGTTTTCCTCTTGATTTATAAAAACCTGCAGCGCTTCAAAATAGGACTGGTTCGGATCAGCAAGACGGATTAGTGCCATCTCATCAGCAGAAAGTTGAACGATTGGAGAACGTAAAACCGCCGCTAAAGCAATATCTTGATAAGGGTTATCTATTACTTTTAATACAGACAACATCACTTCTACTTCCCCTGCTTCGAAATAACCTGAATCCAAATCTGCATAACAGGGGATGTTTGCCTTTTTAAATTCTTCTGTAAAAATGGGAGACCATTGTTGAGTGGATCTAAGTAAAATAACGATATCCTTATATGTTACTGGACGAGCATTTCCTAATTGTTTATCTATGACGTAAAAAGGCTCTCCATTTTCACCTACTATTTTTTTAATTTGTTTAATAATATTTAATGCTTCCAATTGAGCCGTTTCTAAATCTTGTGAATCAATAGATATAGATAAATCTGACTCATGATCAATATCCTGTTGATGATTTACTTCAGATGATCTATCAATGAGCTGAATGTGAATCGATGAGTTAGCATCTCCTAGTTGTTCTATTTTAGAAAAACCATCCCCATAAATTAAAGCAGCTTTCTCATCATACGCCATCTCTCCCACTGATTTATTCATCAATTGTTTGAATATATAATTTACTCCATTAATGACTTCTTTACGACTTCTAAAGTTTTTTGAAAGATCAATTTTAATTCCATTTTGATATTGGACTGCTGTATCCACATTCTCATATTTATTATACTTATCCAAAAATAATCCGGGCTCTGCTAAACGAAAGCGATAAATACTTTGTTTTACATCCCCTACCATAAATCTATTACCAGGTTTAGCTTTGGAAATTAAAGATAAAATGGCTTCTTGGACCATATTTGTATCCTGATACTCGTCTATCAATACCTCTTCAAAATAACTTTGATAATTCAATGCGATCTGAGAAGGTTGAAAACCATAAAGGTCATGATCTACATCACATAAAATTTGCAAACAAAAATGCTCTAAATCCCCGTAATCCACTAAACCTTTATCTGCTTTTGCAAGTTGATATTGTTCAGAAAATTCTTGAATCAGATTTACCAGTACTTGCATAAGTGGAGCAATTTCTTTCAATTCTTGATAAAAGGTTTCTGGTGATCTTTCAAACAGTTCCTCACGTATTCCACCAATTAGTTTCTTGGCTTCATTTCTTAGTTCCTTCACTTGATCTTGTAATTTTGGATCTATTTCTTGATTCCTAGTTGATTTGAGTTTTAGAAATTGAATATTTTGAAAGGAAAGATATAATCGTTTCCAATCCTTTTCATTAGCTGCAGATAATAGTTGCTCAACTAATTGAATGTCTTCCAATATGTTATCCACATAAACGAAAGGTCCATTCGGTTCATTTGCTAATTTTATCGCTTCTTTTAACAACTCTAAAATACCATTTAATTCAATTTGCACACTTTGTATTAAACTTTGCAACCATAACTGACCATGTTCAACGTCGTCATCTTTATGATGTTTGCTTACAGTTTGAAATGTATCTGCCATTTGTTGTAACCATCTATCTGGCCATGGGTGGCTTCGAGAGTAATGATATAAACGGAGTACTAAATGAAATAGTAAATCATCGTTCCTTTCTCCAGTATAAGCTTCTACAAGCTTCCAGAATTCACTATCTGGAGGGCTGTTCTCATAATGTCTTTCAAATAGTTCTTCTAAAACTTCCTGTCTAATTAATTCTGTTTCTGTATCATTACCTATCCTGAATTTAGGGTCCATTTGAATAGATTGAAAATTTTGCTGAATCACTTCCAAACAGAAAGAATGTAAGGTTGTAATATTGGCTTTATGAACTAAAGTAAGTTGTTTTTTCAAATGCCCTGAGTGAGGTTTTTGGGATAACTCTTTTTCCAAAGCTTCTCTAATTCTATGTCTCATCTCTGAAGCAGCAGCTTTCGTAAATGTTGCAACAAGCAAACGATCGACATCAATACCCTCCTCTTCAGAAGAAATCAGACGTATAATGCGTTCTACAAGAACAGCTGTTTTTCCTGATCCAGCTGCTGCTGAAATGAGTACATTATCTCCTCTAGTTGAAATGGCTAACCATTGATCTTCTGTCCAAAAACTACCTTTTGGTTTTGGTACTGAATTCACGTCGACTCACCTCTTTCCTCAGTTTCTTGCTCCATTGTTGCTAATACCTCATCATTGGATTTCATTTGTAATTCACGATAATCATTGTTTTCATATAAAGTATTAAATTGGCAAATCGATTTATATTCACAATAAGTACAAGCCATTTTCTTAGCCATTCGATACGGTTTGATACCAACATTTCCATTCATAATCTCTGAACCGATATTAACCATCATTTGTCTTGTATAACCTCTTAACTGCTCCCATTGCTTTTGTTCTACAACTGAAGATGTTTTATAAAATCCACCTTTAGACTTAACAGCTACTGGAATCATATTTGAATGACCACTATTTAATTGTAAGTCCATCTTTTTCACCATATCTTCATCTGCAAGCAAAAGGCCCTTCATTTTAAAACGTTTAAACAACTGTTCTTCTGCTTGTTCAGGGGAAAGGTGATTTGATAAACTCAACATTGGATTTTGTACATGAAAATATAATACACCTGCTGGTTTCGCTTGCTCCCCTAACCATTTTTCAGAATGAGTAATGATTACATCTAGATACGTGAGCATTTGCAAGGACAGACCATAAAAAACCTCTGACAAATTTAAAGTTTTTTCACTTGACTTATAATCAATAACTCGGAGTAAAACCCCTTGATCATTATAAGCGCGATCAACGCGGTCGATTCTCCCCTTTATCTCCATTTCATATCCTTGATCTAACTCTAGCTTTAAGGGGGGTAATGTGCCATTTAAACCAAAATCGATTTCCAAACCAATCGGTTCAAAATCTGATCTTTTGGCTTGCTCACTTAATATTAATGTTGCTCGGCTGATAATGTTAGTTAATTTTTTTGTAATGTATAAATACCTTTTAGAGCTGAATAAGATTTCACTCTGTAACTTGGGAGATAACAGCTCCACTGTTTGTTGTGCACGTTGAATACAGTCCTCTTTGGATAAATCAGACCATTTCATCTTACTCTCTAGTAATTGCTCAGAAATCATCTTTAACGCAGCATGAAAAAGCTGTCCAATATCTGGTGCTTCTAAACGATAAACTTTTCTTTCTTTTAATTGTAATCCATAAGAAACAAAGTGCGCATACGGACATGAAATAAACTTCTCCATTCGAGACACACTGGAATATAACTTATCCCCATATATTTTTAAACCTGTATCCAACGATAAGGATTGCTCTTCATTTGTAAAAAAAACACCGTAACATAAACGTTCCAATTTGTCTTTCCACTTTTCATTAACATGAAACCATTGAAAAACTTGCTGCCATATATCAGATATCGGAATTCCATTTTTCCATTGCTGTAATTGCACCATCAAATAAGATAAAACACGCTCTGGGTGCTCAAAAAATGGGATGATTTGATCCATATTAGTTAAACCAGATGGATCAGCTAAAAGAAGTTTTGTTTCAAGATCTGGAAACATTTTTTTGATTTTAAATACAACCTCAGAGGATAAGAGTGTTTTCCCTTCTTCATCAGCCATAGGATAGCTAATCCATAACTTATCATTACTTGTTGTTAATGTTGTATAGATTAAGAATTGTTCTTCCATTAGTTTTTTTCTACTGTTAGGGGCTAGTTCAATTCCAGTCTCTAGTAAAAATTCACGTTCATGTTCAGTTAACATCCCATCTTCTTTCATTGTCGCAGGTAGAATGCCATCATTTAACCCAACCAAAAAACTATATTTAATTAAACTGGAGCGTGTGCGTTCCATGCTTCCAACTAATACTTGATCTATAGATGGAGGAACAAGTCCCAGCTTTATCCCTTCTAATCCTGTATCGATTAACTCCGCAAATAATTCGTTTGTGATTTCTTCTTCACCGATCACTTCTACTAGCTGATCAAACACATCCATTGCATTACCCCATATTTGGGTATGAACTTTGGATTGCTCCGTCTCTCCTTGTTCTAAACTTTCTATACTCCATTGCTCCAATCTCTCATAAATATGCATAGATTCCATCAATTCAAAAAGTGCTGAAACTTTTTCACGTACTTTTTTAGCCCTACTCATTTGATTTTGAAGCTTTAGAATCGGTTGTACTACAAGGTCTTTCGTGAGATTCAAACGTTTAAAAAACAGGGCTTCTTCTTTTTTATTTGTGAACTGTTCTTCATCTTCTAGTGATTTCATTTTATATTTCCAAGGCGTGTTATCTGTCCACTTAGAACCTTGAATGCCAAAAGCTAAAACATAGTTCTCTAATTCATCAAATGTATAAAATTGAGATTCATGATCATCCGACTGCTCAATCGGCTGGAAAAACCCTGTTTTTATACAGCGAAAAACGGCTTCATACTTCCAATAATAATTCACGATTTCTAACGCAGATCGAATGAATTCAACTAATGGATGATTCATCACTTCACGTTTTTCGTCAATAAAATACGGAATCTCATAATCTGAAAGAATAGTAGCGAAGAGATCTTGATAATCCTGCATATTTCTTATTAATACTGCAAAATCTCGCCAGCGATAATCTTGTTCACGCACCAATTGAACCATTTGACGAGCTACTCCTTCAACTTCCGCTCTACGATGAACTGCAGCATGTAATTCTATATGTTCGTTAACATCTTGACCTGTCCACTTTTGACCTGTTTCTATATGCTGTTCTAAATGAGCAATAGGTGCATTATTAATAAAACGTTTTGTTTGATTTAATATGATTGTTTCTTTTTGTTGAAGATTAAATTCCTGAATCATTTTTTGCAGTTGAATCATGGTTTTAGCTGTAGGATGGAATAAATGTAATTCGTTTGTTTCATCCTGTATTTGATATTCTTGATCAATTGTAAGTGTTATCTTCACTTTTTTTGCAGTTTGAAGAATCTGTCCTAAGATTTTAAATTCTAATGGTGTGAAACCATGAAATCCATCCACCCATAGTTCTGCTTGTTTTATGTATTGTGAATCTTTAATTTGGTTGGCCAATAAATCTAGATAATCCTCTGCATCAATATATTGTGATTGAAACAAGTTTTCATAATGTTCATATAACAAATGAATATCATGTAATTTATCCTCAAAAGTTTGGTCTTCACCTTTGAACTGATCCTCAAATTTTTGTAAATATTTTTTTATATTTGGAGACGTTACACAATATCTTTTAAATTCATTAAATAAATCATTTATCTCATCTAAAAAACCAATCTTTCTGGCAGATTGATGAAAACATTTCAACTTACTAGTATGTTCTTTTAAGATTTTATATAATAGTAGTTTTTTACCTGTATCATCTATAGGAGAAAGTGTTGTACCTCCCGTCTCCTGCATAATTTGATAAGCTAGTCTTCGAAAACTTAAAACCTGAGCACGCATCATTCCAGTTAGATCTGGTGCTGTGACAATCGCATGTTCCATTTGAAAGCTGACCTGCTCAGGGACTAACATTATGAGAGGATCTCCCATTGGATTCTCTCTTAACTCCTTACTAATTTCATTTATACAGAACTGACTTTTACCAGTCCCTGCTCTACCAATTACAAATTGAACTGACAACCTAATAACCCCCTAGTTCAAAACAAATTGAAATACCAGCAATTAATCCATTGTATTTCAATTATAATTCCATAATTATGCTCTTGTTCAGTTGCTGCTGTCATGCTTGTCTATTATTTTTCATATATATAGTTACACCCCAAAAAATGAAGATAGTCATAGTCGCTAACTCCAAATACTTTCCGGGGACCCAGAGCCATTAAAAAGTCACTTATTAAAGTTCTTATATAAGTATATCTTTTTGGAGAGGATTTTCATAGAATGATAAATGATATATTACTTCCTTTATTTGCTGGATTATGTTTGTTCTTATTTGGAATGAAAATTATGGAGTTAGCTTTACATAACTGGGCGGGCTCTCATCTTAAAAATATTTTAGAACGGTTTACGAAGACACCTCTAAGGGGGATGGTGACAGGGACTGCTTTAACAGCATTTTTACAAAGTAGCAGTGCGATTACAGTAATTACAATTGGTTTGGTGAATGCTAGAATAATGACCTTCCCAAGAACATTAGGAATTATATTAGGTACAAATATCGGTACCTGTATTACAACAGAATTAATAGGATTAAATATTAGCCATCTTGCACTCCCAATGCTTATTATATGTTTTATCATTTGGATGTTCAGTTGGTTTTTCCAAGAACAAAAAGAACCAACTAGTTTCATTCGTTTCGTATTGATTTTAAGATATATCTCTTTAGCAATTATGGGATTCTCATGTGTACTATTAGGTGTGGAAATCATGCAGGTTATGGTTCCAGCTTTACAGTCAAGAGGGATGTTCACTTGGTTTTTGGAACAATCTCAGCAAAGTTTATTATGGGGTATCATTGCAGGTATGTGTATAACGGCGATTATTCAAAGCAGTGCAGCAATGGTTGCCATTACAATGAGTTTAATTACATTAGATGCTTTTTCACTTGAATTAGGCATTGCCATTATTGTAGGAGCAAATATTGGAACATGTGTAACATCATTGATTGCAAGTGTAGGAGGAAGTAAATCGGGGCAATTTGTTGCGTTGTCACATGTTATTTTAAATGTTGGGGGCGCTATTTTGTTTTTCCCATTACTGTCATTACTAGCTAACATTTCTGCTTCTATCTCCTCCACCCCATCCGAGCAAATAGCTCATGCTCAGACCATTTATAATGTTGTTAGTTCTTTAATTGCTTTACCGTTTTGTTACTTATCTTTTATTAAGAGAATGGAAAGTTAGTTTTGTTCATTCATTTATTAAATTAACCAGCTATATAGGATGATATTTTTTGAATATCATCGATTGAAGATATATCATTTGCAAACAAAGGAACATAAATTTTTGACTGTGCACTAAAACGTGTTTCTATTTCACTTAAATAATTCTTCTCTATCCTCCTTCTTTGTTCTAAAAACTGTCCATCTGCTTCCTCAGGTAATACTTTATTGACGATAAGTGATTGAACTTGTAGATCATGCTGTTTTAATAACAAGATTGCTTTTTCTGTTTCAACAATTGGCAATCGTTCAGGGTTCAGTACAAAAACTATCCCCGTTTTTGTTCCATCTAATAAAACTGAACGTACAGCAGAAAAACGCTGTTTTCTCTTTAATAAAACCTCATATATGGGATCTTCTATCGGTTCTCCATCATTTAATAATTTTGAATATCGATCTGTTGTTGATTTTCGTTTTTCCAACATCCCATTTATCCATACCTCAAGCAGGTCTGGTAAGGAAAGCAGCCTTATCGTGTGTCCAGTCGGAGCCGTATCAAATATTAACAGGTCATAATGATCTTGTTCATCCAAAATAATGGAAACTATTCTATCAAACAATGCAGCTTCCTCTGCACCTGGTGCACTTGCAGCAGTATCGATCTGACGATGTACTTCTTCAAGCATCTTCACTTTCACAACCTCTTGAATATTCATTTTTACTTGTTTTATGTATTTTTTTGTTTCTTGTTCAGAATCAACCTCAATACCTGATAAATTTTTCAATATTTTGGTAGGAGTATTATTTATTTTTATTTGAAAAATGTCACCTGTATTGTGAGCAGGATCTGTTGAGATTAAAAGTGTTTTTTTCCCAGCTTTCGCAAATCCCATAGCAATGGCAGAGGCACTTGTTGACTTTCCAACTCCTCCTTTACCTCCAACAAATATAATTTTTTTGTTTAATAATTGATTCATTCTGTTTCCCCTACCTTTCTATTCACATATTAAAATTAACAACATCTCACTCCATCTAATGGCGAGTTTTCCATCCCCATTCTTAAGTGCCAATCATGAAACTTTTCAAGCATATAGGGATATAATTCTAACGTATAATAAAATGCTGGATTCGGAATACCAAACATTTCAGAAAAACATAAAAATAAAAATAAATCATCTTCATCTCTTAATTCTCGTGCTATTTCAGTTCGATGAGACAAGCTTAACATCTCATCATATCCTTGTATAAGTTTTTTAAAAGAATTTTTTATTTTCATCATGGACACTCCCTTCTCTACTTAATTCAAAAAAACAGGACCAGTTATTGAGTGATCTGATCCTGTTTGTTTTAATTTTTATGCTTTATAATCTATATCTGAAAATTTGTTTTTTGTAGAAAGAGCTGAAATTGCCTCTAATAATATCCATAGTGTAAATCCTAATATGAGAGAGCCAAAAATAAAGAGCAACATATTTCCTTCTGTTTCTCCAAGCCCTGACCAATCAAATACAACTTGCTGAATCATTGCCCACAAAGTCATAAATAATAAAAATATCATTGGAACTAATGTAACTAGATAATTTCTATTTTGATTTTTCAACCAAATCGATATAAGTAATAAAGTTATACCTGCTAGTAACTGATTTGATGTGCCAAATAGAGGCCATAATAAGTAACCACCTGAACCAAAACCTTTAGGTCCTTCTGGGAGTAAAACTAGAGCTGCGCTTGAGATAACAGCGATGGATGTTGCTACATGAGTTCTTGTTAATGCCGATACTTTATATTCACTACCTAATTCAGCAATAATATAACGCATTAAACGTACTGAAGTATCTAGCGTTGTAGCTGCAAAACTAACCACAATTACAGCTACAATTGTTGAAGCAATACCTTCAGGAATAAATAAACCTGTAGCAAGTTGACCTGCACCACCTATAAATGCACCTAGTCCACCTGCACTTGCATTTTGAAAGCTGCTATATGTTGCAGTGAAATCACCAGGGCTTGCAAAGAATGTAACTACTGCAATAATTGCAATTAAAGCTAATGTACCTTCTCCTACTGCCCCAAAATATCCAACGAAACGAGCATCTGTTTCCTTGTTGAGTTGTTTTGATGAAGTCCCCGAGGAAACAAGACCATGGAAACCAGATATGGCTCCACATGCGATAGTAATAAATAAAAGAGGGAACCAGGAAACTTCAGCTTTACCATTCGTCATCGGTGCTGTCACAGTCGGATTTAAAAATAACAAACCTAAGTACAATATAGCTAAACCAACCACTAACTGATGAGAATTGATGTAATCACGTGGTTGTAATAACTTCCAAACTGGAAGAGTAGATGAAATATAAGCATAAACCATAAGTACGATAATCCAAATAAAAAATGCCATGGATAATCCATTTAATCCAAACAAAGTCTGACTTTCTTCTCCTCCAAAGTAACTAACAAGATCAATTTGTAAAGCGGGTACATTACTTGCAATCACTGCAGTTATATACATTACGGCTAAAGCAATAATGGAAGGTAATAACATGCTGCCTTTTTTCTTATAAACTTTATAACCAATCCATACTGCTAGTGGGATTTCAAGAAATACGGGAAGAACTGAGGCCGGATATGAAATGAATAATCTAGAAATGACCCATGCAAATACCGCATTAACCATTAACACTAGAATTAAAATAATGAACAAAAATAATGTTTTCGCACGCTTGCCTATTAATTTACTAGCAATCGTACCGACCGATTGCCCTTTATTACGAACGGACAATACTAACGCACCAAAATCATGAACTCCAGCTGCAAAAACAGTACCAAAAGTTACCCATATTAAAGCAGGCAACCAACCCCAGTACACTGCAATTGCTGGTCCTACAATCGGAGCCGCACCAGCCACAGAGGTAAAGTGATGACCCCATAGTACAAATTTATTCGTTGGAACAAAATCTACTCCGTCTTGAAACTTATGTGCTGGTGTTTCATAATTTGGGTCTAATCGATAAATCCTTTCTGCTACAAATTTGGAATAGTAACGATAACCTACTGTGAACATCAGAATTCCAAAAACAGCTATCCAAATTCCACTCATTATAACCCTCCCAAGATAGAATGATGAAGTCTGAATATTATGAATTTACTAATATTTACTCTAGCTTGGTTTATATGAATTGTCAACGGAAAAACGTAAGCACTTTATTCAATTATCAAAGCTATTAATAGTGCTCATCTTATAAAATGTAGAAAGTAAAAAACGCCTCACCAGAGACGTCTTTCGTTTTTCTTTATTTAAAGATTTCTGAAATTAATAAGTACTCGTACCAGATGTTCCTTTCATAATCGATACACCTGAGCTAGCACCTAAACGAGTGGCACCTGCTTCGATCATTTGTAATGCTGTCGTTAAGTCACGAATTCCACCAGAAGCTTTCACTTCCATTTTATCAGAAACTGTTGCTCTCATTAATCGTACATGATCCACAGTTGCTCCTCCTGGTCCAAAACCAGTTGAGGTTTTTACAAAATGTGCTCCAGCCTGCTCAGATAATTGGCACGCTTCCTTGATCTGATCATTATTTAGAAAACCTGTTTCTAATATCACTTTCACGATCGCTTTATTTTCAACCGCCTTTGTTACTGCTTGAATATCTTTAAATACGGTATCAGTGTCTCCATCTAACATAGAACCAACTGCAAGTACCATATCAATTTCCTTAGCCCCATTTTCTACACAGTTAGCCGCTTCAAAAGCTTTGGTTTTACTAGAATTAGCTCCTAAAGGAAACCCAGCGACTGCTGCTATTTTCACTTCTGATCCCTCTAATAGTTCTCTACAGGTTGGAACCCAGTAACTATTTACACATACACTGAAAAACTGATAGGTTTTCGCTTCCTCACATAACTTTGCAATTTGCGCTTTCGTTGCATCTGCTTTTAATAATGTATGATCAATATATTTTGGTAATTGTGATACATCAATAGGTTTACTCATTCCTTTGCACCTCATATCCTAATTTTATTAATCCCTTTTGTAAAACATCATTATTGTTATCATACCCATTATGTAATTGTTTGTGCCAAGCTTCTTCTGGAGTCAACCATTCTACATCAGATATTTCCTCTACCTGAGCTTGTAAAATTCCCTCTTTGGCTTCAATTAAAAAATAGTGAACTTCCTTATCCACAATGCCTAATTGAGGTGAATCATATTGATAATTAACAATCTTCAGAGGAACTGATTCCTTGATTGTACCCTTCATACCTGTTTCTTCTTCAATCTCTCTAAGAGCAGTTTGTTCTATCGTTTCCCCCTGCTCCATCTTACCTTTAGCTAAAGTCGTTATTCCAAAGCGATCCTGTATCATTTGTATGAGTAATTTACCATTGTCATATTTATATACAACACCACCGGCTGAAACTTCTGTTTTCATATTCATCTTTCACCACACCTCAATAATAATTCCCCTTGACTCAACCCCACAAAAGTTAGGAATCACCTTTATATGGGGTCTAACAAAACTTCAATCCCGTTATTCTAAGAACTTATTAATTTATACAACATTCACATTCGAAGGCTCTAAAACTCTTACGATTTTACCTTGACATTCATTCACTCCAGCTTCGGTAATTTTCACTTTACACACTTTTCCTATTAAATCATCAGTACCCTCCATTATAACCTGTAAATAGTTATCTGAATGCCCAGTAATGACTTGAGTATCTTCATTATTTTTTGCTGTCTCTGGAATTACTTCAATTACTTGACTCTCGAATTTTTTTGCATATTCAAATTGCATTTTTTCTGATAGATCAATCAATTCATGAACACGACGATTTTTCTCCTCCATATCCACTTGCTGATCCATCTTCGCCGCGGGAGTACCTGTACGTTTAGAATAAGGGAATACATGCAGCTCAGAAAATTTACACTTTTCTATGAACTTATAGCTGTTATTAAACTTTTCTTCGTCTTCCCCTGGAAACCCTACGATGATGTCTGTCGTAATTGCAACGTCTGGCATAATTTCATGAATTTTATTTATCTTTTCCCCAAACTCTTCAATGGTATATTTTCTACGCATCGCTTTAAGAACATCATTATCCCCGGCCTGCAATGGGATGTGCAGATGACGGCACATTTTATCTGATGTTTTTAATACCTCAATCACTTCATCTGTAATCTGACTTGCTTCTATGGAACTAATTCGAATACGTTTCAAACCTTCTACTTTATCCAAATCCCATAATAAATCAGCTAATTTATAGTTGTCTAAGTCATCACCGTATCCACCCGTATGAATCCCTGTTAAAACAATCTCTTGATAACCAGAGTTTACTAACTTTCTTGCTTGTTTGATCACATCCTCAGGATCTCGACTGCGACTTAATCCACGTGTCCAAGGAATAATACAAAATGTGCAAAAATTGTTGCAGCCTTCTTGTATTTTCAAAAATGCTCTAGTACGATCAGAAAAATCTGGTACATCTAATTCTTCAAAGTTACGAGTTTTCATAATATTTCTTACAGCATTAATCGGTTGTCTTTCCTTTTGGATTTGTTTGACATAATCCATTATTTTCTCTCTATCTTGTGTACCTATGACAAGATCAACACCATCGATCTCTAAGATTTCTTTTGATGCCGTTTGAGCATAACAACCTGTGACGGCTATAATTGCCTCTGGGTTTCTACGAATTGCTCTACGAATCATTTGTCTGCTTTTTTTATCGCCTGTATTTGTTACAGAACATGTATTTATCACATAAACATCCGCTGTTTCATTTGTATCGTCAAAGTCTACTTGTCCGTATCCTTCATTTTTAAAAAGCTGCCATATCGCTTCTGTATCATAAAAATTCACTTTGCACCCTAATGTGTGAAACGCAACTTTTTTCATGTTAAGATCCTCCTATCTCACCGTATTCATATAACAAACACGTCAGCCCTACCATGGCTGCTGTTTCTGTTCTTAATATTCTTTTTCCTAAACTCACGATATGACATCCTGCTTCTTCTAGCAGTAAAATTTCTTTTTCAGTAAATCCACCCTCTGGTCCTATTACCATTAAAAAGGTTGGAGTTGTATCATGATCAGTTTTCTTACTATTTATTATATCCTTTAAGTAGATTTGATCTTCATTTTCATAAAAAACAAAACTTGCATCAACTTCAGGAATAGTTTTTAGAAGTTCCTTCCAAGTACTAATTTCTTTAATCTGGGGAACTATGTTTCTATGAGCCTGTTCAGCAGCTTCCTTTGCAATTTTATTCCAACGTTCCATTCGTTTTTTCGTTTTTTTCTGATCATACTGTACGATCGTTCGCTTCGAAATAAAAGGAATAAATTGTACTGCACCAATTTCTGTATTCTTTTGAATGATGGTATCCATTTTATCACCTTTAGGTAAACTTTGAGCAATCCAAACATTTATAATCGGTTCGTTGGTCCGATCTAATTCTTTTATTATCGAAGCTATGACCTTACTTTTTGTCATCTCTTCTATTTCAACCAAAACGTCACGTGTCTCTCCATCGCTAACGATAAATTGGTCTTCAATTTTTGCTCGCATTACTTTGATAAGATGAAACGCATCTTCATCTACAATGTGAACTTTATTTTCAACAAATTGATTTTTTGAAATAAAATATCGCTGCATGTTACCAACCTCTAATAATTATTATATATAAATACCCAAAATATATCTTACTACAAACAAAGCTGATTACGCCACATTTGTTTAGTTTTACCATAAAATAAGTTAGATTTAAAAAATGGCAGCAAAAAAACGATCTAGTACATGATATATAACAAATTGCAAGTCCAATATGGGTTGGATAGTCACCATTCTAAGTGGCGGAATAAAAGCTAGTAATAAAAAGATGTAAATAGAGTATGGTTCAAAAGTTGTCATTTTTGCTCGAACATGATTTGGAGCTATGTCCTCTAATATCCTATAACCATCCAATGGTGGAAGAGGGATGAAATTAAATACAAGTAACAAGAGATTAATTCGTATAAACCATTCTAAAAAGGTATTTAAGGCATTAAAAACTTCAGGTGAAAACCATACATGAATCGAATCCATAAATAATAAATACCAAAATAAAAAACCAATCAAGACAAAACACAAATTACTGAGTGGTCCAACGAGAGATGTGATTACCCCCATGAGTTTCGGTTTTTTAAAATGATGTCTATTTACTGGAACAGGTTTACCCCAACCAAAACCAGCAAAAAGAAATAGAAGCATCCCTAAAGAATCAAGGTGAGTCTGTGGATTAAGAGTAACTCTTCCCTTTTTTTTAGCAGTTAGGTCATTAAACTTATTCGATGTAAAGGCCTGTGTAAATCCATGTATGGTAATAGCAAATAAAAATGCTAATAAAACAAATGGCAGTTCATCTAAATCAAAAAAAATCAAAAGATCCAAAAACTCCATAGTATTCTCCTATCTTTTTTTTGCAATGATAGCAACCCAATCTTCCTGCTCAAGTTTTTCCAAAATTTCAAAATGGGCTTCTTCTAATGCCTGTATTACATCTTTTTCTTTTTGTTTTATAATTCCTGAAGCAATGTATAATCCATTATGTTCCAAAACATGGTATACATCATCAATAAACGTTAATATAATTTCTGCTAAAATATTTGCTACAACAATCTGTGTCTTTGGTTGATCAGTGTTATTTTGATTTTTTTGAAAGACTTGTAACAAATCACTTTGTTGCACAGTAATTTTTTGTTCTAATTGATTGATACGTACATTTTCCTTTGCACTTGAAACTGCAACTGGATCTAAATCCAAAGCTAACACTTGATTCGCTCCCAATTTCATAGCTGCTATGGATAATATACCAGAACCTGTCCCGACATCTATGACGTTTTTGCCTTCTACTTGTGCTTTTTCTAATGCTTTCAAACATAAGGATGTAGTTGCATGAGTTCCTGTACCAAAAGCCATCCCTGGATCAAGCTCAACCACACACTCATTTTCATCTGCATCATAATTTTCCCAGGTAGGTTTAATCGTAATCTTTTCCGTAATACGAACAGGTTTAAAATATTGTTTCCAAGCATTTGCCCAATCTTCTTCGTTTACTACTTGTGATTTCACATCCGCTTTTCCTACGTTAATATTTAATTCGATTAAGTTTTTAACAAAACGTTCTATGCCCATCAGAAGTTCATCCATATCAACTTCTTCTGGAAAATAGGCTTTTATTTCTGCATCTCCTTCTGGGAAATCATTTAAAGGTTTTTCATACCACTGACCTAAAGAAGTATCTCTTTCTTTATTCAAAGACCCTGATTCTTCTATTGAAACTCCACCAGCTCCGTTTTCATGAAAATAATTTGATATTTGCTCACTAGCTTCCTCAGTTGTATAAATACATATTTCGTACCAATTCATCATTAACCCTCCGCACTTATTTTATCTGACCTATTATTTTATCATAGTTTCATCTTAAGACAAAATCCAATTCCATTCATATTTTTGTATATTAAATGGAATAATGAATTGTATTGAAAATAGTTTGCAATCGTGGTAAAATCCTACATCAGGAATAGATATAGAAGACATCAGGAGGAGACACCATGTTAAAGAGTATCAAAAACTTGCTTTATATTTTATTAGTTATCATTTTTATCACTGTAATAGGTTGTACTAATGAAGATCTAACAGATCAACCTGTTGGAGAAAATCAAACTGATGAACAGTCTTTCAAAATAACGGTTGAATTTCAAGAACTCATTGAAGATAATACAAAACCAGGTCAATTATATGAGTTCATAGATGAACAATTAGATAATATTTCTAAGGATGTTCTTACGAATTTATTAATAGGTATAGAGGATCAGTTATCAGCACAATTTGAAGACTTTAGTCAAGTTCTACAAGGTGATGAGGTTCAATTAACACTAGAGGAAATATTCAATGAAAACACTTTTGAGATTGAAGAAATACAAGATGAAACACTAAAAGAAGAATTATCTGAAATCGTACAGAATGGATATAAAATCGAATTATTAAAAGGATTTTATTCAATTAAAATTGATTATACTCAAATGGAAAAATACAAAGTGAATGTGACTGAAGAAATGTCTGAATATATTACGATTCAAGCGAAGGAATCTTCAGAACTATACGAGGAAGATTTAATGTTAACCATTACGTGGGACGAACTCTCAGATCGTTTAGCTCATACTGAAAAATTCTTATCCTCTTATCCAGAGTCAGTCAGAGCAAATGTGGTAGAAAGAATGTACTTAAATTATTTGATACCATATTTACAAGGATTACCTAACTCACCAGCATATGATATAGAATCAAAAAAATTCAATCAAGAACTCATTGATAACTATACACAATGGATTGAAACATATCCTGATTCACGTACCACTCTTATTATAAAAGAGTATTTACAGAACCTAGATGATGCTAATTATTTATATACTTCTGAAGTAGCAAAATCTTTAGACAAGTTATTAGAACAACATTTAACACAGTAATAATTTTAGATAAAATAAAAGCCCTGCTATGTCAAGTAGGGCTTTTGACTGTTTAGGTATGCAAGTACTAATCACTTACTTTTTTAAGTATCTATACCATACCTCCACAAACTTCAATAACTTGAAGTGCATGTTGATATTGAGCCTCATCTATGCTTACAGTTAATAAAATATCTTTACCAGTTGGGGCTCCTTGCCCTCCATCACTCATTCCACTTGCACTTACATCAGCCGCAGCTAATATGCCAGCATCTGGCTCGCTAAAATCAGCATGTAAGGACAACTTTCCTATACTCGTAGTATCCCCATTCACTGGATTTGATATTTTAGTTATCCCTTCCCCTTGATATTTACTAAAGCGGTTTATATTGAGGTTGCTTGCCCTTAAAGATTTTAATTTCACTGCAGCTCCTTCTGCTTGTTCTGGAGAATTAAAATACGCTAATATGTTTTTTTTTGTCATTTTATTTGACCCCGACCCTGATGAATAAAATCAATTGCATCATTGATTGATTCTTGTGCAGTAACAAAACTAAGCATAATATTTTTGGAGTTAAGGTTTTGGTTGCCTATGTTTGTGAACCCCCATGCTGCCGGATAAACAAAACCTAATGATCCTTGAAAATAATTCCCAAGGCTCTGAGGCATTGCTGGAAAATTATCTGTTACTTGTTTATCAGTTAGTATTCTTTCTACAGAGATATCTTTTGTTTTTAATTTTTGTAACTTGATTGCCACACCTTCCGCCTGATCTTCTGTGTCAAAATAAGCAATAATATGTTTATTACCCATAACAAAAACTCCCTATTTATTAATTTGTCTTTGATCAGCTTCCTTTGCTCTTTCTTGAGCTTTCAAATCATCTTCATCTGCTAATGATTCTGAAAATTCCACATCTTCATTTCTGGCAATAGGTAACTTTTTCTCTGGCTTTTTTTGATTCATTTTTACCCTCCTTTCTGAATCTCCTCAAACTCCATATATGTTTTACAACAATCAGTAATTTTATTCAGCAAAAAAACTCACCGATTGGCGAGTTTTTAAGAATTCAATACTATTTGTTTATCTGCTTTTTTTAAACTATTAAATACTAGCTGATATGACTGATCGACCATCTCTAATATCTCTTCATCTGGAATACTACCATCCATTAAAACCGTATTCCAATGTCTCTTATTTAGATGATAACCTCCTGTAACTGCTTTATACTTTTCACGTAAAATTTCTGCTAAAAATGGATCACACTTAAGACTAATGGAAGGATGCTCTTGACCATCTGAAATCAATGCAAACATTTTATTGCTTACCTTGATCACTAATGGTTCTGGTCCAAAAGGATAATCTTCCACAGCTCCTTGTTTCTTTAAACAATATGTCTTCAAATCTTCATATCTCATTTTAATCTCCTTTACCCTAATTCAATACTCTTTCCATAATAATATAATTTATTCCACTCTTTTGAAACGTTTGTTTGGATTTCTTAAGTCCAAATTTCTCATAAAAACTTGTTTTGTTTTCCCTCGCATTACACCATATCTTTGTAAGACCCATTTTTTTTGCTTCCTCAATAACATGATGTAACAACATGCCACCATACCCTTTACCTTGCTCACTCTGAAGTGTAGCAAATTTTCTAAATTGAGCAGTATTTTTTTCAATGAAAAGAGATACTACGGTTATAAGATGACCCTTTTGAAATAGTCCAAAATGAATTCCTAAGTCATCTTGATCTAATTTTATGTAATCGAATTCTTTATTGGGCCACATGACTATATGTCTCAAACCCCAAGTTTGTTCTTTGCTGATTCGTTTGATTTCCATCATCTCACCCCTTTAATAAAAAAAGTAATTAGAGGGTTTTCAGAAGTCAGTGGAAGTGCAAGGGATTGTTGGAGGAGTGGAACGTTCGCTTTTAAAATCGCAAATAATCCTTTTGATCTAATCAATAATTTGCGATTTTACAGTGACCGGAAATAACCCTTGCTCTGTAACGAAATTACTTGTTGTATGCCCTCTAAGAAAAAAACCGCAAGATTGCTCTCACGGTTTTTTGGTTCTATTTAGAAATGATAAATTTATCAGTCACCTAAAATTGCTTTTTTCATTCTTTCAAAAATGGACTGGTGTTTTTCATGAGTATGCTCTCCATTTAACGCTGAAAAGTCTCGTAATAATTTCTTTTGGTCTTCGGATAATTTGGAAGGCGTTACAACAACCACTTTTACATGTTGATCACCTTGTCCGTATCCTCTAACACGCTGCACACCTTTTCCTTTCAAACGAAAATAGGTACCTGTCTGTGTTCCTGCAGGGATTTTCAATTTCACTTTTTCAGTTAGAGTGGGGATTTCAATTTCATCACCTAAAGCCGCTTGTGCAAAGGTAAGTGGTATTTCACAATATATATCATCGCCATCTCTTTCAAAAAACTCATGAGATTTAACACGTAAAACGATATATAAATCACCTGAAGGTCCACCTTTTTTCCCTGCTTCACCTTCACCTGAGATTCTAATTTGTGATCCTTCATCTACTCCAGCAGGAATTTTCACATTGATTTTTCTTTGATTTTTCACTTGTCCTGAACCATGACATTTACCACATTTATCTTTAATGGTCGTACCTTGACCATTACATGTAGTACATACTCGACGATTTACGATACGTCCAAATGCAGTATTCTGAACAACCTCCTGTTGACCTGATCCATTACATGTAGAACAAGTTTCCTTTTTAGTACCTGGTTTAGCCCCGGAACCTGAACAACGATCACATGTTTCTGTACGAGGAATTTTAATTTCCGTTTCCTTCCCAAAAACCGCTTCTTTAAATTCAATCGTCATCGTATATTGTAAATCTGCACCTCTTTGTGGTGCATTTGGATTACGTCTTTGTCCGCCGCCACCACCAAAAAACATATCGAAGATATCACCGAAACCACCAAAGTCAGCACCACCTGCTCCGCCCATTCCTTGGTTGGGGTCCACATGACCAAACTGATCATAGGTCGCTCTTTTTTGATCATCACTTAATACATCATATGCTTCTTTAACCTCTTTAAATTTCTCTTCAGCATCAGAAGATTTATTTACATCCGGATGATATTGACGAGCTAACTTGCGATAAGCTTTTTTGATTTCATCGCCTGAAACATCTTTGCCTAAACCGAGAACTTCATAATAATCTCGTTTACTCATCACTTCACTCCATTCTATTCCAATTAAACATATAACCTTTAAATGAGTGTTCAAAAAGTTCAGTTTTCAGTACCGAGAAGATTGTACGAACATTTAGATCACCCCAAAAAGTGAAGAACCCCATAGATGTAATTCCGAATACTTTTCGGGGACCCCGAAAACAACGGAGCACTAGATTACATGAGCACAGGGCTGGCTTCTTTGAATGTTAGGGCCCCGAAAAAGTAATAGGTTTAATTACACCGTGCTTCTACACTTTTTTGGGTATAGTCTTTATTCGATGTCGAAACCACTTCCTCGAAAAACTTCGTGATCACTACTTAATACCAGTCACTTCCCTGTGACTAACGCAGTACCAGCACGTCCTGTGCCGGCAAAAGTGGACTTTTTGAACTACCTTTGTATATACAAGTTTATAGTCAAAGCCAAGATATTGCTTGACTTTGACTATTCTTTAAACCTTTTATTTTTGTTTAAGATTATTTGTTCTCTTTTTCATCTACAACTTCGTAATCTGCATCTACGACGTTATCTTTTGCAGCATTACCAGGCTCTGCATTTCCATCTGCCCCTTCAGCTGCTTGTGCTTCTTGAGCTGCTTGCTCGTATAATTTTACAGATAATTGTTGTACTATTTCAGTAAGTTCTTCAGAAGCTTTTTTGATCTCATCAGTATCATCGCCTTCTAAAGCCTTTTTCACTTTATCCTTAGCTTCGTTCGTTTTATCAATTTCTGCTTGATCCACTTTATCTCCAAGATCATTTAATGTTTTTTCAGCAGTATAAACTAACTGATCTGCCTCATTTCTTGCTTCTACAGCTGCTTTGCGCTTCTCATCTTCTTCTTTAAATTTCTCAGCATCCTGAGTCATTTGTTCAATTTCGTCATCAGATAAACCGCTGGAAGAAGTAATCGTGATTTTTTGACTCTTACCAGTACCTTTATCTAAAGCTGATACATTCACGATTCCATTCGCATCGATATCAAATGTAACTTCAATTTGAGGGATTCCACGTGGTGCAGGAGGAATATCTCCTAACATAAAACGTCCTAATGTTTTATTATCTGCTGCCATTGCACGTTCCCCTTGAAGAACATGGATTTCAACACTTGTTTGGTTATCAGCATATGTTGAATACACTTGTGATTTACTTGTTGGGATTGTTGTATTGCGGTCAATCATCTTCGTAAATACACCACCAGCAGTTTCAATACCCAATGTAAGAGGCGTAACATCTAATAATACAACGTCTTGAACATCACCTGTAAGTACACCTGCTTGAACCGCAGCTCCAAGTGCTACTACTTCATCTGGATTTACACCTTTATGAGGTTCTTTACCCGTTAATTTTTTTACTGCTTCTTGTACTGCTGGAATTCTAGTAGAACCACCAACTAATACAATTTTATCTATTTCACTAGCACTTAAACCAGAATCACTGATTGCTTGTCTAGTAGGTGCTAACGTCTTTTCTATTAAATCTGTTGATAATTCTTCAAACTTCGCTCTAGTTAAGTTCACTTCTAAATGCTGAGGAACTCCATCTACTACTGTAATAAACGGTAATGAAATCGTAGTAGTCACTATTCCAGAAAGTTCTTTTTTCGCTTTTTCAGCAGCATCTTTCAAACGTTGAACAGCCGCTTTATCTTTACTTAAATCAATTCCATGTTCTTTTTTGAACTCGGATACTAGATGATCGATAATCACTTGGTCAAAATCGTCTCCACCTAAACGATTATTCCCACTTGTAGCTTTTACTTCAAAAAATCCATCACCTAATTCAAGAATAGATACATCAAATGTACCTCCACCTAAATCATATACTAAAATCGTTTGGTCTTCATCTTTTTCCAAACCATATGCTAAAGCTGCAGCTGTTGGTTCATTTACAATACGAAGCACCTCTAGTCCAGCAATTTTACCAGCATCTTTAGTTGCTTGACGCTGACTATCATTAAAATAAGCTGGTACAGTAATAACTGCTTGTGTAACCGTTGATCCTAAATATGCTTCTGCATCTGACTTTAATTTCTGTAATATAATTGCAGATAATTCTTGTGGGCTATACTCTTTACCCTCAATTGTAGTTTTAAAATCAGTTCCCATATGACGTTTGATGGAAATAACTGTTCCATCTGGGTTTGTGATCGCTTGACGTTTAGCCGTTTCACCAACGATTCGTTCACCATCTTTTTTAAATCCAATAACGGACGGTGTAGTTCTATTCCCTTCTGGATTAGGAATAACGATCGCTTCTCCACCTTCCATAACAGCAACACATGAATTTGTAGTTCCTAAATCAATACCTATTACTTTACTCATCTATGAGTAACCCTCCTTATAATAATCCTACTTTTATTTTTATTAATCATGATGATTTGTGTATTATTAACTACTTACTTTAACCATCGCAGGTCTGAGTACCTTATCTTTTAGAATGTAACCTTTTTGAACTTCTTCCACTACGATACCTTCCTCATGTTCTTCAGATTCTACCTGCATGATAGCTTGATGGTATTCTGGATTAAATGGTTGACCTACGGATTCTATTGGTTTTAAATCCTCACTGTCAAATGTTTGTTTCATTTGATCAAATACCATTTCAATTCCTTTCATCAATGAATCGAAATCTTTCGTTTCAGCACTTGATGAAATGGCTCTTTCAAAATTATCTATAACAGGAAGCAGCTGCTCGATGAGTCCTTTTGAAGCGTATTTTAGAGCTTCTTCCTTTTCCAGTCTAGTTCTGCGACGGAAGTTATCAAAGTCTGCCTGAGTTCTAAGTAATTTCTGTTGACTTTCATCAGCATTTTTTTTCAGTTCATCAATATCTTGTTTATCCATAAGTATTTGTTCTTCTACGTTTTGCTCTTCTTCGTCACTTAGATTTTCATCAGCCATATTTTCTAAACCTTCGTTCTCTTGATCGTTTAGTATTTGTTCTTGTTCATTCGTTTTTGCTTGATCTGTTTGACTCATACAATCACCTCCTTAGTGAAATAAATACATTTCCAATAATATTATTTATTTCTATCATCTTCACTTATCTATAATAGAATTTAACTAAGTCATCTGTTAAATGATTTAATAAGTTTATCACTCTTTCATATTCCATACGTGTGGGGCCCAGGATACCAATTGTTCCAATTGAATGACCTTCCATTTTATAAGTTGCTGTAATTAAGCTGCAATTTTGAATTTGTTTCACATCATTTTCAGGTCCTATTGTTACTTGAATCCCTTTGGGTACATTAGAAAATAGTTCGACCCATGTTTCTGTTTCATTGATTAAGTCTAAAATATTTTTTACAGTTGACACATCGTTAAATTCAGGTTGTGTTAACATATTGGTTGTGCCACTCATGTAAATGCGCTCTTGTTTGTTCGTTTCAAATACTTCATCTAACATGTGCATTAATTCATGGTGTTGGTTGACATATTTTTTCAATTCATTGCTTAGCTCATTGTAAAGTTTTGATTTCAATGAGATGAGAGGTTCTCCACGCAATCTGCTGTTTAAAACATTAATACATTTTTCAATTTCGTCAATGGATATACCTTCTGGAATTTGAACCTTCTTATTTTCAACTTCACCTGTGTCTGTAACAATAATGAGGACACCTGTAACATCATTAATGGAGATGAATTGAAGATGTTTTAAGGTTGTATTAAATAATTCAGGTCCAAGCGCAATGGAAGTATATTGAGTCATATCTGATAAAATTGAAGCTACTTCTTGCAGAATTTCTTCTGTTTTATTCAGTCTCTTCTTAAAATAATTTTTAATAGATACTATCTCTTGATTTTTTGACTTCGTTAAACTAATGAGATGATCCACAAAATATCTGTAACCTTTATGAGAGGGAATACGTCCAGCAGAGGTATGAGGTTGTTCTAAAAAACCCATTTCCTCTAAGTCAGACATTTCGTTTCTTATCGTAGCAGGACTAAACCCAACATCACTGCGTTTTGATATGCTTCTTGAACCAATTGGCTCTGCAGAGTGAATATAATCATTCACAATCGCACTTAAGATCATTCTCTGACGTTCTGTTAGCATTACTTCCCCTCCTTATTGTTACCCACAAAAGTGAGGTATAAAATATACGCCAAAAAGTGAAAACATCTCAAAATTGAATCTCTTCAAGAACTAAAATTAAAATGAACTTTTACCTTATCGTTAGCACTCATTCAAGTCGAGTGCTAATCACTAATAACAAAATACCAAATCAAATCATGTGTTGTCAAGTGAATCCAGTCTTTTTAACACAGCAATTTCATCACAGCAGTCTTGTTTTTTAAAATTATAGTGAAGAAATAAACTCAGCAAACACTTCATTTCCGAGCAATATTCCTCTTTTTGTTAATCTAAACCCGTTTTCAGTTGATTCTAACAGTTGATGGTTGATTAATTTATTCAGTTGCTTCTTAAATACTTGATCCATAGAATGTGAAAACTGTTGAATGAAATCTTCTTTGTTGACACCTTCCATCAAACGTAATCCAACCATCATAAAATCTTCCATTGCTTCATTTGGACTAACTTGATGTTCTTCTATTACAGGAAGCCCTTGATTAACGGCATCCAAATAATCTTGTACGCCTCTTACGTTCATATATCTTGTTCCTTGCATATAACTATGAGCTCCCGCACCTATACCGTAATAACTTTGATTGTTCCAATACATCTTATTATGATTGCTTTCAAAACCAGGTTTTGCAAAATTACTGATTTCATACTGTTGATATCCAGCTTCATTTAACCGGTTCATAATCAGTAAAAACATATTCAGTTCTTCCTCTTCAGCAGGAAGAGGCAATTTATCTTTCTGATACAAGGAATGGAAAACTGTGTTTTCTTCTACTTTTAAACTGTATATAGAATAATGCTGTAAATCTAGTGATAAGGCTTGATTTAAGCTTTCTTCCATATTTTTCAAAGTTTGATTTGGAAGACCAAACATTAAATCAATGGATAAATTATCAAAACCTATTTCTTTAGCATTTTTGATACTTTCATATACTTCAAAAGTATCATGGATTCTCCCTATATCCTTTAATATATCATTTTGAAATGACTGAACTCCAAAGCTGATGCGGTTCACTCCACCTGATTTCATGACTTTTAATTTTTCTACGTCCGTAGTACCTGGGTTTGCTTCCATTGTAAATTCAAGCTGTTCATGTTGATTTGGAAAATAATGATTCACTAATTGTAAAAAACTTTTCATTTGTTGAGGGTCTAAAATCGTAGGCGTTCCACCCCCTACAAAAATCGTTTCTATCTGTCCTGGTGGAAACTTCTCAACTGTAGCTTTTAGTTCTTTTTCCAATGCTACTAAATATTCATCGATAGGTGGTACTGGAAGTGCATACGTATTAAAATCGCAGTAATAACATTTATGTTTACAAAAGGGAATATGAATATATACAGCCTTTGCGGCAGAAGAATTGAAAGTAGTCATGATCAACATCCTTTTGGTTATACCAACTAATATAGGCTAAAAAAATAAAACAATGGTTCCAACGATTAAACAATACACTGTAAAAATAATTAGATTACCTCTTTGCATAATACCCATAAACCATTTCAGTGAAAAATATGAAGCAATTAATGCACCAAGAAAGGCTAGAACATAAGGAATGATTCTTGACTCTATTTCGGGTTCACTCATCATATCGGACATTCCAAACACCATGACTCCAACGCTGATTGGGATGTACAAAAAGAAAGAAAAACGCATCGCCGTCTCTTGTTTCCATCCCCTAGCAAGTGCTGCAACAATGGTTGCCCCTGAACGACTAATCCCTGGTATTAATGCGATAGCTTGTGCTAGACCAACGATTATCGCGTCTAATAAAGTAATATTCTGGTCGCTTTTTCTGCCTCTTAAATTTCTGATAAACCACAATGCTATACCTGTAATAATTAATGCAGCACCTATAATTTTCACATCATTTTCATTAAATGCCCCTGAAATGAAGTCTTCTAAAGTGATTCCTAATATCGCCGCGGGAATAGTAGCAATCAATAAATATACAACAAACATAAAATCTTTTTTATATTTGATGTCCTTCGTTTGTAAAAATTTAAAGCTTTGTTTTGATATATGAATTAAATCAGATCTATAAATGAGAAGCACTGCAAGTAAGGAAGCAAAATTCACTAAGATTTCAAAACTTAATCCTTCAACTTCTATCCCAAACCAGTGCCTTGCCAATAAAACATGTCCACTGGAAGATACAGGAATAGGCTCAGTGAATCCTTGTAAAACACCTAAAAACATATATTTAATTAATTCCCAAATATCCATATAGACCTCTCCCATATAATCAATGCTCGTTCATTCCAATTAAAAGACCGAGAGAATTTTCTCGGCCTTCCGTCATTCATTATCTTCTATCACCATTTCAGATTAACTATTCATCTAACTTTAAAACAGACATAAATGCTTCTTGCGGAACTTCAACATTTCCCACTTGTTTCATTCGTTTTTTACCTTCTTTTTGTTTTTCAAGTAGTTTTCTCTTTCTTGAAATGTCACCGCCATAACATTTTGCAAGTACGTTTTTACGCATTGCTTTTACCGTTTCACGTGCTATTATTTTTTGACCTATAGCTGCTTGAATAGGTACCTCAAACATTTGGCGAGGAATCAGATCCTTTAATTTCCCGCATATTGCACGTCCTCTATAAAAGGCTTTATCTCTGTGGACAATAAAAGACAGAGCATCCACCTGTTCACTGTTTAATAAGATATCCATTTTTACTAATTTTGATTTTTTATAATCAGAAACCTCATAATCGAAGGAAGCATACCCTTTTGTACTGGATTTCAAAATATCAAAAAAGTCATAAACCACCTCAGACAGTGGTATATCATAAATCACTTGTACTCGGTTTGTATCCAGATACTCCATGTTGATAAAATCACCGCGTTTATTTTGACATAAGTCCATTACAGACCCCACAAAGTCATTAGGTACAATAATTGAAGCTTTCACGTAAGGCTCTTCTATATAATCGACTTTTTGCGGATCAGGCATGTTAGACGGATTGTCAATTTCAATCATTTCACCACTAGTTTGAGTCACTCTAAATATGACACTCGGTGCCGTAGTGATTAATGGTATGTTAAACTCACGTTCTATGCGCTCTTGGATAATCTCCATATGCAGCAAGCCTAAAAATCCACAACGGAATCCAAATCCTAATGCACTTGAGGTCTCAGGTTCATATTTTAAAGATGCATCATTCAGTTCTAGCTTTTCCAAAGCTTCTCTAAGATCATTATAATCGGCTGTATCGATCGGATACAATCCACAATACACCATAGGGTTAATTTTTCTATACCCTGACAATGCTTCTAGTGCAGGATGAGTGGCATCTGTAACCGTATCCCCTACTCTTGTGTCCTTGACGTTTTTAATCCCTGCTACAATAAAACCAACATCACCTACTTGAAGCTCATCTACGATAGACATATTGGGTTTAAATGCTCCTACTTCAATGACCTCAAACGTTTTATCCGTAGCCATCATTTTAATTTTAGTCCCTGATTTAATGGATCCATCAATAACACGCACATACACAATGACACCTTTATATGCATCATAATGTGAATCAAATATCAATGCTTTCAATGGATTGTTAGCATCCCCTGTTGGTGCTGGAACTTTGGATACAACCTGTTCAAGAATATCTTCAATACCAATGCCTGCTTTAGCTGAAGCTAAAACAGCATCACTTGCATCCAGGCCAATTACATCTTCAACCTCCTGCTTAACCCTTTCAGGTTCAGCACTTGGTAAATCAATTTTATTGATAACTGGCAATATTTCTAAATTATTGTCCAAAGCCAAATACACGTTAGCTAAGGTTTGAGCTTCCGTGCCCTGTGCTGCGTCTACTACAAGCAAAGCTCCTTCACAAGCCGCCAAACTACGAGAAACCTCATATGTAAAGTCGACATGTCCTGGAGTGTCAATTAAATTAAGAATATATTCCTGACCATCCTTCGCAGTATAGTTTAATCGGACAGCCTGTAATTTTATTGTAATGCCGCGTTCCCTCTCCAAATCCATCTTGTCCAATACTTGATCCTGCATTTCTCTTGAGGTTAACGCGCCTGTAAATTCTAAAATTCGATCTGCTAAAGTAGATTTTCCATGATCAATGTGTGCTATAATTGAAAAATTTCGAATACGACTTTGTCTTTCATGTACGTCTGTCATGCTAAACCCCCATAAATTACTTGCAAATATACATTCCCTTTATTATACCACAAGTGTATGTAAAGTGAACATTGCTTACAATTGGAGGTTAGGAAAACAGGGCATGAAATACAGAAACTATGACTTCAATACCTTTATGTGCAGTCGATTGGAGAACATTTCCGATTTTAACACTTAATCCAGAAGATTCTTCCGTAGGAGTGGTCAAACTTAACCTTGGGGAATCCTCCTCTTCTTCAGCGGATATCTCATCATCCGATTTTTGATTTTCTGATTGGATCTCACTTGAAGTGGAAATCTCCTCTGCCCCCGTCTCCAAGGGACCATGAATTTCTTCAATACCTTGTTTAGCAAGCTCAACACCAAAAAAAACACAAAAACTAACAATAAAAAATAAAAGCAATAGTTGGATACTAAATCGAGCCATAACATTAACCTCCCACTCCAGTATCTACCTTCTCAGCCTCCCAAACGATATCTGATAAAGCTTTTGCTAAAAGATCGATTGTCCGATTTGATTCCTCGATCGTATTTTCAACGCCTCCAACTTCAATAACAATACTATTTGGAGAAAACGACTGATTATATTCACCGTTACCATCAGTACTTGACTTTGACCAGATACCACGAGAAATACCAGGATATTGTTTTTCTATAGCATCATGAATCTTGGTCGCAAAAGCTTCATTAGCTCTCCAGTTTGGGTTACTTGCTCCGATGATAAAATAAAATTTGGCATAATCAACTCCATCAATATTGATTGTTGTTACTTCTCTCCCTTGGCTGTCCCTATGAATATCTATAAAATAATTAAATGTAGGGTTTACAGCAAATGCTTCTTCTACTGTTTTTAAAGAATATTTGTATGAGAAGTTCCAATTGTATCCCCCTACACTCTCTTCATAATCTTTATCTGAACTAACTGCTACAATTCCTAAATTTTTTAAGGATTTTTCTAATCGTTTACCTAAAGCTGTTACATTCGTTTTCCCATCGTAAACTTGACCCGATTCTGTCAACCAAGATTCTCTATTATGTGAATGGTATATAAAAACAAGAGGGTTACCATCCGCTGCAACTTTAACTTCTTGATCTTCTACATTTAAGTTGTCATCACTTGAGCCTGGTTCAGTGGTCTGGTCTATAGTATCCTCTTGGGGTTGAGTTTCTATAATTGGATCTAGTTTTTGAAGATTTTCATCATTGTTTTCATTAAAATCAAAATGAGTCGGAGGTAAATCAAGTGGTTCTACTACATCATTTTTATCTGATCCTCCTCGAAGTAAAACTACTTTTTCAAAAGCAAGGCCTGGGACTTCACTTGCAAGCAAACTTTTGGGATCATTTGGATTAATGCTAGTCATATATCTAAACAAAAAATTAAGAACATTTTTTTGAGAAAATGTAGTGCTATTTAACCCACTTTTCATTTGTGGTATTTCTACTGCCATCATATCCACAAAAAATTGACTTGATACAGAAGTACCTAACCCCTGCATTGTAACAATAGGAGATGTAACCATTTTTGATTGAGTATAACTTCCAATGGAAAGCATCAGAAACATTGTGAGTGTTCCTAAGGATAAAGTAATAAAAACTCTTAATATCACCCCGAAAATAGTAGATTGGTTCATAATCTCTCCTCCAAAGCAGCATGTCTTATTTGAATCTATCTATTTATAATCTATGAATTTGAAAAAAAGATAGAACCTATTTTTCAAATGGATTGTAATTCAAAAAAGTTATAATTGTGCAGGCAAAAAAAGCAAAAGATCACCTGTCGGTGATCTTTTGAAAATAACAATTTAAATATTTTTAGTCACATAGTATATTTTCCATTCATTTGTGATGGCATTTTTTTGTAAATGAAAAGTATATACTACAATCTGGTTTTTATTGTGTTTTGTTGTCAAAATTACTTTAATTGGGATTTCTAACCACAAATCCTCATGTTGTTCTTCAGAATATGAAGATAATCTACGAATTTTTGAGGTGGATTCCATCTCCACTTTAAAGGATCTAATTTGTTCATGGTTTTTATGGGGAAATAATGTCTTTAATAAAAACAAATCCTTTTGATTCAGTGCAATAAAAAAACTCTCAATGACATCATTCGGAGTCGCACTTTGAATGTACTGTCTCCACAATCCTGCAGCTTTATATAACATGGATTGATGAGATGGATCTGCATTTCTTAAACGATGTGTTGTGCTCCCTAGAAAATGAATACAAAAATGACCAGAGAAATCATTATGTGGTATGCCATCTCCACCATGAGGCATGCCATTCATTGAACCTGCTATCGAATAGTCTTCGCCTTGTATCAATACTGCTCTTCGATTCCAACTCCATTGTCCGTTATAAATCTGTTTCATGATTTTGGAATCTTTTGCTGTTAAAGGTTGTACATCAGCATGTTTACTCCCAGCTCGTCTCTGAACTTTAAAACTTAATCCTGATTCTAAATCAATGACTGTAAAGATCGAATATTTCGGTAATTTTTGCCTTGCCTGATCCCAAGTTATTAATTGCCCATAATGTTTTTGGCGAACGATACTTACATATTTATTTAATTTTTTTTTAAAATCACTTGGCAATTGTAATAATATACCCTGTTTTTCATCTATTAGATTGAACATTTCATTTATCACGTAGGTTTTTGTTTGATTCTTGTTTTGTATTGTTAGCGTGGCATCAGACAATTCATGATATGTTACTTTGGTTTTCATTGTATCTTTATCTGTTAGTATTTTCTCAACCATTTTAAATAATTCTTTGGATCTTATCGCTAAAGTGGACGTGTGGTTGGATGATTCTGAGCTCTGTATTTGAATAACGATTTGTTTTAAATTCTGATTTGACCTTTTTTCTAATCCTAAAGAATTGTTGGGTAAAATTAAAAATAAAAAAATGAAAAGGTACAATAGTAGCTTTTTTCTCATGGATATCTCCTATAATCATTAATGTGTGTATGCTGCTACATTATCTGTATCCACTGCCTCATGAAGAGATGCATTTAAGCCATTAGCAATAATATTTGCAATATCCTCAATAAATTCATCTATTTCCTTCGGTGTAACTAGTAAATCATGTCCCATGGGATTTAGAACTTCTCTTACTAAATTTAATCGTTCTTGATCCGTCATTTTATCCAAAGCTCCAAAAATAAATTCTGTATTGTCCGTTTGTTTTTTAAAATGATTAATCGCCATTTGAATACTATTATTTACAATAGTGGAAGCATACACAACCGTTGGAACTCCTATTGCAATACAGGGTACACCTAACGTTTCTTTATTTAGTCCTTTTCTCTTGTTCCCAATCCCAGAACCAGGATGAATACCTGTATCAGCAATTTGTATCGTTGTATTTACACGATCTAAGGCCATAGAAGCTAAAGCATCAATGGCTACTACTACGTCAGGTTTAGATTTTTCAACGATCCCGTGGACAATTTCACTTGTTTCGATTCCAGTTATACCTAATACACCTGGTGCTACTGCACTTACTTCTCGATATCCTTCCTGAACTTGATTCGGCATTAATTCAAAAAAATGTCTTGTCACCATCACATTTTCAACAACAATAGGACCTAGAGCATCTGGAGTTACATTCCAATTCCCTAAACCTACAACTAATATTTTTGCATTTGGTTCTATTTTAATGTCCTTTAACAGCTGTTCAAACTCTTTAGCAAGTTTTGTTGCCACTTGGTTTTGCAGTTCAGAATCCTTTTTTCTTAAACCAGGAACTTCAATCGTAATATAATGACCTTTCATTTTTCCAATAGCTCTAGAACCTTCCTCATCTAAAACTTTAATTTTGGTGATAGTAACCCCCTCATCTGATCTAGTTTCTGTATGTACACCTGGAATTTGCCCCCCCATACGATTGGATGCTAATTCGGTAGCTTCTAGTGCAAGGTCAATACGTTCTGAATATGTATCCATAACTTAACTCCTTCCAAAACTGTTTTGAAGTACAAAAAAACGTCCATCTTATTTTGTCATTGATTTTGTTTCGTTATACATCATGACAAGTATTGCAATTTTATAACCTGCATGATAGAATATTTAAAGTTGTCATTAGGAATACCTTTGAACGGTTTCTTATGTAACACCAAGGTCTTTAGGAGGTGAACTACATGCCTAATATCAAATCTGCTATTAAGAGAGTAAAAACTAGTGAAAAACGTCGTTTAATTAATGCTTCTAGAAAATCTGCACTACGTACTGCGATCAAAACTGTTGATACAGCAATTGATGATCAAAATGCAGAAAGTGCAAAAGCAGCACTAACTGACGCTATTAAAAAGCTTGATAAAGCGGCTTCCAAAGGATTAATCCATAAAAATGCTGCTTCTAGAAAAAAATCTCGCTTAACTAAAAAAGTTAATGCTCTTTAATCCTCATAGAGTGAAAGGTTCAATTATTTGATTCGAGTACCTCTTGTGGTTAAATTATGAAAATAAAACCCGCCATTCCATGACGGGTTTTTTAGTATGAGGATATCTTACATATTAACCTGAAATAAAAACTTCTCAACACCTAACACTTTATCAACTTGTCCACTTTTCATCTGAAAATCTAATTCAGCTAGCTTGTCTAATATGTCTACAAGATGCTCTTCTTGATATAGTTTACCTTGCCCATCAGCAATTTTAACAGCGTAGGGATGGATACTTAATTGCGATGAGACTTGGTATTGTGAATAACCTTTACTGGATAATTCCTTCACCTGTAAAATAATGCGAAATTGCCTAGCAATAAGTGAAACAATTTTAATCGGCTCTTCTTTTTGTTTTAAAAGAGTATAAAAAATAGTTAGAGCCTTATCAAGTTTTTTCTTTACAATTTCATCAACTAATATAAAAATGTTTTGTTCAGTACTGCGTACAACTAACTGTTGAATCATCTCACTGGTAATTTCTTGATCCACTCCTGCGAATAAACAACACTTTTCAATCTCTCCATCCAAAGTTTGTAAATTCGTACCCGCATATAAAATAAAAGTTTCAATAGCCTGCTGTGAAATGTAGCTCCCATTTTTTTTCACTCTATTTTGTACCCATTTTGATAATTCATTTGGCTTTAAAGAAGGGAATGAAATAATGTAATTTTGTTTTTTTAATAACTTCACTATTTTTTTTCTTTCGTCTAATTTCTCAGCATTGACATAAAGAACTAATACAGAATAATCTACTGGTGAGTTAATGTATTTTTCTAACTTCTCAATCTGATGTTCGATCTTAGATTTATCCCTTGTTCCTGTCAAAAAACTTGCGTTTTTAGCAATGACTAATTTATTAGGTACCATAAACGGAAGGGTTTCAACATCTTCAACAACTTGGTCAATACTTGTTTCAGTTAAATCAAAGTGAATTAATGCGAAATCCTTATGTACAGGATCAATAAATTCATTCGTTAAAAATTGAATAAATTCGTTCATTAAAAATTTTTCTGTACCATAACATAAATATATAGGTAAAATTTTTTTTTGTTTTATTTGTTTTACTGCTTCCTTATATTCCATAATATCCCTCATCTACTCTTTGTTAATCAACTAATCTGCCAAGAATAGTATAACAAAGAGATCACTTCAAAACCAATGGATTTTAAAGTGATCTCTTCCTCAAAAAATCTATATAAACACTCGGTAATAAGCCCTAGAAACGTATTACCGGAGTGGTCAGCAACGCGGTTAATTTCGCGTTGTTGACTAATGAATAATATACTATATACATTTTACGCAAAAAGTGTGAATACATTCTTAAAAATTTTGGATAAGTGTTCAAAAAGTTATGTTTTCAATACTAAGAAGGTTGCATTGGATTAAAAATATCGATTTGTTCAGAATATTTCTTTTCACCGTCGAAAGTCTCTAACAGGATAAACTGACTATCCTCTAACCACTCTATTTTTGTAATGGATAAGTTATCCTCAATCTTTAAAGTAAATAATATTTCTTGATTATCTACTTTCTGTACAATAAGCTCACTTCCTCCTTCCTCTATAACTCGAGTGTTTATAACGTACTGACCATCTGGTGATACCGTTCCTTCAGCAATTAAGTCTTCTGAAAATGTCATTGATAACGTCGTATCTTCTTCAAGTACTGGAATTTTCACTTCTTCTTCAGATCCTGATTCCCCTACTTCTCCTGATCGTGATTCAGTACTTTCATTAGGTTCTTCACTCTCAATTTTCAGTGCTGCTTGATCATCATAATCCATTTTTGGTATTGGTATTTCAGCTGCATCAGCATCAAACCTATCCTCATCTAAAATTGTAGATTCTTCAGAAAGTGCTCTGTTTTCTGCGATGCTTTCCGGAGCAGATTGTTCTACCGCCATGTCGTTCATTATAAGGTTATCTCCTGAGTTTAAAGCTGTAAAAACGATCAATATTACAGCCGCAGCAGAAGCTCCAAGAAAAGCAATAGGTTTTGCTTTTTTGAACAAAGTTGTAAATGTCGTTTTTTTGATATTCGTAGTTAATGTTTCTTCTGTTTCACCCGTATCATGTACTTGTG